>DASPKW010000113.1:0-5008 GCA_035627895.1 Tepidisphaeraceae bacterium | reverse complement strand
CGCGATGGACAAGCTGAAGGCCGCGCCGGACGACCCGGCGGCGAACCACGCGGTCGGGTTGGACGCGTGCCTGCGGTCGGGGGAGTGGGACGTCGGGCTGCGGATGCTGGCGAAGTCGGCGGACCCGGCGGCACGGGCGGTGGCGGCGCGCGAGACGGCGGCGCAGCTGGCGGACCCGGCCAAGCCGCAGGCGGCCGCCATCAAGGACCAACTCGGCGACGCGTGGTGGGAACTGGCCGAGCGGGAAAAGCTGGCGTCGACGCAGGCGCGCATGCGGGCGCGGGCGGGGCACTGGTACCGGTTGGCCCAGCCGGAGTTGGTCGGGCTGAACAAGGTGAAGGCCGAACGGCGGCTGGCCTCGTTGGCGCCGGCGGCCGCGGTCGCGACGCCTGCGGCAGTGGCGACGGCGACGACCGGGAGCAAGCCGGTGGCGCCGGCGGCCGGGGGAACGATCAAGCGGCCGGCAGGGGCGGGGTCGGCGGACCTCAGCCGGGCGGCGACGATCGAGTCGGACGTGTACGAGCCGGTCCCGCTCGAAGAGGGCGCGACGCGGCAGGGGAGTGGCACCTGGGCGCTGCCCGAGAGCTTCAAGAAGCTCAAACTGCAGGTCTACTCGCAGAAGAAGAAGGGCGCGGGCCAAGACGGCATGACCGAGTTCCGCGTGACCAAGGCCGGCACGATCCTGATCGCCTGTAACTGGGACTACCAGGGAAACGACGGGGGCGGGTGGAAGGCGACGCGGATGTCGCAGCAGCAGTTCGTCGAGCAAGGCTGGCGGGTGGTGGCGAACGAGCAACTCGGCGGCGTGTTGAAGCTGGGGAAACGCGAGCAGATCATTTTCAGCCGGGACGCCAAGGTGGGTGAGACGTTCAAGCTGCGGTGCAACAAGTACGACCCGCCGTTCGTGATCTTGCCGGGGGAGTGAGGGACGCGGGTCGGCGGCCGATCCGGGGCGTCGCCTTAGGCTCTGCCTCCGGCGTGGGTGCGGTGGGCCTGACACTGCAGAGCATCGCCCCGTAATTCCCTTGCTCCTATTGTTGTCAAGGGTCAGACAGCTTGACTCCCCCGGCACCCTTCGCTAGGATGCCTGGTTCAGCATTGGCTGGACAACGTCAACAACTTCCGCTGTAGCTGACTAGGACTTTTCCCAGCAAAGTGAGAGGGAAAGGTTCTGGTCGCTTTCCGCTTTTTGTCGGTTGATGAGACGTAAGTTCAGTCTCTGCCGTTTGTTAATGTGAATTCTCCGGGCTGGCCAGTGTCAGGCGGGCCCGGCAACAGGCCGCACTACGTTTCGTAAGGCGGCTAATTTTGTCGACGCGGGTCGCTGAGAGTGGGTGGCGTTTCGGTGCCGCCACTGACCCTAAATCGATCGTCAGTAGTCCCCGAACCGGGACGTCTGGCCCTAGATCAACGCAGGTTCGCCTCCCAAGGCCTTTTGGAAGGATCGACTGATGCAAGTGCGCGAAGTGCGGGATTTCTCGAAGGTCGGCGACGCCATGCCGATCCCCAACCTCATCCACGTCCAGCAGGCCGCCTA
The DNA here is from genome assembly GCA_035627895.1 of Tepidisphaeraceae bacterium. Lineage (GTDB taxonomy): Bacteria > Planctomycetota > Phycisphaerae > Tepidisphaerales > Tepidisphaeraceae > DASPKW01. The sequence goes on along the minus strand of DASPKW010000113.1, from coordinate 3,471 downwards.
CCAGCGGTTCCTCCAGGAGGAAGCCGAGCCCGTCAAGCGGAAGAACGAGGGGCTCGAATCCCTCCTCCGTGAAGTGTTCCCGATCGAGTCGTACGATGGGAATCTTCGGCTCGAGTACGTCTCGTACGAGCTCGCCGAGGCCCGGTACACGCCGGACGAGTGCCGCGCGCTGCGCCTGACGTACGGGATGCCGTTCCGGATCAATGTCAAGTTGCACCGGAAGGACGACCCGGAGGTCAAGGAAGACTCGATCTACCTGGGCGAAGTCCCGATCATGATCGGCGGGGGCGAGTTCATCATCAACGGCGCCGAGCGCGTGATCGTGAACCAGCTGCACCGCTCGCCGGGCGTGGACTTCCTGGTCGAACACCAGGAGGGCGACCGCCCGCTGCACGGGTGCCGGATCATCCCCGAGCGCGGCTCGTGGATCGAGTGCTCGGTCACGAAGAAGGACGCGCTGGCGGTCCGCATCGACCAGTCGTCGAAGATCCCCGCGACCACGTTCCTGCGGGCCCTGGACGAGAAGTACTCCAAGACCGAAGCGATCATCAAGGAGTTCTACACGATCGACACGGTCAAGCTGAAGGACCTGACGGCCACCGCGTACGCGGTCGCGTCGATCGTCGACGGGGAGACGGGCGAAGAGGTCGTCAAGGCCGGGGCCCAGATCGGCGAGCACCTCGAGAAGCTGCAGGCGTCGGCCTTGAAGACGGTCGACGTGGTGACGAAGGTCGCCGACCCGCTGATCCTGAACACGATCGCCGAGGACACGTCCGAGAGCCACGTCAACGCGCTGCTGAAGATCTACGCGCGGCTCCGCCCGGGTAACCCCCCGCAGGAGGACAAGGCCCGCACGCTGTTCAACGAAAAGTTCTTCGACGAAAACCGCTATCGGCTCGGCCGCGTCGGCCGCTTCCGCATCAACCGCAAGTTCGACCAGGAAGTCGCCGAGACCGAGATGACCCTGCGGTCGGAAGACCTGGTCAACTCGCTCAAGTACATGTTCAAGCTGCGGTCGGGCGAAGGGTACATCGACGACATCGATCACCTCGGTAACCGCCGCCTGCGGACGATCGACGAGCTGGCCGCCGAGGAGCTCCGCAAGGGCTTCCTCAAGCTCCGCCGGACGGTCCAGGAGCGCATGTCGCTCAAGGACCCGAAGGAGCTGGGCAAGGTCTCGGAGCTGGTCAACAGCAAGAGCATCAGCTCGGCGATCGACTTCTTCTTCGGGCGCGGCGAGCTGTCGCAGGTCGTCGACCAGACGAACCCGCTTAGCCAGCTGACGCACGAGCGGCGTCTGTCGGCCCTCGGGCCGGGCGGTCTGAACCGCAAGCGCGCGGGCTTCGAAGTTCGCGACGTTCACATCTCGCACTACGGCCGCATCTGCCCGATTGAGACGCCCGAAGGCACGAACATCGGCCTGATCGCGTCGCTGTCGATCTACGCCGACATCGACGAGTACGGGTTCCTGATCACGCCGTACCGCGTGGTCTCGGACGGCAAGGTCAACGGCAAGCACAAGTACCTGCGTGCCGACGAGGAGATGAAGTCGGTGCTGGCGCCGCCGGACGCGGTGGACCGCAAGGAAGGGCACGTCAAGAAGGGCCTGGTGCTGGCGCGGGTCGAGGGCGACCTGGCGACGGTGCCGTCGAAGGACGTGCAGTACATCGACATCAGCCCGCGGCAGACCGTGTCGGTCTCGGCGGCGCTGATCCCGTTCCTCGAGCACGACGACGCGAACCGCGCGCTGATGGGCTCGAACATGCAGCGGCAGGCGGTGCCCCTGATCCGCGTGGACCCGCCCGTGTGCGGCACCGGCATGGAGCGCCCGGTCGCGCAGAACTCGGGCATGGTCGTCCGGGCCGAGCGCGCCGGCGTCGTCACGTACGTCGACGCGATGCGCATCCTGATCGACAACGCCGACGAGTACGTGCTGCGGAAGTTCCACGGGCTCAACGAGCGCACGTGCCTGAACCAGAAGCCGATCGTCAAGAAGGGCCAGCGCGTCAAGAAGGGCCAGATCATCGCCGACGGCCCGGCCACCTGGCAGGGCGAGCTGGCGCTGGGCCGGAACGTGCTCGTCGGGTTCATGACCTTCGACGGGTACAACTTCGAAGACGCGATCGTGATCAACCAGCGGCTGGTCAAGGACGACGTGTTCACCTCGATCCACATCGAGGAGTACGACGTCGAGATCCGCGAGACGAAGTTGGGGCGCGAGGAGTTCACGCGGGACATCCCGAACGTGAGCGAGCGGGCCCTGGCGAATTTGGACGAGAACGGGATCGTCCGCGTCGGGACGCGCGTCGGCCCGGGCGACATCCTGGTCGGCAAGGTCGCGCCGAAGAGCAAGAGCGAGCTGACGCCGGAAGAGAAGCTGCTGCACGCGATCTTCGGCCGGGCCGGCGAGGACGTGAAGAACGACTCGCTGGAAATGCCGGCGGGCGAGGAGGGCGTGGTCATCAACTCGCAGCGGTTCAGCCGGCGGATGCACCTGACCGACGAGCAGAAGAAGGCGCACAAGAAGGACCAGGAAAAGTACGAAAAGGACATGAACCTTCGGGCGATCGCCATCTTCAAGCAGATGGTGGGCGAGATGAACGAGGTCACGGGCCAGCAGATGGTCGACCCGAACACCCGCCAGAAGGTCGGCCAGTCGGACATCCCGGACGTGATCATCGAGCAGATCGACACGTTCAGCCTGGACTGGGTGAAGGGCTCGAAGGGGTCGCGCGAGCAGGCCGAAAACACGTACAGCCGGTTCTGGCCGCGCGTGCAGGGCGTGCTGAAGGAGCGGTCGCGCCGGGTCGAGCACATGAAGCGCGGCGACGAGCTGCCGTCGGGCGTGCTCGAGATGGTGAAGATCTACGTCGCCACGAAGCGGACGCTGTCGGTCGGCGACAAGATGGCCGGCCGCCACGGGAACAAGGGCGTCATCGCCCGGATCGTGCCCGAGGAGGACATGCCGTTCCTCGAGGACGGGACGGCGATCGACATCATGCTCAACCCGCTGGGCGTGCCGAGCCGCATGAACGTCGGGCAGATCCTCGAGACCCACCTCGGGTGGGCGATGATGGTGCTCGGGCAGCAGGCGGTGACGCCGGTGTTCGACGGCGGCACGGAAGACGAGATCTTCGCGTGCGTCGAAGAGGCCAACAAGGCCGTCAAGGAGCGCCGCAAGACGCGCGACAAGGAAAAGAGGCCGCTGAACGACCGGCAGTTGGACGTGACGATGCCGTACGGCGGCAAGGCGCAGCTGCACGACGGCCGGACGGGCGAGCCGTTCGAGCAGCGGACGACGGTGGGCTACATCTACATGATGAAGCTGCACCACCTGGTCGACGACAAGATCCACGCGCGGGCGACGGGCCCGTACTCGCTGATCACGCAGCAGCCGCTGGGCGGCAAGGCCCGGACGGGCGGCCAGCGGTTCGGCGAGATGGAAGTGTGGGGCCTGGAGGCGTACGGCGC
>DASPKW010000112.1:0-8992 GCA_035627895.1 Tepidisphaeraceae bacterium | reverse complement strand
GGTCACCTCGGCCATCAGCTGGTCGGCCGACACGGTGTTCCGGAACGCCCCGCCCTCCTGGCTCACCTTCGCCGCCGTCAGCCAGATCTTCGCGCACTCGTGCGCCTGCCCGAGCCCCGTCGGGTGGTGCAGCCCGGAGATCGGCGTGATGTTCGCCCGGTGTTTTTCCAGTGGCTTGAGCGGCTCGGAAAGCTCGTAGTCCCTACCGGCCTTGGTGATCTGCCACGTGAGCACGTTCACCCCGTTGGGGATGTAAACGAACACGCTGCGCTTCGGCTTGGCCGCCACGTCCACCGCGGCCTTGGCCATGGTGCCCAGCGGCCGCATGCAGTCGAGCAGCGGGAGCGCCACCGCCGCCCCGAACCCGCGGAGGAAGTGACGGCGGTTGATGAGCCAGGATTGCCGAAGGATGTTGCCCATGGTGGGATATACTCAGTTGGTTGCGGTGCGTGGAGTGCGGTGGGGGATTCGCCAGGCGCGTTTCAGCGCCTCGACTCGCTCAACTCGTCGCCAATCGACTTGTCGGTAGATGGAGTGTTCTCTTCACGTCGGGAAAGTTCCGCTGCCACCATGTCCTGTGCACGGCGAAACTGCGCGATTGCGGCTTCGTCTTCCTCGCGCGAACGCGCTGCAGCGAGCGGAACGTCCTCCGAAATCCGCTGGGCGAGGTAACGTAAGAGCCGGACACGATCCACCTGATCCAGTTCTTCAACGATCTGCTGCACAGACTGAAGCTTTGTGGTGGACATGATCTTGATTGTACGCTCCGGCGCGGTCGACAAGCCTCACCGCTTCCTAAACATCTCGCTCACCACCAGAGTCTCCACCACGCTCGCCAGCCGCCAGTCCGCAGCCTTTGCCTGCTTCACCAGGCCCGCGAGCGCTTCGCGGTCGTCGATGGTCGTCGCCCGGCGGAGGGCGTAGGTCGCCAGCTTGTCGCAGAACGCCGCGCCGAACGTGTCGAGGTCGGACAGCATCAGTTTCTTGAGCCCGGCCGCGTCGGTGAATGTCCGCCCGTCGGTCAATCGGCCGCTCGCGTCGACCTTGGGGTTGGCGCCTTGGCCGTCGGACGAGACCTCTTCGGTCCGCCAGCGGCCGATCGCGTCGTAGTTGTCGAACGCGAGCCCCAGCGGGTCGATCTTCGCGTGGCAGGCGGCGCAGTTGGGGTCGGCGACGTGGGCGGTGAGCTTCTGGCGGATGGTCGCCTTCGGGGCGGTCGGGGCGGTCGGCTCGATCGGCTTGACGTTCGCCGGCGGCGGGGGCGGCGACTTCCCGATGATCGACTCGAGCACCCATTTCCCCCGGTGCACCGGCCGGTGCCGGGTCCCGTCGGACGTCAAACTGAGCACCGCCGCATGCGTGAGCAGCCCCCCCCGCCTGTCTTCCGGCTTCAGTTTCGTCTTCACGAACTGGTCGCCGTCGACGCCGGCGATGCCGTAATGCTCGGCCAGGCGAGCGTTGAGCATCGTCCAGTCCGAGTCGACGAACTCGCGCAGCGACAGATCGTTCTTGAGCACCTCGGCGAAGAACGCCGTCGTCTCTCCGATCATGCTCCGCTCGAGATACGCGTCGTAGTCCGGGTAAAGCTTCTTGTCCGGCGGAAACATGCCGACCATGCGGAGCTGTAGCCACTGCCGGGCGAACGACGCGGCGAAGTTTTCCGCCCGCCGGTCCGCCAGCATTCGCCGGACCTGCGACTTGAGCTCGGCCGGGTCCTTCAGCGCCCCGCGCTCGGCCGCCGCGAACAGGGGCGCGTCCGGCATCGACCCCCACAAAAAGTACGACAACCGCGACGCGACCTCGTAATCGGTCAGTTCCGCCGCCTGCGGCTTCGCACTCTCGCCCTCGACCAAATACAAGAAGTCTTTGGAACACAGCACCGCGAGCAGCCCGGTGCGGTACGCAGACTCGAACTTCTCCCCGCTCTTGGTCTCGCGCTCGATGACGGCCACGAACCGCTCGACCTCCGCCGGCTTCACGGGCCGGCGGAACGCGCGCGTCATGAACTTCGTCAGCGCCGCCCGCGCCTGCCCCATGTCCCCCGACGTCGCCGGCCAATACTCGCGCTGGGCGTACGTCGGCCCGTCCGCGTTGATCGGGCCTTCCCACTCCAGCCAGTCGACGATCAGGAACGGGACAAGCGGGTCACCCGCCTCGTCCGTCAGCTTCATCTGCCACGGCGCCCGGCCGTCTTTCACGCTGAAGAACGGCCGCCGGGGGTCCGACCGACCGCTCCGCGGCAAGGTCGAGGGACCGGGCACGTCGTTAGTCATGCGGACGTTCAAGTTGCCCGCCGGCAGGTGCGCCGTGAACTCGACGATGACGGGCTTGTCTTCGGGCGCGACCACGTCCTGCTCGTGGAGCATCCGGTCGAGGTCCGTCGCGTAGAACGCCAGATGCGGTGCACGGCCGTTCTTCGGCTTGAGCCCGCTGAGTTGGATCCGCACGCGGTACTCACCCGCCGCCGGCAGCGCCTGCCCCGGCCCCGCCCGCCCGGTGATGTCGTGCCCCGGCCACATGTCGACCCGCACCTTGTCGAGCAGGCCCTTCTCCTCCAGGTCCTTCTTGTCCCCCGCGCCGCGCAACTCCCAGGCGGGCCGGCGCTTCGAAAACTTCACCGGCGATTTGATCGGGAACGCCTCGTTCAGCACCGCCTCGGCCGCGACGAAATACTTCTCCACGTGCGACGGCGACAGCGACAGCACTGACCCGATCCGCTCGAACCCGCGCCACTCCGGGTCCTCGGGGAGGCCGGTCGGGTCGGTCACGTTGTACGTCACGCCCAGCAGGTCGCGGACGGTGTTGGCGTACTCCTCGCGCGTCAGGCGGTGAAAGCTGACCGGCTCGCGCTTGGCGAGGCGAACGGCCTCGCCCTCTTTGAGCCGGGCGTTGAGCCACTCGACCACCTTGGCGGCTTCCTCGGCCTTGGGCTGCGGTTCCTTGCGGGGCGGCATTTCGCCCGCGCTAATCTTCCCGGCCACCTCCGCCCAATGGTGGGCCGACGCGCCCGACCCGAAGTCGCGCGAAAGCGTGTCCATCCGGAACTCGCCCTTCTGCGTCTTCTCGTTATGGCAACGGTCACAATGCTCGGTCAGGAAGGGCTTTACGTCGCGATCAAAGTCCGGGGAGGATGCGGGGGTCGCCGCCACGGTCGGTCGGGTGCTGGTGCCGACAAACAACGCGGCGGCCGCGCCCGCGGCCAGTGCGAAGGCGGTCATCCGGACAATCGGGGGACGGCGGTGACGGGAGGTGGTCATATGGGAAATCAGTGCGGGCTCCAGGGGTTACCGCCGGGCGTGGGCCCGCGTTTATGCCCGTAATAGCCATCGGCCGGAGCCTGCGGTTGCGTATGTCACCCCGACGCGCCATTAGCCCGAGGTGCGCCACTGCCGCGTTCACGCCAACCGCCCGCGACGTCCGATAAACAGACGCATGGGCTGCGCACGTTGTTCGCAATCGTCGGGGATTCGGTTTTCGCCGTCGGGGATGGGGCGGTCGGCGTTCGCGGCCCTGTCGCGCGCGACGGCGCGGGCGGCGGTGAAGTCGGCCGGGGCGATCTTCCGGCGGATCGGCGGGTCGGCAGTCCACCCCGACTGGTCCAACCGGGCCGCCCGTTGCGAGCGGTGTCCGCTCCGCGTCGTCTCGGGCACGGCCTCCTATTGCGGCCGGCCGTTCCACCACCAGCCGAGCCGCGACGTGACCGACGGCTGTGGTTGCCCGACCCGCGAGAAGGCCCGCGACCCCGGTGAGCACTGCCCCCTCACCGTGCTCAACCAGCCCGCGACCGTCCGCGCCGGTCGCTGCGACTGCAAGTGGTGCGCTTGAGCGGGGGGAGCGAGACCGAATCCGGGGCGGCGCTTCGGGCGGAGCCCGTGCGACTCTGCCCCGGCTTGTTCACGGAAGTCTGATAACTCACTCCCCGGCGCGGAATCGCTGCGCCCCCGTCCTACCCCCTCTGCGAACCGGTGATATATTGGGATCGCGTCGTCTCGCGCGAGCGCGCCAACTCGCGCGCGTTCGCCGGCGCCCCGCACCGGACATTTCATTCGATCTGACTCTCGAACCACACGAGGACCGCGTTATGCAGCGATTCGCCAAGGGTTGTGCCGCCGGCCTGATTCTCGCCGCGTTGTCGACGTCCGGGGCGCTCGCCCAGCCCGCGGGCGGGGCGGGCGGCACCGGCGGGGGGGTGGTCCCGGCCGCGGACGTCGCGCCGCCCAAGCGGCTCGAGGTCCCGCCCAACTTTCAGAAGGTGACCGAGGGCCAGTTCACCGTCCTGTGCGAGCCCAACGAGGTCGCGTGGGTCAAGGCGGGATTGGCCGAGGCCGTCAAGAAGGCGAAGAAGCCCGAGGGCGGTCCCGCGTCGATGCTCGAGAAGCTCAAGACCGAGCGGGCCCCGCTGGTCAAGCAGATCACCGAGGACCTGGCCCTGGCCAACGACAAGTTGGCGAGCGACCTACTCGAGACCAAGGTCGTCCCCAGTCTGCAGAAGCTCGACACGATCAAGGTGCCGATCTACTACATCGTGACCAGCCAGGAGAAGTTCAAGGCGCTGGTGCAGGGCGGGTGGAACCACGCCGAGCGGTTCCATTACAACAAGCTCGCCGACGCGGTCGCGATGAACGAGAATTTGACGCTCTCGGTCGAGAAGCCGATGGACGACCAGGTCCGCGTGCTGTTCTTCGACCCGAAGAACGTCGACCCGAAGAAGAGCAGCGAGGGGCTGGCGAACCTGGTCGTGCAGCAGGACGCGCAGATCGCCGTGGCGATCGCCCGCCAGGCATTCCCGCTGACGTTCAAGGTCATCTCCGAGTGGATCGACGAGACCGTGTTCAAGGGGTTCAAGCTCCCGCGGAACCAGAAGTGGGTGCAGCTCGGGATCCCCGCCTACCTGACGACCAAGTACGCCGCCCGCATCACCGGCCTTCCGCGCGACCAATACCTGGCCGAGTTCTTCCAGGAACAGCAGGACGCGCCGGTCAACGCGATGAGCGTGGACCTGACCAACCCGGTCGCCGAGGACAGCCTGAACCCGGCGATCAAGCCGTTCTACGAGATGGCGATGCTGAAGAAGTCGGTGATCCTGACGAAGAAGATCGTCGACGACTCGAGCGACGCGTCGGTCGGCAAGATCATCGCCGCCCTGCGCAAGGGTGTGCCGGCGGACGATGCCGGGCTGGTCCGGACCATCAAGGACGCGACGGGGATCGACCTGGCGCCGAAGAAGTAGCGTCGGCGAGCCCGCTTCAGCGGGCGGGTCGCGATGCGAATCTAATGCGGTATGTGACGCGGGCGCCGGATCAATCCGGCGCCCGCGTCGTTTCACGTTGCGCTGCCCCCGCTCGTCTTGATTCCATCGCCTTGGTATCGTGCCCCGTGGTCGATCTCGCACCCTTGAATCCGAGCTTCCCCATGATGCGCCGACTCCTCCTCTCCCTCCTCACCCTCCTCACCCTCCCCGCCCTCGCGCAGGTCACCCAACCGCCCGCGCCTGCCGCCGCCCCCGACCGCCCGCGGTACGAGCTCCAGATGCCCGCGGGGTTTCAGAAGGTCGAGGTTGCGGGCCACGCCGCGTTGTGCGAACCGGGCGACGTCGAGTGGGTCACGCTGGCGCTCAAGTCGATTAAGCCCGCGACGCGCCCGACGACGATGCCGGCCGACCTGATCACCCGCGCGACCGCCGCCCGCGCGAAGATCGTCGCACAGATGAAGGCCGACCTCGCACTGGCGGACGACAAGGCCGCCTCCGAGTTCTTCGACGCCAAGCTTTTGCCGACGCTCAAGAAGTTCGAAACCCTCAGGCCGCCGGTCTTCTTCCTCGTCCTCGCGCGCCCGCGCCTCGACGACCTGACCAAGGACGGCTGGGGCGAGCCGCGCTTCCGCTTCAACCGGGTCGCCGGCGTCACCAGCTACAACGACAACGTCATGCTCAGCATGGACCGGCCGATGGACGACGCCGTCCTGCCCGCGTTCGTCGATCCGAAGAACACCCCGGAAGAGAAGGCGAAGAAACTCGCCGCCGGGGTGGTCGAGCTCGACACCAAGCTCGCCCAGATGGTGTCCGGCCAGTCGCAGCTCCAGGTGTTCAACCTGATCGCCCAGCACATCGGCGAGCAGCACATGGACCCGCTCAAGCTCCGCCGGGACCAGCAATGGCTAACGATGGGCGTCACGGCCTACCTGACGGCCGGCTACGCGGGCGAGATCACCGGCATCAACAAGGCGGTGTGGCTACAGGACGCGACGTTCGAGCACCCGCGCGCGACGCTCCTGTCGGCCCGGTCGATCGACCTGCTCGCCCCGGCGGACGAGTCGAAGATGAAGCCGGCCGCGGTGCCGCATTACACGCAGGCGATGCGGCGCAAGGCGGTCGGGGTGGTGATGGCTTGGACTAGCAAGGCGGGCGACGCGGCGATCGCCAAGACGCTCACGGCGATCCGCAAGCAGCCGCCGGCCGACGGGGCGGCGCTGGTCGCGCAGATCAAAGAGCAAACCGGCGTCGACCTGGCGGCGGAGCTGAGGGCGAAGTGAAGCGCTCGCCATTCCCTGCAAGCGTGACAACCGTCATCCCGAGGTACTCCGAGGGATCTAGCCTCGAACGCCGAGGCCCGTCCGACTTCGGCCTGGGTTTTCGCACACCAACTGCCAACGTCCATGCCCCTCTTCGCTCGAAGCCAGATCTTTCGGAGTACCTCGGGATGACAGGTCCTACGACTGAATCAAGAGCCCGCGGGACTCGCATCCCGCGGGCTCTTCATTTCGCCTTCGCGCCTTTGCGACCCACCCCTCCGCGCCTTAACGCAGCTTCGTATCGCTGTTGCTGATCCCGCGCAGCGCCAAGTTCAGCGCGTCCACGTTCGTCGCCAGGCGCTTGGCCTCGGCCACGTCGATGATCTGCTTCATGAACAGCTCGGTCAGGTGCTGGTCGAAGGACTGGCTCCCGCCCTCGCGGTTGCCCACGCAGCCTTTGAGCTTCTCGAACTCGCCGTCGAGGATGTACTTCCGCACGATCGGAGTGCCGACCATGATCTCGTTCACCGGCACCCGGCCCTTGCCGTCACGCTTCTTCGCCAGGCGCTGACAAACGACCGCGTTCAAATTCAGCCCGAGCTGCGTCTGCTGCAGTTCCTTCTGCCCCTCGTCGAACAGCGACACCATGCGCTCGACCGTCATCGGTGCATTGGTCGCGTGCACCGTCGTGAACACCAGGTGGCCCGTGTCCGCCGCCCGCAGCGCCGTCGTGAGCGAGAACGCGTCGCGAATTTCGCCGATCAGGATCGTGTCCGGGTCCTGACGCATCATGGCCTTCAGGGCGTACTCGAACGACTCCGAGTCCGCCCCGACCTCGACCTGGCTGACCAGGCTCTTGGCGTTCTCGTGCTGGTACTCGATCGGGTCTTCGACCGTGATGATCCGCTCGCTCCGGCTCCGGTTGATCTTGCCGATGATCGCCGCCAGCGTCGTCGACTTGCCCGACCCGGTCGTCCCCGACACGATGACCATGCCGCGGTGGAAGTCGGCCATCCCCTCGATGACCACCGGCAGGTTGAGGTCCTCGAACTGCGGGATCTTGGTCACGATCCGCCGCATGACCAGCGCGTACCGCTCGCGGCTGTGGAAGATGTTCGTACGGAACCGGGCCAGCCCCGGCAGGGGGTAGGCGACGTCGACCGCGCCTTTGTGGTCCAGGATGTGCCGCTTCTCCGACGGCTCCTGCTGGATGTTGATGATCTGGTCGACGTACTCCTTCATCGCGTCGTCGCTCAGAGGCGGCACGTCCAAAAACCGCGCCCGCCCGTCGACGCGGATCATGGGGATCGACCCGGCCTGCAGGTGCACGTCCGACCCGTTGATCTTCACGGCCGTCTTCAGAAAGTCGTCCAGCTTGAGCCGCCGCTCCTCGACGTGGATCTCCGGGGCGGGCGCGTCGTAATCGACCTCGCTGGCATTCTGGGCGAGGCGGGGGTCGTTGGCGGGAGTGGCGGTCGACATGGGGGGTACGTCCTCGAAGGTGTGGGGTCCGATGTCCGGTCGCGGCGGGCTATTGTAATCCCCGGGTCACGATCCGTGCAACGCGATACCGGCCTCGCGCCCGCCGAAAACCCACCGGGCGTGCTCGTCGGAGCTCGATCGCGCGGGCCCCCGTTGATACGATGACCGGGCGGCGCGAGTTTGAGCCCCGTCGGAGGATCACATGCGGAAGCGTTGGGTATCCCAGGTCACGCTCGCGCTCGCCTGCGCGATCGCCACACTGCCGGTGGCCGCCGCCGCGCCCGCCAAGCCCGTCACCCTCGACCTGACCGCCGTCCCCCTCGCCGACGCGATCGCCCGATGGGAGAAGGTCGCCGGCGCCAAGGCCGACGTCGCCTGGCCGACGATGGAGGAACTGAACAAGGACACGCCCGTCACGCTCCGCGTCCGAGACCTCCCCGCCGACGTCGCGCTCCGGTTCCTGTTCCGCGCGGCCCGCGGCGGTGGGTCGATTAACGTCTGGCGAGACGCCGCCGGCCTGCACGTGACCGGCCCCGATGATGGCGCCGTCGCCAAACCCGTCGAACGCACCTACGACCTGGCCAAGTTGGGGTTGGCCAACGTCGCCCAGGCCGGGGGCGGCGACCCGATCGAGCGGCTCCAGCGGCTGATCATGGAGATGGTGGCGGCCGACACCTGGCGCGACAACGGCGGGGCTGTGGGGTCGATCCGCGTCGACGGGCGGTCGCTGGTCATCTCGACGACGCCGATGATCCACGACGAGTTGACGGGCCTCCTCGGCAAGCTCCGCGACGCGCTCGCCGACCGCGCCGCGGCGGCCGACCCACTGGTCGAGCGGGCGCGGCGGGCGCTGGCGCAGCGGATGGCGGCCGGCGCCGTTCCGGCCGACGCCGCGACGCTCGCCGAGGCGGTCGCCAAGTGGCAGGCGGCGGCGGGCGTGAACGTCGTGGTCGACTGGCGGGTGTTGGAAGCGGCGGGCGTCGAGCGGGGGGCCGCCGTC
>DASPKW010000111.1:0-4002 GCA_035627895.1 Tepidisphaeraceae bacterium | reverse complement strand
AAGGGAGCAAGGGGGGGCAGGGGGGCAAGGGGGGTTCGTGCCGCTCGGGACGGTCGGGGCCAAGTCGTTCGTCGACGCCACGCTGCCCGCCGGCGCGGCCGGGGTCACGTACGAGATCCGCGCCGTCCGCTCGACCGCCACGGGGTCGGCGGCGCAGTTCCCCGTCAGCATCGGCACGCGCGCCGGCGGGGCGGTCTCGGGGATCGCCGCGCGGCGCGCGGCGTGAGCGGCCGACCCCGTGTGTGACACGGGCGTCCCGCCCGGGTGCGCGGCGCTGACCGGTCAGCGCTGCTCGTCCTCGTAATCGACGACGAGGCCGCGGACGAACGTCGCCGTGACGACGCGGACGAGCGCGTCGCCGTCCCGGACCTTGTAGACGGCGACGGCGCCGTCGGGGCGGTCGGTGCGGGTCGCGGGCCGGCCGAGCATGCTCGCCAGCTCGTCGGCGGTCATGCCCTTGATGACCCGGCCGGCACGGATGGCGGCGGCGACCTCGGTCGCGGGCACGCCGCCGAGGCGGTCGAGCAGGGCGGTCATGCGGGCGAGCCGTTCGCCCTCGCGGGCGAGGTCGGCGCGGGCGGCGGCCAGCTCCGCCCGCGCCGCGGCGAGTTCGGCGTTGAGCCGCTGGCCCTGGGCGTGGAGGCGGGCCAGTTCCTCACGCAGGCGGGCGACCTCGGCGTCGCGGGCGGCGCCGGCCTTGTGGTTCAGGCGGTCCAGCGCTGCCCGGTAGACCGCCGGGTCGACGCCGGGCGGAACGCCCGAGTCCTCCGCGCGGGCCGCGGCGACCAGGCACCCGACGGCCGTCAGGGACAGGAGCACGAGTCGTCGTCGCATCGGCACCTCCGTGCGGATCAGACACGCGGGCGGGCGGTTCGTGAGGCACGTTGCGCGCCGGCGGGAAGAGCTCACAACGGCGGCACGGAGACACAGAGGAATGAGAACAGAAAGAAAAGTCAGTCACCGATTGCGCAGAAGGCCACGGATGAAAGACGATTCATCTGTGTCCATCTGTGAGCATCGGTGGCTAAACCTCTTCTCCCCTCCTCCGTGTCTCCGTGCCTCCGTGGTGAATTGGTCGCGGTGATTCGGTCGGCCGGGCTGGAATCCCGCGGCGGTCTCGCGATAATTCGCGGCCCCATGCCCCAGATCAACGACCATTACCTTAAGCTCAAGGCCGGTTACCTGTTCCCCGAGATCGCCCGGCGCGTGAAGGCGTACGCCGGCGCGCACCCGGACGCCAAGATCATCCGCATGGGCATCGGCGACGTGACCGAGCCGCTCGTGCCGGCGGTCATCCAGGCCATGCATAAGGCGGTGGACGAGATGGCCGTCCGCGGCTCGTTCAAGGGGTACGGGGACGAGCAGGGGTACGGCTTCCTGCGCGAGGCGATCGCGAAGAACGATTTCCAATCGCGCGGGTGCGACGTGGCGGCGGACGAGGTGTTCGTCTCCGACGGGTCCAAGTGCGACACGGGGAACATCCTCGACATCTTCGGGAAGGACAACAAGATCCTCGTGACGGACCCGGTCTACCCGGTGTACGTCGACACGAACGTGATGGCCGGGCACACGGGGCCGCTCAAGGAGAACGGGGAGGCCGAGGGGCTCGTGTACGTGCCGATGACGGCCGAGAACGACTTCACGCCGGCGATCCCGACCGAGAAGGTCGACATCGTCTACCTCTGCTCGCCGAACAACCCGACCGGGGCGACGCTGTCGCGCGAGGCACTCACCAAGTGGGTCGAGTACGCCAAGAAGAATGACGCCGTGATCTTCTTCGACGCGGCGTACGAGTCGTTCATCCAGGACCCGGCCGTCCCGCGGTCGATCTACGAGATCCCCGGGGCGCGCGACGTGGCGATCGAGTTCCGCTCGTTCTCCAAGCTGGCGGGGTTCACCGGCGTGCGCTGCGCGTTCACGGTCGTGCCCAAGTCGCTCAAGGGCAGGGCCAAGGACGGCAGCGCCGTCGAGATCTACAAGCTCTGGAACCGCCGGCACACGACCAAGTTCAACGGCGTGTCGTACATCACCCAGGCGGGGGCGGCGGCGGTCTATACGCCCGAGGGCCGGCAACAGGTCGACGCGGTCATCGCCCACTACATGGCCAACGCGAAGACGATCCGCGAGAGCCTGACGGCGCTGGGCATGAAGGTGTACGGCGGGACCAACGCGCCGTACGTGTGGGTCAGGACGCCGGGCGGGCTGACGAGCTGGGCGTTCTTCGACAAGCTGCTGAACGAGTGCCACGTGGTGTGCACGCCGGGCAGCGGGTTCGGCAAGAGCGGCGAGGGGTACGTCCGCGTCAGCGCGTTCAACAGCAAGGAGAACGTGGCGGAGGCGATGGGGCGGATCAAGGGGACGCTGAAGGTGTGATGCGCGACGGGTGAGAAGGAGTGAACGCCGAGGCGCCGAGAGCGCCGAGGGGAGGAGAGAAGGGGTAGCCGGCGTGATCCTCGGTTTCACGGGGAAAATGCCGGTGCTACGCCCGGGGGACGCGGGGCCGTGTGCGCCGCCCGCGCGCGGCCCTGAACATTCTTCTCGACTCTCTCTCTGTCCGACCTCGGCGATCTCGGCGTCTCGGCGTTCATCCTGATCGACCACCGGATCGTCGGTGGTGTCACAGTTGGGGGCAATCCGCACCCGCACAGTAGTCGCGCCGCGTCCGCCCGCCTACCCTTCCCCCATGTCCACGTTCGAGAAGGAGATCACGCCCGCGACGCTTGTGACGGAGCCCGACAAAACTGACTCCCGCGTGCCGCGGGAATCCGACTCCACAGGAGTCGGCGTGGTCGGCGTGGTCGGCGTGAAAAAGACGCTCGACCGCCGCTTCGTCCTCGCCGCCCTCATGCTCGTGATGGTCCTCGCGTCGATCGAGCAGACGATCACGAGCACGTCGATGCCGACGATCATCGGGGACCTGCACGGGCTCGAGCATTACTCGTGGGTGATGAGCGTCTTCCTGCTCGCATCCGTCGTGTCGATGCCGCTGTTCGGGCGGCTGGCGGATTCCGTGGGGCGGAAGAAGGTCATCGTCGGCGCGATCCTGATCTTCATGCTCGGCAGCGTGCTGGCGGCGTTCAGCCAGTCGATGACGCAGCTGATCGTCTTCCGCGGCGTGCAGGGACTCGGGGCGGGGGGGATCATGCCGGTCGTGCTGACGATCGCGGCGGACATCTTCACGCTGAAGGAGCGGGCGAAGATCCAGGGGTTCTTCAGCATGGTCTGGGGGACCGCCGCGCTCGCCGGGCCGGCGCTGGGGGCGTTTCTCGTGGCCACGCTCGGGTGGCGAAGCGTGTTCTGGGTGAACCTGCCGCTGGGGGCGATCGGGCTGGCGGTGCTGCTCTGGAAGTATCACGATTTGGAGGAGCCGAACCCGGCGGACCTCGATCTGCCGGGCGTGGGCGCGCTGACGGTCGCGGGCGTCTCCCTCCTGGCGCTGGTCTCCAACCTCGGGGCAGACGGGTGGTCGTGGCCCACGATCGCCCTGTTGTCGACGCTCGGCGTCGTCGCGATTTTCTTCCTCATCTACCACGAGCGCCGCGCCGCCTACCCGATCCTCCCGCCGGACCTGCTGATGCGCCGGGCGATCGGGCCGTCGATCCTCGCCAGCCTGCTGTTCGGCCTCGCGTTCCTGAGCCTCGACACGTACGTGCCGCTGTACGTGCAGGGCGGCTTGGGCGGGGGCGTCGGGCACGCGGCGGCGGTCGTCACGCCCGTCATGCTCACTTGGGCCGCGTCCGGCATGATCGCGGCGCCGCTGCTGATCCGCTGGGGCTTCCGCAAGACGGCCCTGGTCGGGTCGAGCGTCATGATCTGCTCGTTCGGCGGGCTCGTGCTGTGCGCGCGGTACGACGCCCACCCGTGGGTGCTGACCGGCGTGCTCCTGCTGACCGGCCTGGGCGCGGCGTATTCGATCGGCTCCATCTGGTGGAAGTCGTCCAGGCGGGCGGCGCGTTCCCACACCGCCTCGTCGAGCAGGCCGTCGATGCGCGGCTGCGCCTC
>DASPKW010000110.1:0-10363 GCA_035627895.1 Tepidisphaeraceae bacterium | reverse complement strand
GACCACGAGGACACCAGCCAGGTCATGGCCCTCCTGCTCCGCCGCCAGGGCCACCACGTGACCGTGGCCAGCTCCGTCCGCGCCGCGCTCGACGCCGCCCACGGGGAGCCGTTCGACTTGTTGATCAGCGACATCGGCCTGCCCGACGGCACGGGCCTGGACGTCATCCGCCAGATGCCCCGCAAGGGGATGCCCGCGATCGCGCTGACGGGCTTCGGCATGGAGCAGGACGTCGCCGCCAGCCGCCAGGCCGGCTTCCACGAACACCTCACCAAGCCGGTCAACTTCCGAAAGCTTGAGGCGGCGATCTCCACCGTCGCACCGGCGGAGGAGTGACCCGCGAACCCCCGCCCCCCCACGTTTAGCCGCGACCCGAAGGGCGAGCCCAAAGCGAGCCCGCAGGCGAGCGTGCCGGTGCCGCACGCGAAAGCCGCCCGCCAACCGCACTCCGGTCACCGGTCGAGCGGGTAGGGGTCGACCGTCCCGTAATTCTGGCCGGCGACGCGGGCCCCAACGCGTCGCCCGACCCCGGCCGGCCGACGATCATGATGCGAAACGGATCCCTGGCCTCCTGGCCCCTTTTCATTCAGGCGAGCGGTGTCGGCGATTTGCGACGGTTCATGGCGGCCTGTACGAGGCGCAGGACTGGGAAGACGCCGGCCCACGCGCATGAATACCATAGCGAAACGTTCCAACTCGTTTCGAACTGCGCGTCGCCGCCAGACAACTGCCCTGTGCCATCGTTAACGAACCCGTCGGGCGAGCGCAGTCGTCTCGGCATTGGGCGCCCCTCGTCGCGCCATGCGGCGGAATGCGCCGGCGCGGGCGCCAACCGGATGATGGTCCGCCACCGTGCAGCCGTCCTGGCGGCAACTGCCGGTGGGGGCGATTCCGGTCTGGTCATGCGAACCGCGAATCGCCCCGCCTCCGCGGTCGTCTCGACCCGACGCCCGAACTCCCTGACGACTGTCGCGCGCGTGGGGTGGGAGTAGGAGCACCAGAGGACGGCCATGAGCCCGACGAAAACGAAAGCACACCCTACAACGACCACCTGGACCGCCCATGCACAGACTATGGCCCACGCGGTCGCCGGAGCCGCGCCGAGGTCCGCCGAACGCGGGCGTGCACCGGCCCGGTCGAACGAGCGACCACATTCCGGGCACTTCCCGCGGGACGGGTGCGCGCTCAGATCGTAGCCGCAGTCCACACACGATCCTCGTCGCGCCGCCAGCCGCTGCCGGCGCGCGCCGGCGCGCTTCCTCCAAACGCGGTGAAGCCAGAGCACGGCCGGGGCGCCGACTACCACGGCGCCCCACGAGTACGGGACGCGCACGACGACGCTCGACTCGGGTGTCGATCCTCCAATCAATTGAACATGAGGGCGGTATTCCATGCCCAGGACGCGCACGACTTCCGGATCCGAGGCGCCGGCGTAAGTCCAAGGAACAACCGTCCCGTCGTCGACCCTACTTCCCGTCAGGACGACCTCTCGGGTATCCCGCGGGATGTCCACAAGGGCCGGCATCGACCGCCACGTGAAGTGGACCCGCCCGCGCGCCGCGCCGATCGTACGGGTCACCAAGTGCCGCCCGTCGTTCACACCCGCGATCGATCCACCGAACGACCACCAGTACGATAGCGGCCACGCGAGACAGTGGACCAGGACGATGCCGACCGCCAATGCCGTAATCGTGCCCGTCGCGAGCCGACGGGCCTGGCGTGCGCGGATGACGATGGTGGCGCGCATTACGGAACCTGGACGAACGCACGGGTGCTGAACACGTCGGTCCGCGTAGGGACACCGTCGCCGTTCTGATAGGTGACGGTGATCGTGACCACCACGTCGCCCGTCATCACCGGCGTTAATCTGAACACGCCCTCCTCCGGGCCGAAATTCGGGCTCGTCCAGAAGTCCGCATCCCCGCTGTCGAGTTGATTCCCGGCCGCCGGCGCGACCACCTCCAGGACTGCGGCCGTGTCGGACTGAACGCGAATGACGGCAGTCGGAAGGTCGTCGACTTCCGGCAAATCCCGGGGACGTTTCACCGTGAGTTTACCGGTGTTCCGATCGACCCGGATCTCGTAATCCGACTCCAACAGCCGACTCCGCAACTCGTAGAACTCGTTAATCAATGCGCGCCCGAGGTGCGACATGTCCCCGAAGAACACACCGATATCCTCGACCTCGACCGCCGCGTTCGCCGGCCCTCCTGCACAAACGAACAATGCCTCGCCGAACGGTGCAGGTTCCAGCGTCAACTCGATCGACTCTGTGTCCTCTGTCCAGTCAGAATCGTTCAACGGAGTGAACTCGACGACCCGCGTAGACTCTCCGGCCGCCAGATGAACCTTAAACAATCCGCTGCCGTTTACCGCCGTCGCGCCAACGGAATAATCCTCGCTATCATTCGTGCCAGGCTTTGTCGCCGACCCCGCCAGCCGGAAATACACGTCCATCGCGTCGGCGCCCGATCCCGCGCGGTGAATCGCAATGGACGCGGGGGATCGTCCGTCCTCGGCCCCGTGTACAGTCTCCGGGGTCAGCCAGACGATCGGCGTCAGGCGCGCGATCGTCCGCGAAAGCGCGTACTCGACCGGCACCGCCTCGTATCCGACGTACGTCGCCTCCAACTGCTGGCCCGTGCCCGTCACGTCGATCGTGTACGTGTGATACGTCGGGTCGTAGTTCCCCCAGAACGGGTTCGACTCGCCCACGCCGCTCAGCCGCAGGCCGACGTCCACGCCGTCGATCGAGTCCTGCGGCTCGTCGCCGCCCTCCCACCCGTACTCGGCGTCGCCGTCCGTGCCCGGCAGCGAGTCGTAACCCGGCTCCGGGCCGGATCGGCACCGCGTTGGTCACCGTGATCCGGTACTTCACGCCGTCCGCGAGCACCGGCAACGCCGGGTCCGGCGCGGGCGTGCCGCTCGGGTAAATCGCGTACGTGCCCAGCCCCACGCCCGGGATCTCCGGCGACTCGACGCGCGTCCGCGTCCGCCGCGGCGGGTCGGTCGGCGGGAAGTCGACGAACCCGCCGGCGTTGGGGGCGGTCGTCGGCGCCAGCGCAGGCGGCCCGGCCCAAGTCCGAGACGCCAGGGGGACGATCGCAATCGCCGGCCTCATGTCCCTCCAGGTTTGAGGCGCTTACTATCGATCACCTTTAACAGGCCGGTCGGCCGGTTCGACGACCCGAATCTCAGCAATGCCGGTCTTTATCGGGAGCAACCGGTCCGGGTTCTCCGGGTCGGGCACACTCCGCGTCACCAGTACTCGGTAATTTCCGAGCGCGGTCATATCCCGATGTCGATTGGCGATAACTACCCGTGTGAGCGATTCACCGGGAGCGAGGTCAATCGGCGTCCGACTGCCTCCAATTCGATCGCGAAGTTGCTCGCCAAGTCGAGTGAGCGGCATCTGGCGACCTTCCGCGTCCTCCACGAAGACTCGATAGTCATATCGCGAACCGGCATCGTGAATTCGAACCGGGCGTTCTGTCGTGTTGCGCAGAACGCAAATGACTCGGATCGCCTCGCCCGAAGGAACCTCAGCATTGGGCGCGTACGCTGACAACACCAATCCCCCAACGGGCGTGCCGCGAATCTCGACAGGCCCAGTCGTGGGTCGGGACGTAGCGGTCCGGGGAGCCTCTCCGGCCGCCAAAAACACATCCGAGAGCCCTGCGGTACCCGTGACAAAACAGATCACCGTCGCCGATCGAATCATATAGTTCACAATAGGACACCCATCTCCCGCCTTACGGCACATCGACAAATGGCGCATCCGCTTCGTTGCTATCCCAAATCGGGTAATCCGACGTGGGAATCGGCTGAGGATCCTCCGCCCAACTTGCCTCGCCAATCAATGCCCAATCCTGTTCGACCGGGCGCCACGTCGCCCCTCCCTTCCAATTCCAAAACGTCATGAAGAGGGGGACCAGGTTACCGTCCATGGGGATGCCGTTGAATTTCGTCGGCTTGAACATCAGCCAGAGCGTGAAGTGGTCGTCACGGGTCACTGTGCTGTACTTGCTCTTAAACAGGTGGGATGACGGATCGTCTCCCGTTCCAGCCTGACGATCATCATACCAGAAGTTCTGCGCGCCCTTATTATCCAGTGCGTCGCGAACCTTTTGCACCCGCCACTTGTTACCGGCCACATCGAATAATCTTACTTCTGACGTCGTCGTTTGCACCCAAAGAATAGTGCCTTCGTAGCCGTTGGGTAGCGTGATTCCATTCGTATACATCCGAAATCCGGGGATCGCGGCCGTTCCGTACTCCAGCTTTCCGGCGGTTGTGCCGTCAGGATCATTGTCCGGCGTTGCGTTAAGATCAATCTGCTGGATGATACGCACCGTACGTCCTGTGCGGGTCGTTGGCTGCAATGTCGGTGTTACAGTCAGAAAGTTCGTCTGACGTGTGACCGGAGGCTGGGCTCCCAGCTTGACATTTACCGATACCGTCCGAGACCCGGTGTGATGATCGTGCCAGTAGAAGTGGAGGTCTGCATTATTCTTGACTACGTCAAACACCATGGACAGTGAGCGTGATGCGAACCAAGAACCTGCGGACTTGTCCGGCACAGTCCAGCTGTATTCTAGGTTCGGAATGGCTGGCTGAACGGAAGCGCTCAATAGAACGGGCTCTCCGATGATCACACTTCCTGAATCCTTTTGTGCCGGAGCCCCTTTGTATCGTATCGCAATAGTTGCAGCGGTCAGCACCTGCTGTTTTGTCCCATCCGAAGGGTTTGCGCACCCTCCGTCAGCCGGATCGCCGGCATTGTCTTGGGTGTTTAATGTGAGCGCGAGATCACCAATTGTTTCGCTGGCCACAATCGTCTCAAGCCACACGGATGCAGGTACATCTCCGGCCGCCCATGTGTACGTTGAAGTATCGTCGCCGATCAGCACATTGGAGACGCCTTTCAGCGGAGAGGACCACACTCGCACTTTCGTCGGATCGGCCGCGAGCGTCACAGTGGCCCCTGGACGTTCGGCATGTGGCGTAACAAGCGTGACTTCGACAAGGTCGGGGTCCTCAGATGCGGTGGCACCTTCAGTCAAATCGATGCTGTCGTTCTCATTGTCGTCGTCGTCGTTCACCCAGACCACGTAGCCAACGATTGGGTCAGGCGTGCCCGGCATTCGAATCGAAAGGTCATTGTTATCGACCAGCTCCATATAGATGTCAGTGCCCTCGCCTGACGCCAGCAGATAGTCGTCGCCAGCGTCGATTTCGCCTTCGATTCGCTCCGTCCACTCCGGCGTCTCGTCGTCCGCCGCCTCGATCGCCACCTCCGCTTCCGTGTCCCCCGCCCCGAACGTCACGCTCCCGCCCAGTTCATCCGTGTAGTCCACGCCCTCTTCCGCGTCGCCGGCCAGCGTGTAGTTGACCGTGACCGCCCCGCCGAACGTCGTGTCGCGGTGGACGATGAAGGTGGCCGGAGTTTCGGAGCCTTCGGTCGTGGAGCCCGTGCCCGCCGTGACCCAGACGGTCGGCGTCAGGCGCTCGACCGTCAGCGACAGCGCGTACTCGGTCGGCACTTCCTCGTAGCCGGCGTACGTGGCTTCGAGTTGTTCGCCGGTGCCGGTGACGTCGATCGTGTAGGTGTGGTACGTCGGGTCGTAGTTGCCCCAGAACGCGTTGGGCTCGGAGATGCCGGACAGGCGCAGGCCGACGTCGACGTTGTCGATCGAGTCCTGCGGTTCGTCGCCGCCCTGCCAGCCGTACTCGGCGTCGCCGTCGGTGCCGGGGAGGGAGTCGTAGCCGGGCTCGGGGCGGATCGGGGACGCGCCGGTGACGGTCAGGCGGTACTTCACGCCGTCTTGCAGCACGGGCAGCTCGGGGTCGGGCGCGGGCGAGCCGGACGGGTAGATGTCGAACGTGCCGAGGGAGACGCCGGGGATTTCGGGCGACTCGACCCGCGTCCGCGTCCGCCGCGGCGGGTCGGTCGGCGGGAAGTCGACGAACCCGCCGGCGTTCGGCGCGGCCACCCGGAAGTGGTACGTCGTGTTCGGGTCCAGCCCCGTCGCGCTAGCCTGCGTCGTGTCCGCGGAGTACGTCGCGTAGTCGGCCCAGGTCTCGCCGCCGTCGGTCGAGACCTGCACGGTGAAACCGGACTCGTTGTCCGAGTTGTCGGTCCACCCCAGATCGATCTGCGTGTCGGAGAACGACGTGACCGTCAGCCCGGTCGGCTGGCTCACGAAGTCGTCATCCGCCAGGTCCAGTTCGGCCGACGCCGGGTGCGCCAGATCCCCCGGCGTCGCGTAGTACGAGCCGGGGTCGAAGCTCGACCACCCGACCGCCAGCCCGAGCGACCGCGCCGGCTGGGCGTGCGCGTCGTCGATGCCGGCGAACGTGACCTCGACCGCGTCGACGTTCGCGTCGAAGTACACCTGGATCTGCGACCCGCCGGACAGCGCCCACGCGCCGGGCGAGAAGTCGACGCCGGGCGTCGCGTTGAGCGCGGACAATTCGAGGTACACGTTCATCGCGTAGGGCTGCGTCAGGCTCGCGTTGTCGCGCTCGCGGTGGACCGTGAACGTCGCCTGACCGTCCTCGGCCAAATCGCCCGCCGGCCCCTCGACCCACACGTGGTACGGCTGCGGCTGTTGGGCCTCGTCGTCGACGATCCCCGCGAACGCCTGCGTCGCGTGCGTCTCCGACAGCACCGGCGGCGTCCCGCCGCTCCCCCCGCCGTTGCTCGCCGCGTCGATCAGCACGAGCTTGAACCACTCCTCCGGCTCCACGATCCCATCGTCAATCGCGTTGATCGTAATCGTCCGGCTCGACTGCCCCGCCCCAAAATCGACCCCGAACGTGAGCACCCCGTCCGCCGCGCTCGCCCCCTCGACGCTGTCGGCGATCGTGTAGTCGTCCAACTCCGCGCGGAACTCCCCGTCGCCCGCCGTCTTCAACCGCACGCGCACCGACTCGCCGGCCGCCGCCGCCCCGCCCACGTCCTCGCGGTGGATCGTGAACTGGACCGACCCGCCGTCGTCCTCCGTCATTAGCCCGCCGCCCTCGACCCACAACTCGTGCTCGTTGGAATGCACATACCCCTCGGCCGACCCGATCGGCGTGGACAGATCGGCCTGGTCGAACAGGTCGAGCCGGAACGACTCGTCGGCCTCCATCAGCGCGTCGTCGACCGCCGTCACCGTGACGGTCGTCGTCAGCGCCTCGCCCGGGAACGTGATCAGCCCGTTGGCCGCGTCGACGCCGTCGCCCGACGCCACGGCGTCGCCCGCCGAGATGCCGAACGTGCCCGACCCCGCCCCCAGCGCGAACGCGACGGTCGTCAGTCCCTCTTCGTACGCCCGCTCGATCGTGAACGTCGCCGAGTACGACCCGCCCTCGGCCGCGTGCTCGGCCCCGGGCGCGGCCCACACGTTCATCGTCGTCAACAGCCGACGCCCCTCCAACTGCTCCACTGCGAATCGAACGGAATCGGAAACCACACGACGACCACGGCGCGAAGCGGTGAGACGCGCGGCCATTCGACCTCCCTAAGGCATGAGATGTTCACGTCGGGATGAAAAGCGACGCAACGACCGCCGCAAGCTACCCGCACCCGATTCAATTACAAGCAAAATATCGATCGCGATGCGCGCGTCGAACTACTCGCCCCGCCGCCGCCGCCGCCGGCCCGCCCAGCCCAACGCCGCCGCCACCGCCAGCGCCGCCGCGCTCGGCTCGGGCACGCCGGCCGCCAGGTCTTGTGCGGTGGCCCAGTCGGCCGCGAAGTCGGCGGCGAACTCGGGCGCGCCCGTGTCGGGCGCGGCGCCGCCGTAGTTGTTGGCCAGCATCACCAGGTCGTTCAGCCCGACCGACCCGTTGTAGTCGAAGTCGCCGGTCGCCCACGTCGCGCCGCTGGCCGTCCCGTAGGCGTTCGCCAGCCGCACGAGGTCGTCCAGGGTGACCGTTCCGTCGAGGTTCGCGTCGCCGATGCGCGTGACCCGCGCGACGATGGCCGACGCGTCCACCGGCTGCCCGTAGAACGTCCCGCCGTCCGGGCCCAGGACGGATGTCGCCTCGCCGAACCCGATCGCCAGCGTGGTGCTCGCCGCCTGCGCCGTCGAACTCGTCAGGCCGACCCCGCCCCAGAGCGTGCCCGACACGTTCCACCCGGTCAGCACCATCTGCCGCACCGCGTCGGCCGGCGACGCCGCGCCCTGCGCGTAGTCCACGACCAGCGCGTTGTTCGCGATGTCGAGGCGGCCCGTGTCGGTCACGCTCAGCGCCGTCGTGTGGAGCACCTTTCCGCCGGTCGTGGCCGACGCCGTCATGGTCGCCGATGCGCCCGTGTTCACCGTGACCGCGGCCAGGTGCTGGGTGGAGTTCCACTGCCCCAGCGCGCCGTTTCTGAACTCTATGGCCAGCTTGTTCGTCGGCCCACCGACCGCGTTCGTGCCCGAGTCCGTGCTCGCGGCGAAGCTCCCCTGCGTGACCTTCAGCGTCGACCCCGCCCCGTGCCCCTGGCCGCCCGACACGAACAGCAGGCCCGTCCCCGACTTCACCAGCGTCTGCCCCGCCCCAATCCGGAAGCCGTTGCTCGCGCCGGCGCCCGGCAGCGTCAAATTCAAGCCCGTGACGAGCTGGCTCGTCGTCCGCGTCGGGTCGAGCACGCCCGCCCCGACGATCAGGCCCTGCGGCAAATTCTGGTTCACGCCCGCCGCGTGGAACGTCCCGGCCCGCAGCTCGACGGAGTCGAAGTGGTGGCCGGACGACTGGTTCTCCAGCGTCGTGTCGTCCATCACGGTGATGGTGCCCGCCGTCCCGCGCTGCAGGTTCAGATCGCGGTACCCGCCGTCGGTGAAGCTGGACGCGAACTGCAGCCGCCCGCCGCCGCCCACGTACACCGGCGCGACCGCCGTGACCCCGCCCGCCGCCGTCGACGAGAGGATGTTGTCGATCTTCGTGGTGCCGAGGAACTGCAGCGCCACGCTGGGCTCGACGACGAACCCGTTCCAGCTCGAGACGCCCGCGCTGGCGGCCGGCTGGCCGGGCAGCCGCAGCGCCAGGAGCGGCGACGTCGCGTCGTTGAACTGCATCTCGCCGCGGAAGTTCACCGTCTGCCCGCCGGGCGCGCCGGCCGCGTTGCGGAACGCCCCGAACCGCTTGCGCGGCCCGCCCGCGCCCGGCCCCGCCGTCGTCACCGACTTGAAGAACTCCGCCGTCGTCGCCCCCGCGCCGTCGGCGACCATCTGCCCGACCGTCGAGTCCGCCACGTTCAGCGCGACCGCGCTCGTTCCCAGGCCCAGCGGGCTGACCGACCCGATGTCCGACCCCGACGGCACGTTCCCCCGCGCGACCACGACCCCGCCGCCGTGCGTCAGCCACGTGTCCGAGAATCCCTGGTTGAGCCCCATCACCAGCCGCCCCGGCGCCTTGGTCACCACGCCCGCGCCGTCGTCGACGGCCGGGTCGGCCCGCAGCGTGATCCCCAGCGCGCCCGCCCCGGTCTTGGAGATCGGCCCGCCGAACACGAACGTCGACCCGGCGCTCCCCGCCAGCCCTTCCGCCTGGATCGTCAGCTTGCGCGCCCCGTTCGCCGTCGTCACCTCGACCTCGTTCGTCATCGCGCCCGCAGTCGCCCCGAAGTACGACACGACCGCGTTCCCGGTCGCCCCGGCCACGATCTTCGTCGCCGCCGGGATCGCGCCCGCGACGTTCGTCTTCCCGATCCGCAGGGTGCCGTTGCTCAGCGCGACCGGGCCCGGCGCGTTGACGCCGCCCCCGCCCAGCTCGAGCGTCGCCGGCGCGACCGCCGAGCCGATTGTCACCCCCGCCGTCGTCCACGCCCCGTTGACCACCAGCGCGCCCGCGGTCACCGTCGTCGGCCCGTGGTTGCCGCCGTCGTTCAGCGTCAGCGTCCGCTGGCCCGTCTTCGAGAGCCCGCCCGCGCCGGTCAGCGCGCCCTGGAGCACGAGGTCGGCCGCCGTCGTGTTGATCGTCGACACGGCCGTCCCCCCCATCGTCACCGGGTTGACGACCGCGAACACGTAATCGTTCACCCCCGTCACGTTCACCGTCTGCCCGGCGCCCAGCGTCAGGGTGTCGATCGACAGCGTCCGCCCGGTCGGCCCGCCGCCGTCGAACGTGACCGGCGCCGCGCTGAGCGTGACCGCGATCGCCCCGTCGATCAGCACGTTCCCCCCGAACGCCGCCGACGCGTCCGACCGCAGCGCCAGCGCCGCCGCCGCCGTCCCCGGCGGCAGCGGCGGCTTCGTGGGGTCGGGCGGGGGCGGGGCGGGCGGGGCCATGCGGATCGCCGCGGTCCCCAAGGCCCCCGGTGCGGTCGCGACGACGTTTCCCCACGCCACGTTGATCGTGGCGCCGTCCAGCGCGCCGGGGGCCGACG
>DASPKW010000109.1:0-10772 GCA_035627895.1 Tepidisphaeraceae bacterium | reverse complement strand
CCCGCAACCCCCACCCCTTCCCCTTCACCGCCGCCACCGCGCGCTGCACGCTCGCCTCCACCGCCTCGCTCGTCAGCGTCTGCTCGGCGCTCCGGAACACCAGCTGCAGCGTCACGCTCTTCTTCGCCTCGCCCAGTTGCTTCCCCCGATAAGTCGTCACGTAGTCCAGCGACTCCAGGTCCGCCAGTCCCAGCGGTCGCAGCGCCCCTTCGATCTCCGCGTACCGAGTCCGCTCGTCGACCACCAGCGACAAATCCCGCTTGATCGACGGGAACTTCCCCAGTTCCTGCACCTTCGGCGTCCGATTCAACCCCGCCAGCAGCGGTGCCAATTCCAACTCCGCCACCACCGGCGACTCGCGCAGATCGAGCTTGTCCGCCACGGCCCGATCGACCTTGCCGACGTGCCCGATCGCAACCCCACCCCACTCCACCTTCCCCGTCGCCGCCGCCGCGAACCCCGGCGCCTTTTCCGGCGAAATCGTCACCGCGCGCGTCGGATCGACCGTTGCCAGTACCGCCTCCACCGCCCCGCGCACCTCTCGATACTCTGTCGATCCGACCAGCGCCAACCGCGGCCGCTCGTCCGTCCTCCCCGCCGAATCCGCCCAGAACGTCGACCCCAGCTCGAACAATTTCGCCGGCGGATTCCCCACCGCCTGGTTCCGCCGCACCGCCTCCAAAAGCCCCGGCAGAACGCTCGGCCGCAGATACGCGTCCTTATCCTTCGTCTTCGGATCCACGCGCAGCAAGCTCGCCGCCCCGGCCGGCCGGAAATCGTCCCGCAGCGCGTCCGCCACCCACGAGAACGTCAGCGCCTCGTGATACCCGGCCGCCACCAGCGCCGCCCGGATCACCGCCGCGGCCGTGCGGTCCTGCTCGGGCGGCTGCAGCCTAATCTCGATCGTCTCGCGCGTCGGGATCCGCCCGTACCCGACCAGCCGCGCGACCTCCTCGATCAGGTCCACCTCGACGTTCACGTCCAGCCGCCACGACGGCACCGTCGCGTCGACCCGCGCCTTGTCCGCCGACAACACCGGCGAAAACCCGAGCCGCTTGAGCGCGTCCACCGCCTCGTTCGCCGTGAACTCCACCCCCAGCAGCGCCGTCATCCGCGCCAGCCGCAAGCTCACCCGCTTCGCCGGCGCTTCGCTCGACCCCGCGACCGCCACCCCCTGCGCGAGCCGCCCGCCCGCGATTTGCAAAATCAACTCCGCGGCCCGCCGGCTCGCCAGCTCCGCCAGCGTCGGATCCAGCCCCCGCTCGAACCGGTACGATGAATCGCTCCGCAGCGCGAGCGCCCGGGAGGTCTTCCGCACGCTGAGCGGATCGAACCGCGCGCTCTCCAGCAGCACGTCCATCGTCTGCTCCGAAACCTCCGAGTCCTTCCCGCCCATCACGCCCGCCAGCCCGACCGGCCGACCCGCGTCCGCGATGACCAGTATCTCGCCCGTCAGCTCGCGTACCTTCCCGTCGATGCTCGTCAGCTTCTCCCCCTGCCGCGCACGCCGCACGACGACCGCGTTCCCGCCCACCTTCGCCAAATCGAACGCGTGCAGCGGCTGCCCGAGCTCGAACAGCACGTAATTCGTCACGTCCACCACGTTGTTGATCGCCCGCACGCCCAGCGCCGCCAACCGCCGCACCATCCACTCCGGGCTCGGCCCCACCTTCACGTCCCGGATCACCCGCGCCGAGTAATACGGACACAATTCCGGCGCCTCGATGCTCACCTTCGTCCCGATCGCCGGCCCCGCCTCGACCATCTTCGGCTCCGGCGCTTTCGCCGGCACGTTCAGCAGCGCCCCGAGCTCGCGCGCCACGCCCAGGACCGACAAACAATCCGCCCGGTTCGACGTCACCTCCACGTCCAAAACCGCGTCCGCCCCCGCGCCCTCGATCGACTCCACCGGCAGCCCCGCGTTCATCAGCGCGTCCGCCGCCCGCTCCGGCGCGACGCCGGCCAGCCCCGGGGCGTACTGCGACATCCACTCGATCGTAACTTTCATGACACAAGCTCGGCGTAAATGACGGTTATCGGGCCGGAAACGCCCGGCGGCCGAGCCAATGTAGGGGTGCGCATCACGATGTCAAAGCCCGCCTTTATCGGGGTCGCTCGCGCGCCGATAGGAACCATGGAACACTTGTCGGCGCCGACCGCTCCGTTCGCGCGAACGCCGGCGGGGCCGCCGCAGCGGCTCTGCCCGCAACGCGGCTCGAAGCGCGAACGGCGCATGCGTAAACGCGTCCCCCGCGCCGAATCCGACGCGCGAGAGACGTAACGGAATCAGAGTCCTCATGGCTATCGTTCAATGGGTCACCGGCGGTCTGTTCGCGGTCGTGGTCGGCTTCGCCGTCGTCATGTCCCCGTTTGCCGGCCACCTCGAGCCGATCGTCGCCCCCGGCGACTGGATCGCGCGCAAGATCTTCGAGGCCTCCGACGTCGCCTGGCCCGTCGCCCGCCTGTGCGGCACCGCCGCCTGGTGGCTCGTCGTCGGTACGCTCACCGTCTGGTTCGTCCAGACGATCCGCACCAAGGCCGCCAACACCCCCGCCTGTCGTGGCCGCACCGCCGCCCAGTGGCAGTCGTGAGGAATCAGACGCCAGTAGCCAGTAGCCAGAAGCCACCCCACACGCAGCCCGGCCCTTCCGCCTTCCGACTTCTGACTTCTTCCCCTACTTCTTCCCCATCGCCCGCTTCGCCGCGAAGAAGTCCGTCAGGAGTTTCGCGCACTCCCCCGCCATCACGCCCCCCGTCACCGCCACCCGGTGATTCAGCCGCCCGTCCGTGCAAATTTGGTAAAGCGTCTCCACCGCGCCCGCCTTCAGGTCCGTGCACCCGTACACCAGTCGTGCCACCCGCGCGCCGACGATCGCCCCCGCACACATCGGGCACGGCTCGAGCGTGACCGCCAGCGTCGTCTCCTCCAGCCGCCAGTCCCCCAGCGCCTTCGCCGCCGCCCGGATCGCCAGGATTTCCGCGTGCGCCGTCGGGTCCGCGTCTAGGATCCGCCGGTTGTGCCCCGTCCCAATCACGCGACCTGTGGGGTGGTGATAGATCACGCACCCGATCGGCACCTCGTCGTGCGCCAGCGCCAGCCGCGCCTGCTCGATCGCCAACTGCATGAGGTGCTCGGGTGACACGCGTGCTCCGGCCGTTACCCCACGACGCGCGACAGCAACAACCACCCCGCGCAAATCACCACCATTACCGCCCCCGCCACCGCCAGCCCGCGCGCCTCGGCCCGCTGGTCCCCTGCCACCACCGGCCGCGCTAGCGCCACCGCCAGGCTCACGAGCGCCGCCACCGCCGCCCCCAACCCCGCCGCCGGCAGCAGCCACGACGTGAACCCGAACTCTTTGCTCATCACCCCGAGCACCAGCCGCCCCACCAGCGCGAGTACGACCACCGCCAACACCCGGTGCGCGAACTGAAGCGTGAGGTAAACGAAGTACCGCCCCCACGCGCCCGGCGGATCGGTCGGGCACTCTAACGGGATCACCGGCCGCGGCGCAATGGGCTCCGATGTCGTCATGTGTGATTGAGTTTGTACCCCGCCCAGCGGTGGGCAGTGCCCACCCTACGTCACCGGGATCACCTGCGTCACCTCGGGCACGCGCTCCCGCAGATTCCGCTCGATGCCCATCTGCAGGGTCATGTTCGCAGACGGACACCCGATGCACGCCCCGTGGAACCGGATCTGCACCACCCCGCCCGCCGACACGTCGACGAGCTCGATGTCGCCCCCGTCCGCCTGCACGGCCGGGCGGATCAGATTGATGACCGTCAGGACGCGGTCGCGGACCGACGATTCCGGGGCGGCCGCTGGCGTGGGTGAACTCATGGGGACCTCGCCCCCGATTATAGGCGAAACCCGATCAACGCGATAGCGGGGGGACGGAACGACCTAACGCCCTTCGAAAGCCCCGGGAACGTGTTCCGCTGGTTGGAGGACGCGCGCCCCGCCCGTCAGCTTCAATCCCGGAACCCCTTGTGGCACCCAGCGCACGCGGCACCGATCAGCTTGAACGCCGCGTCCGCACGTACCGCGTCGTTCGCCGTCAGCGCCCTGCGGAGGTCGGCGGTCGCCGCCTCGGACTTCAGCATCAGCTCATCGTACCCCGGTCGGTCCGCGTGCGTCCTGTCCGTCCGCCGGAGCTCGCGAAAGAGCTCTTCGAGCTGCAGCGCCTCGTGCGGCGGGTCGAGGTCGGGGTGATGCTTCGGCGACTTCCACCCGGCGGCCTTGATCGCCTTCAGGTGATCCCACCGGTAGTCGACCTGCACCATCGCCTCGGCGAGCTTGGGGATCTTCGCCCGCTCGACGTACTCGATTTTCAGATCGCGCAGTTCCTCGGGCTTGAGCGGGCGGGCGTCGCGCGCCGCCTGCCACAGGCCCGCATAATTCGCGCCGGTTCCGAACGTCTCGAGCACGCTCGTCGCCTGCTCGGGCTTGAGCATCCCATTATAGACGCACGCGACGGCGACCGCCGCGGCCGAGCGGTGCTTGCCGTGGTGGCAGTGGACGTAGATCGGGCCGGGCAGCTCGTCGAGGGCCTTGGCGATCGCCCGGCCCTGAGCGGGGTCGACCCCGGAGTAGGTGATCGGCAGGTGGACGTACCGCATGCCGAACTTCCGCGCCCCCTCGACGTCGGGGGCCGCGCCGTCGACGCTGACGATCGTCCGCACGCCGAACTCTTTGAGCGCCTTGAAGGACGCCTCGCCCTCGGGCTGGGCGCCGGAGATAATCTTGGCGGTGACGACGTGGCCGTTCTCGATGTGGCGCTGGTCGGCGACGGGTTTGAACGCCTTGGGCGTGGCGGCGGTCGCCATCGGGGGCGCGGCGACCTGAGGGGGCCCCCCCTGCGCCGGCCCGTCCGCGGTCGTCGGTCGACACGCGATCGCGCCGCCCAGGATCGCTGTCATGAGGAGGCCCGCCGCCCCCGCCCCGATCACCCGTCGTCCGCGCATGTCGTGTGCTCCGCGCCAAAGACCCTTGGTTGGTCTACCGTGTTCGAGCCCGTGGGATCATATCCGGGACCGCCCAGCTGGCGCGTCCGGTCCGCCGGACAATCTCGCAGCAACTGGCGATGAAATGGCGACCAGCCGGGAAGTTGGCGACGCGTTTTGCGCAGGCCGCGCGATCGGATTTGTCGCGGAGGACGCAAAGGCGCAGAGGGCACGGAGAAGAAAGGATCGAGTAGAGGGCGGCTCGGTCGATGAGCGTGTGAGTGCGCTCCCCCCGATTAACCTCCTTGTCTGCTTTGCGCCCTCTGCGCCTTTGCGTCCTCCGCGAACCATTTGACCGGCGCGGACGGCAGATGACCGAACTCCGTAGACTCGCCCGCCTTCGCCGCGCGCCGTAGCCAGTACAATATCGCCCTCCATGCCCCTGCCGCGCAGCAACGTCGCCCACCGGCTCGCCGAGTATCCGGCGGTCGTCCCGCCCGACCCGGCCGCGCTGCGCGGCGCGTGGGCCGACCTTTTCCGCGCCCGCATCGGCCCGGCGTTCGGCGGCGACGTCACCCTGGAGATCGGCTGCTTCGACGCCGAGCTGCTCGCCGCCGTCGCCCCGGCCCACCCGCGCCGCGCGTTCGTCGGGATCGACTGGAAGGCCAAGGCAGTCTACGACGGGGCCCGCCGGCTGTCCGACCTCGGCGTCTCCAATGTCGCCCTGATCCGCGCCCGCGGCCAGGACCTGCCGCGCCTGTTCGCCCCCGGCGAGCTCGCCGCCGTCTGGGTCTTCCATCCGGACCCGTTCGACAAGCCGGGCGAGTTCGACAACCGCCTCGTCACCCCCGCGTTCCTCCGCGACGTCCACGCCGCCCTGGCGCCCGATGGCCGCTTCGTCCTCAAGACCGACCACGCCGAATACTTCGCCTGGGCGACCGCCAAGCTCGCGGCCGTGTCCCCGCTCTTCGACGTCGTGCACGCCTCGCCCGACTACTCCACCGACCCCGCCGCGCGCCCGGCCGCCCTCGCCCACCCGTTCGGCCCGCACGCGACGTTGTTCGAGCGCCGCTTCGCCGGACGCGGGCAGCCGATCGCGTATGCCGAGGCGGTCCGGCGGGGGTGACAACGCCGGGCGCGCCCATCACTTCCCAACCATCCGTAACACGAACATCTGCCGCGTCCCATCGTCCTGCGCGATCCCCGGCACGACCACCCCGTCGCCCGTGCGGTTCCAGCACGGGGCGGGATCGAGGCGCAGGGGGCCGGTGCGCCACTTGCCCATGAAGACCGGCGGCGACTTGATGACCTGCCGGGTGCGGAGGTTCATGAACGTGTAGTGGTGGTGCTCGCCGGCACGGTGGCCGTTGACCAGCCACGTCCCGTCCGGGCTCAGGGCGATGTCGCCCTCGGGGTTGGGGAAGATGTCCTTGCCGCCCAGTTCGTCGACGACGCGTTTTTCGGCGACGTCGTAGACCACCTGCTTGCCGCCGTGCGAGCCGATCAGGCGGCTGCCCCACTCCCACTCCGGGTGGCCGCCGACGTGCGTGGGGTGCAACGTCAGGCCGGTGCCGTCCGGCCGCACGCTGAACGCGGCGTTCACCTTCACGTCGGCCGGCGTGTTCTCGAAGTCGGCCCGGCAGAAGAAGTAGATCAGGTCGTTGTTGCGGTTGTGCAGCGTGTGGTTGACGAAGAAGTGCCGCTCGTTGATCCGGGCGGTCGAGTCGCTCAGGGCTTCTTTCATCTGCGCGAACGACACGATCAACCGCTTTTCGCCGGTGCTGACGTCGACGCGGAACACGCCGTCGTCCGCCGGGGCGCCCGCGTCCGTCGTCCAGTCCCACGCGCCCGGGTACCCGGTCACCGGCCGGAGGCGGGCCATGCGGGCGTAGTTGATCGCCGTGAAATATCCGCCATTCTGCGCGACGCCGCCGTTGGCGACTGGCGTGTCGTCGAACCGGTACTCGCGGACGCGTTTCCCCTTGCCGCCCTCGGCCGAGAGGTCGTACAGCACGGTGAACACCTTGCCGGTCTTCGCGTCGCGGTCGTTGAAGAAGAACTGCGTCTGCGGGTGCTGCGGGTTCCAGTAGAACATCGTCCCCTGCTGCGGGTTCCACGCGCGCGTTTGGTCGAGCGCGCGGACGGCGTAATTCGCCCGCGTGTCCAGCACGCACACGTCGGCGGCGTCGTCGGGCCCGGGCAGGCGGTCCTGGAACGTCGTCCGCAGCGCGAGGACGTACCGACCGTCCGCGCTCCACGGGACGGTGCGGCTCTGGCCGATGTACCCGAAGTAGTGGTGGGCAGGGCCGCGCGTGATCTGCTCAACGGTCACGGCCGGCTCGGCGGCGAGCGGGAGGGCGAGGAGCAGGAGGGCGAGGGAGCGCATCGCGAGGGCCCTTTCGTTCGGGAGGGCGAGGCTCCGTCCGAGCCGTTTGCGCGGGCGGGGCCAGTTCGATTCTGCCGCAAAGACGCAAAGGCGCAAAGGGCGCAGAGAAGAGAAGGAGGAATGGATTGCATCCGCGCGCCAGGACGCCGTGCGTTCGGGCAATCTTCCTTCTGATTGCCTTCTTTGCGCCTCTGCGCCTTTGCGCCCTTTGCGAACCCCTCTCGTAGCGTCCCCCCGCAGAACGGCCCGGACGGAGCCTCGTCCTCCCGATCCGCGCATGAAAAAACCCGTCTTGCGACGGGTTTTCCAACTAGTGCCCAGGACAGGACTCGAACCTGCACGCCTTGCGGCGCTACCACCTCAAAGTAGTGCGTCTGCCAATTCCGCCACCTGGGCGTGGGGTGCCCGCGAGCCGATTTCCCGACCGCGGGAGGGGGATTATACGCGCCGGAGGGGTCTTGTCGAGACCGCGCACCCGCTGCTTGCGGCTTGGCGACTACAAGACTCCTGCGACGCGACCGTGGGCTCCCGCCCGCCGTTATTACGCACCTTTCGGCAGAGTCTGACCGACTCACGGCGTCGTCCCCGCCTCCCCGTCCATCAGCGTGCCCTTGCGCGTCGTCCACTGCGCCATCAGGATGCCCATCTCGTACAGCAGGATGAGCGGGATCAGCAGCGCGAGCATGCCGGTCACCACGTCGGGCACGATGACCGCCGCCACGATCGCCAGCGAGAAGTAGACGACCCGCCTCAGGTTCTTCAGCGTCTCGATCGACACGATCCCGATCCGCGCCAGCGTCAGCACGACCAGCGGCAACTGGAACGCCAGCCCGAACGCGATCATCATGCCGATCGTCGTCGCGAAGTACGTCCCGAGCGTGATCATCGGCGTCGTCGCCGACTCGGACCCGAACTGGATCGTGCGGAACTTACCCGCTGCAATGCAGATCTTGATGAACCCGGCCTTCGCGTTGATCCAGACCGAGCCCGGCACCGGGTCCTTCGGGTCCTCGGCCAGCAGCGGCAGGACGAGCGGGCCGACCGCCGCGCCCGGGCTAGCGCCGGCCGGCGCCGTCGCAACGGGGATGGGCGGCGGCACCTTGAACCCCATCTCGTCGCCCAGGTACGGCGGCACCCCGATGCTGAACTTCATGAAGAATTCCAGCATCAGCGGGAGCACGTACGTGTACAAAAACACCATCCCGCCGATTAGCAGCGCCAGGCTCAGCGGCAAATACTTCGTGACCGTCTTGCGCTCGTGCGGGTACAGGCCGGCCGCGACGAACAGCCAGAGCTGGTACAGCATCCACGGCCCGGCGACCGCGAACGCGCTGATCATCGCGGCCTTGATGTAAGTCATGAAGACCTCGGCCGGGTCGGTGAAGAAGATCTGAGGCGGCTGACCATTCCGGGCCAGCGCGACGAACAGCGGCTTGCACACGAACCAGACCACCCGGTCGCCCAGAATCATCCCCCCGATGAACGCCAGGATGAACCCGCCGAACCCGAGCAGCAGGCGCTTGCGCAGCTCCTCGAGGTGCTCCCCCAGCGTCATCCGGTGCTCTTCCGGGTCGAAATGAGGTTTCGCGGCGGTGGAGGCGGCGGGATCGGTGGCGGTGGGCGCGGACGACATAGTTAGAACCGTATTCTAGAGGTTGATGCTCCGTTCGGGAAATCGCGCGCGTCACCGGCCCGGGCAGGGGTGCGGCTCCGAGCCGCCCGCCCGCCCGCGTCGCTCCACCGAGCGCGAGTCAAGACCGCCGCGAGCGCCCGCCCGCGTTGCGATCCGCCAAAATGAAGGGGGGGATTCGAGTGCAGCGTACGACACATCACGGACGAGCCGCGCCATTCGCTCGTCGGGACCAAGCCGGCGACAGTGCCTTGCACCCTGCCGCCGCCAGCCCGCGCGGGGATCAAATCGCGCCCGCGCCCGATGCCATACACGCTCGGACCCGTGGGGGCCCTCAGTGCCTAATACGAACGACCCGCGAGGAAGTTGAAGGCGCTCGCGTTCCCCCTCCCCTAGTCACCCCCCGTCCCGCGCCGTACACTCTCCCCCCCAAGCCATGACCACCACGACTACCAAGCCGCAGCTCAATAAGTACTCCGCCCGCATCACCCAGCCCGCGTCGCAGGGCGCGAGCCAGGCGATGCTCATCGCGACCGGGCTCTCCGTCGCGGACCTGGCCAAGCCGCAGGTCGGCATCGGCGCCGTCTGGTACGACGGCAACCCCTGCAACATGCACCTGGCCGACCTCGGCAACCACGTCAAGCGCGGGGTTGAAGCCGCCGGGGGCGTGGCCATGCGGTTCAACACCGTCGGCGTCTCCGACGGCATCTCCATGGGCACCGACGGCATGTCCTTCTCCCTCCAGTCGCGCGACCTGATCGCCGACTCGATCGAGACGATCATGGGGGCCCAGTGGTACGACGGGCTGGTCGCCATCCCCGGCTGCGACAAGAACATGCCCGGCACCGTCATCGCCATGGGGCGGCTCAACCGCCCGTCGATCATGGTCTACGGCGGCACCATCCGCGCCGGGTGCGCCAAGGTCCGCGGCACCGAGGAAAAGCTCGACATCGTCAGCGCATTCCAGTCCTACGGCCAGTCCCTCGCCGGCTCGATCACCGAGGCCGAGCGCAAGGAGATCGTCGCCAAGTCCTGCCCCGGCCAGGGCGCGTGCGGCGGGATGTACACCGCCAACACGATGGCTTCGTTCATCGAGTGCCTCGGGCTGTCGCTCCCGTACTCGTCCAGTTACCCGGCCGACGACCAGGGAAAGATCGACGAGTGCGTCCGCGCCGGGCAGGCGATGCTCAAGCTCCTCGAGCTCGACCTCAAGCCGCGCGACATCGTCACCCGCCAGTCGTTCATCAACGCGATGAAGCTGACGATTGTCCTCGGCGGGTCGACCAACGCTGTGCTGCACTCGATCGCCATGGCCCGCGCGTTCGACATCGACATCACGATCGAGGACTGGCAGGCCGTCAGCGACGAGACCCCCCTGCTGTCCGACTTCCGCCCGAGCGGGAAGTACGTGATGGAAGACCTCCACCGGCACGGCGGCGTCCCGGCCGTCATCGCGTTCCTCATCGACAACGGCATCATCGACGGCAGCCAGAAGACCGTCACCGGCAAGACGCTCGCCGAGGACGTCGCCGGGCTCCCCAAGCTCAAGCCGTACGGGAACGGCCCCGCCCAGCAGCCGATCGTTCACGATTTGGCGAGCCCGATCAAGAAGGACGGCCACATCCGCATCCTCCGCGGCAACCTCGCCCCCGACGGCTGCGTCGCCAAGATCACCGGCAAGGAGGGCCTGAACTTCTCCGGCCCCGCGCGCGTGTTCGATTCCGAAGAAGACATGCTCCGCGGCCTCGAGCAGAAGAAGATCGGCAAGGGCGACGTGATCATCATTCGCTACGAGGGCCCCAAGGGCGG
>DASPKW010000108.1:0-13496 GCA_035627895.1 Tepidisphaeraceae bacterium | reverse complement strand
CGTCCTGCGGGACCGGCACGGGCGCCTGCGGCCCGCGCGGGCCACCGCCCTGCCGCTGCTGCGGGGGCGGCGGTTGCGGCGCGCCGCCCTCTCCGCCACGCCCGCCCCGACCCCGGCGGCGCCGGCGTCGGCCGCCCTGCCCGTCACCCGCGTCGGCGGCCTCGGCCGGGCCGCGCCCGCCGCGCCGCCCGCCGTCGCCCGCGTCGAACGCCGCCCGTGCGGGCGCGACCACCTCGTCCCGCTCGGCCGGTTCATCACCGGCTTCGACCGGCGCTTCGTCTTCGGCGTAGTCGCCATTGTCCACCGCGGCCGCAGACTCATCGCCCTCTTCGCCTTCGTACGCGTCCTCTCCCGACTCATCGTGGTCGATTACCGCGTCCGCGGCGTCGCCCATTTCGGCGGGCGGGGGCAGCGGGGCGCCGACGGCGGCCTCGGCCGCCGCCATCTCCTGCCGCTCCTCCTCGCGCTGGTCGACCTGGTCCTCGACCTCGTCGGCCATGTCGTCGGCCTGCTCGCGCTCGCGGCCGCGGCCGCGCTGCGGCTGCTCCTGCTGCCGGCCACCCCGGTCCCGGCCGCCGCGCCCACCGCGCCCACCGCGCCCACCGCCGCCCTGCTCCTCGCGCTCCTCATGGCCTTCGCGGTCACCGCGCTGCTCGCCGCGTTGCCCGCCGCGATCCTGGCTGCCGCCACCGCCGGCCCCGCGCCGGCCGCGGTCCCGCCCGCCGCGCTGGCCCTGCTGGCCGCGCCCGTTCGCCTGCGCCTGCTCGGGCGGCACGATCCCCAGCTCGGGGATGAACACCATCCCATCCCGCGCGTCGAACAGCTCCATCCGGAACTCGTCCAGCGCGACCGCCGCGTCCGTCTTGATGATCACCCGCTTGCCCGACTCGTGCTCGAGCTGCGCCAGCTCGTGCCGCTTGCGGTTCTGCAGGTAGAACGCCACCTCCGCCGACACCGCCAGCTCAACCCGCACGATCCGCTGGTCGTGCGCCGCCATCGCCAGCCGCCGCATCACGTCCAGGCTCATGCTCTCGGGCGTCTTGACCAGCCCGTGCCCCTTGCAGCTCGGGCAGTCGGAGTAGATCGACCGCTTCAAACTCGGCCGCATCCGCTGCCGGGTCATCTCGATGATCCCGAACTGGCTCATCCGGAGCATCTTCGTCTTCGCCCGGTCGGCCTTCAGGTTCTCGTGCAGCGTCTTCTCCAGCTCGCGCCGGTGCCGCTCGAACCGCAGATCGATGAAGTCGCAGATGATCACCCCGCCCAAGTCGCGCAGCCGGAGCTGCCGCGGGATCTCGTCCGCCGCCTCCATGTCCGTCTTGAACGCGGTCGTCTCGGCGTCCGAGTGGTCGCGGAACTTGCCGCTGTTCACGTCGATCGCCACCACCGCCTCGGTCGAGTCGATCACCAGGCTACCGCCGCTCGGCAGCGGGACGTGCCGGCTGTACATCAGCTCGATCTCGTGCTCGATCCCGTGCTTGTGGAACAGCGGGACCGCGTCCTCGTA
The DNA here is from genome assembly GCA_035627895.1 of Tepidisphaeraceae bacterium. GTDB lineage: Bacteria > Planctomycetota > Phycisphaerae > Tepidisphaerales > Tepidisphaeraceae > DASPKW01. The sequence goes on along the minus strand of DASPKW010000108.1, from coordinate 11,989 downwards.
CAGCTCCACCTTGCTCTTGGTGCGCGGGGCCAAAAGTTTGAAGAAGTCCTTGATCTTCTTCGCCACGTCCTTGTTGTCGCACACGATCCGCTCGACGTCGGCGGACATCACGTCGCGCACGGTCCGCGTGACCAGGTCGCCCTCGGTGTACAACTCCGTCGGGCCCGACGCGGCCCGCGCCTGCTTGTCGATCGACTCGTACAGGCGCGTCAGGTACTTCAAGTCGCGCTCGATCTCGGCCTTGCTCCGCCCGATCCCGGCCGTGCGGATGATGAACCCGCACTCCTTCGGGGGCTTGAGCCCGTCCAAAATCGTCCGCAGACGCTTGCGCTCCTCCTCGTCCTCGATCTTCCGCGACACGCCCAGCTTCGCCATCCCCGGCATCATCACCAGGATCCGCCCCGGGATGCTGACGTACGTGCTCAGCGTCGGGCCCTTGGTCCCGATCCCCTCCTTAATGATCTGCACGATGATGTCGTCGCCGCGCTTCAGGCACCGCTGGATCGGCGGGCGGTCGCGCCGGGCCATCTTCCGGCCGACGCTCTCGACCACGTCCTCGTTCCGCCCGCCGAAGTACGACGGCATCAGGTCCGAGATGTGCAGGAAGCCGTTCCGGCCGAGGCCGAAGTCGACGAACGCCGCCTGGATGGACGGCTCGACGTTGGTCACCCGCCCCTTGTACACGTTCCCGACGTGGCTCGTGGAGCTCGTGCGCTCCATGTAGAGTTCCTCGAGGCGGCCGTTCTCGACGAGCGCGATCCGGCACTCCTCCCCCTCCGACACGTTGATCAGCATTTCCTTATTCGCCATGGTTCCTTGTCCGGACTGTACGGGGCCCCGCGGTCGCTTGGCTCGTCGTTTCCCCGGTCCGTCGTGCGGGCATTGCCACCGAAGCGCGCGGGTCGCGCGCGCCGTTCGGGCTTGCCTCTTCGCGAGGACCGGGTCGACGCGCGTGCATGACGCGGGTCCCGGCGTGTCCTTCTCCAGATGTGTGGTCCGGCGGCGGTGCGCCACGGAGCGCCGCCCGGCTAAATTGCGGGCGGTGCGCTCGACGTGTGCGGCAAACTTCGCTCGGACCTGGGTATCTTTGTACTGCGACCCTCGAAAGGTCTTCAACACTGCGGGGGCCCGACGCGGGACGCGGCTTCGTGCCGCGATCTACCGGTCCGCTCGACCCGCGAGGCGCCTGCGATCGTTGCCGACCGCGCGCCCGTTATCCGTCACTCTCTCTCCTCGAAACTCTCCGACCATGGTCACCCCCGAGGTGACCATGCCGCTTGCTAAAACGCCTCCGGCACCAGCTTCCTCGTCTCCTCGCGCAGGAAGTGCATCACCTGCCGCTCGGAGTCGAAGCTCATCACCCGCCGGGCCACCTGCCGGGCGTGTTCCATCGTCGTCGACCGGATCACCTTCTTCACTTCCGGCACGTCCGGCCCGTTCATCGAGAACAGCGTCAGCCCCAGCCCGAGCAACAGCAGCGTGTACAGCGGCTCGCCCGCCATCTCGCCGCACATGCTCACGCTGATGTTGTGCCGCTGCCCGACCCGGATCACGTCCCGGATCAGCTTCAGCACCGCCGGGTGCGCCGGGCAGAACAGCCCGGCCACCTTCTCGTTCGTCCGGTCGACCGCCAGCGTGTACTGGATCAAATCGTTCGTGCCGATCGAGAAGAAATTCACTTCCTTGGCAAAACTGTCCGCCATCAGCGCCGCGCTCGGCACCTCGATCATCATCCCGATCGGGATGTCGCGCCTAAACTCGACGCCCTCGTCTTCCAGGTCCTCCATCACGTCGTACAGGACCATCTTCGCCTGCCGCAGCTCCATCAGCGTGCTGATCATCGGGAACATGATCCGCACGTCGCCCTGCGTGCTCGCCCGCATGATCGCCCGCAGCTGCCGCTTGAACATCGGGATGTCGTGCAGGCACATCCGGATCGACCGGTCGCCCAGGAACGGGTTGCGCTCCGGCGACTGCTGCTTCGACTGGCTGAACTTGTCCGCCCCGAGGTCGAGCGTCCGGATCACGAGCGGCCGGCCCTTCAGCCGCCGCAGCGAGTCCACGTACGCCTCGTAGTGCTCCTCTTCGGTCGGCTCGGTCGGGCGGGTCAGGTAAAGGAACTCGGTCCGATAAAGCCCGACGCCCTGCGCGCCCTTCCCCAGCGCCTCGTCGATCCCCTCGGGCACCTCGATGTTCGCCATCAGGGTGACCTCGTGTCCGTCCGTCGTCCGCCCGGGCAGGTCCTTCAGCTGCGCCAGCGCCTCGTCGATCCCGACCCGCCGGCGGTTGGTCTCGAGGTAGTCGGCCAGTTGCTCCGGGTCCGGGTTGATGATCACCACCCCGTGGTTGCCGTCGATGATCACGGCGTCGCCCGTGTTCACCTCGGCCGTGATGTTCCCCAGCCCGACGACCGCCGGCAGCCCCATCGCCCGCGCCACGATCGCCGTGTGGCTCGTCCGACCGCCGACGTCCGTCGCGAACCCGCGGACGAACCGCCGGTCCAGCGCCGCCGTCTGGCTCGGCAGCAAATCGTGCGCGATCACGACCACGTCCGTGTTCAGGTGCGCCAGGTCGTAGTGCTTCTGCCCGATCAGGTTCCCGATGATCCGCCGCTCGATGTCGTGGATGTCCTTCACCCGCTCCGACAGGTACCGGTCCGACATCTTGTGGAACAGGTCCGCGTACCGACGCATCACGACCGACACCGCGAACTCCGCCGTCGTCCGCTGCCCCTTGATCTCCTTCTCGACCTGCGCCAGCAGCGTCTTGTCCTTCAGGATCCCCACGTGCGCGTCGAAGATCGCCGCGATCTCCTTCCCCGCCGTCGCCGTCACCCCGACGCGCAGCTCCTGCACCTGGGCGATGCTCGCCTCCAGCGCCTGGCCGAACCGCGCGACCTCCGCCGGCACCAGTTCGGCGCCGACGTGCCGCTCGGGAATGGCCAGATCCTCGGCGTCCAGCACGACTGCCGTGCTGATCACCACGCCGGGCGAAACCGCGATGCCCTTCTTGATCTCCATCAGGTCCAGTTGCGAGTTGCGAGTTGCGAGTTGCGAGTCACGTCAATTCCGATTGCGTTCCGAATCCCGGGCATTGCGACCCGCGGGCTGCTGCTGCGTTCACTCGCAACTCGCAACCCGCAACTCGCAACTTCTTCACTCCTCCCCGAACTTATCCTCCACCAGCTTCGCCAGCTGGCTCACCGCCTCGGCCGCGTCGTCGCCCTCGGCGTCGATCCGCAGGGGCGTCCCCGGCTCGGCCGCCAGGATGATCATCTGCATCACGCTCTTCCCGTCCGCGTCCGCCGGCTCCGACCCACCCTTGTGCACCTTGATCTCCGACGTGAAACGGCTCGCGATGTCCACGAATTGCATGACCGGCCGCGTGTGCAGCCCGTGCGAGTTGGTGATCACGACTTCGATGGACGCGGTGGGCATGTTCGGAAAAACGACGGCGGCCGCGGGACTTCAAAACTCCCCCACGCCGGTCCCGGAGCCTGAGGGCGACGGGCCGGATCAGCGCTCGACGGGGGCCTACTTGCCCTGGTCCGCCTCCTGCAGCAAATCGACGATCGCCTCGCGCGTCGCGCTCTGCCTCAGGAACCGCCGGAACATGTCCTTCTGCAAGTTCGAGAAGATGATGTTCATCGCCTGCAAATGCTGCTGCGGGGCGTTCTCCGGACTCAGCAGCAGCACCACGCTGTAGACCGGCTGGTGGTCCAGCGCCGCGAAGTCGACGCCCGCCTCGCTCCGCCCGACCGTCCCGGCCATCTTCTTGACCTTCGGGTGCTTCACGTGCGGCACCGCCACACCCTTGCCGAACCCGGTCGACCCGTTCTGCTCGCGCTTCACCAGGGCCGCGACCACCTCGTCGACCGCGTCCCGCGGCAACGCGCCGGCGTCCGCCAGCGACGACACCAGGTCCCGCAGCACCCCGTCCCGGTCCGTCGATGCCAGCGCCGGGATGATCGCCTCGGACACGATAAAATCGCTCAACTTCATCTGAATTCGCTTCTCCGCGGAGACGCCTGCATCTCCCGCTGTTGCCCGGGCGCGGTCGGTCGGTCGGTCGGTCGGTAAGTCATGCCCCCGTATTCGGCACTCACGACGCGTGCTTGTCCTCGGTCATGTGCTTGCGGTTGCGGATCAGCTTCTTGTGCTCGGACAACTGCCGCTCGAGCTTGTCGACGCACGCGTCGATGCACGCGTACGCGTCGCCCTCGCCGTGCTTGGCGATCCACGTGTTCTTGTGCTCGCCGTTGACGAGCATTTCCACATCCACGCTGTCCTTGCCCGCGTTCAGGACGACTTCAATTTCCTGGATCCGGTCGTAAAACTTCGTCAGCTTTTCCGCCTTCTGGGTCGCGTAATCCTTCAGGGCCGCGGTGACGTCCATGTGACGCGAGGAAACGGTGACTTGCACTTCATGCTCCTTCCGGTCGTTTGCTGGGCCGGACCAGGGGTGGCCGCCGGTCGCCCGGGCGCTTTCGAACCCGCGCGGGTGGGGGTCACCCGTCTCGTTATTCACTCCGCCCGCCGTCGACCGTCGCGCGGCCCGGGGCTCCGGTCCGCGAGTGTAACCGAACACTCGCCAATACCGAACCCCCGATGCCACTGCCGGGGCCGCTCAATCCTTTGTCCGACCGCCGCACGAATCCACACGCGCGCGCCGCCGGTCACGTCCGTTTCGATTCCTCCGTCTCGGGCTCTCGCGCCGCGGCCTCGGCCGCCGCCGCGCCGGCCGCGCCCGCCGCCATCAGGTCCCGTAGGCGCTGCTCGCGCATCGCGTTCCGCGTCTCCGTCGCCGACGTCTCCACCGCCGGGTCGATCACCCCGCCGCTGACCAGAAGCCGCATCGCCTGGTCGACCGTCAGCGGCAGGTCGTACACGACCTCCCGCGGCACGACCAGCACGTACCCGCTGAACGCCGTCGGGCTCGACGGGATGAACACCGTCAACATCTCCTTGCCCGCCGGCGACCCCAGCGCCCGCACGCCCTTCCCGGTCACCAGCCCGATCGACCAGATCCCGTTCGCGTGCGGCTCGACCGCCACCACCCGGCTCTCCGCGTTCCCCGCCGCGAACTGCGCCTTCTTGTCCGTCAGCACGAAGTCGACCACCTGCTTCACCGACGGGTAAATCGCCCGGATCAGCGGGATCTTGAAGATCGCGTTCTCCCCCAGCCGGTAGAGCGTCCGCCCGATCAGGTTACCGACGAACAACCCGATCACGTACACCAGGATGACCGCCGACACCACGCCCAGCACCTGCGTCCACCACCGCGGCTCCCCGTCGACCCAGAACAGGTAGCGGATGTTCCCGACCTCGCGCTCCGACACGACGCCGAAGCTGGCCAGCCGGTACCACACCCAGCTGAAGAACCAGATGATGTATTTGCCCAGCGATTCCCAGAGGAAGTCCCACACCTTGACCAGCAGCCAGAGGGTGATCAGGGTCGGCATCAGCGCCGCCAGCCCGCGCAGGAAGAACCGCCGGAAGTCGTCCGCGAAGTGCGAGCGGGGGCGTGGTGTCGTGTCCTGGGAGGCCAATGGCTGCTGCCGCTAATTCGTAGTCGTCGTCAGGGTCGCATCCCGCAGGAAGTGCGCGAAATCGTTTTCACATCACCGGCACGAACGACGTGCGCCGGATGACGCTTGGGAACGGCCAATACCCCGGCCGCCCACGCACATCCGCCGCCCCAATCTCGAATCCACGTCACACGTGATCGCCCACTCGGGCCGGTCAAGCCTCGTTGTCCGGTTTCGACACCGGATCTCCCCACAATGACCAGCCCGTTGGCGAACCCGTCGCACTCTAGTGGACGCACCCCCAAGAATCAATGACCCGACCAAGCCTGCACCACCCCTCCTCCATCGACACTATTTGCCACGTACTTGCGACCGCCCCCTACTCGAAACAAGCCGGGGCAGAGCGCACGGGCTTCGCCCGAAACGCCGCCCCGGATCCGTGCCTTGGGGAGCTTCACGGCTTCGGCGCCCCCGCCCCCCCGCCATCCGGCGCGGTGCCGGTCCCGGGCGCCGCCCCCGTCCCCGGCGCCGGCTTCGCCTGCTCCGCGCGCCCCTTGGCGATCGCCGCGGCCAGTTCCAGCGACGCCGACGCGTACATCCGCACCGCCTCGTCCTTGTCCTCGGCGATCACCTTCTTCATCAGCGCCTGGTGTTCCGCGGGCGGGAGGCCGCCCGAGATCAGCACCCCGAGGACCCGCCGCTCCGCCCGCTCGTCGGCCAGCAACTTGCCCATCATCTCCACGCCCTTCTGCGGCGCGTTCACCGCCGTCAGGAACGTCGCCCACGTCGCCACCCCCGCCGTCGGGTCCGCCACCTTCTGTTCCAGCAACTGCACGAACGCGTCGGCGATCTGCTGCGCGTTCTGCTGGTTCGGCTGCCCCTGCTGTTGCGCGGCCCGCAATTGCGACACCAGCGCCACCACCAGGTCGAGCGACCGCGCGCGCTCGGGGACCGTCCCGTTGTTGAGCAGGCCCGTCAGCACCTGCACGCCCTGCTGGTTCAGCGCGAACCCGCTCCGCTCGCTGATCGACGTGAACTGCACCCCCTGGCCGCCCAGCCCCGAGCCCCCGTCCCCCCGCGGGTTCGTCCGCGCGAACCCGTAGAACGTCAGCGTCGGCGCCGGGTTGGCGATCACCTGCCCGAGCGGGCCCGATTGCCCCTGGTCGAACCGGAACGTCTGCGTCACCGACTCGCCCGGCGCCAGCACCAGCACCTGCCCCAGCTTGTCGTACGCCGCCCCCGGCACCGCCTGCTGCACCAGCCCGCGGAACTGCGCGTCGAACCACAGGTCGGGCTTGATGATCCCGTCCGGCCCGATCGTCAGCGGGTACTTCGACACGTTCCGGATCGACACGTGCCCGATCATCGGCTCGCCGTACGGGAACACGACCCGCCGGTCCGCCATCTCCGCCCGAAACAGGTAGAACGACGCCGGCGCCTCGAGCAGCCGCAAAAAGTCCGGCGTCAGGCCCATGGCCTTGGTGCGCACGTCGGCCATGTCTTCGCGCGGGTCCCCCTTCGCGTTCAGCCCCCGCAGGACGTCCCGCAGTACGACCGCCATCAGGCCCGACCGGTTCCGCGTCAGCAGCGCCTTCGCGTCCGCCAGCACCCGGTCCTTCTCCGCCGGGTCGGCCGACCGCAGCACGATCAGCCCGAGCTGCGCGTAGTCGTCCTGTTCGGCCGCCGCGCTCAGCTTCACCTTCGCCGCGTCCTTCTGGTCCTGCACCAGCGCGACCCACCCCTCGAGCCGCACGACCAGGGGGTGCCCGTCCGTCAGCAGCGCCTTGAGCGCGGGGACCAGCGCCCCCGCCTCGACCGGCTTGTTCCCCACCAGCACCAGGTACCACGCCAGGTCCGCCACCGCCTGCGCGTACGGCAGCCGCAAATTCGCCTGCTTCTCGTCCTCCAGCAGCTTCAAATCGCCCGACAAATCCGGCACCGCCAGCGCCTCGCTCGTGTCGACCGGGCGGGTCGTCGCCTCCTTGACCCCGAGCTGGTTCCGCAGCACCGTCAGCCGGTTCAGCGCCGCGTTGAGCAGCGGACCCTGCGCCTTGACCAGCGCCTCCTTGTCCTTCGACGCCCGGGCCGCCAGCCACCGCAATAGGTGCCCTTCCAAATCGTTCGGGTCGCCCTTGGTCAGCGCGTCGGCGACCAGCCGCACCTCGTTCAGTACCTGCGGGACGTCCATCAGCGCCAGTTCGGTCGCGTACCCGATCGCGAACTCGCGCCCGAGCGACACGCCGGACGCCCCCGCCACGTTCGCCGCCAGCTTGTAGTACCGCAGCGCCTCCTCGTTCGCCCCCGCCGCCGAGCACTCCCGCCCGACCTGGTACAGCACCGCCGGCTGCACCGGGTTGCTCTTGAGCATCTCGACCATCACCCCGACCCGCTCGGCCGCCGTCCCCTCGGCCGACACGACCTCCAGCCGCCGCCGCAGCGCGTCCATGTTCAGCGGGTTCAGCTCCAGCGCCTGCCCGAGCAGCGACCCTTCGAGGTCCGACTGCCCGCGCTCCCGCGCGACCTGCGACGCCCGGAACGCCAAATGCGCCCGCACCGGCGCCGCCAGCCCCGCGTACCCCTTCTCCTTGTTCGGCGCCGTCACGGTCAACAGGTTCGTCAGCCACTCCGCCCGCTCGGCCGCCGTCTCCAGCTTCCGCACGTTCAGGTCGACGAACGCGACCATCGCCACCTGGTCCTCGGCCGTCTGCTGGCTGATCGCCCGGTACTTGGTCAGCGCCGCCAGGGCCGCCTCGCTGTCCCCCATCTGGAGCATCGCCTCGTACAGCATCCGCGCGTACCGCGGCTCCTGCGGGTCCAGCGCCACCGCCGTCTTGATCAGTGCCGCCGCCTGCCGCACGTGCGGCGGGACCAGCGGCTTCTGGCGCATCGTGTCGTACGCGAGCGTGATGAACCGGGCCGCCAGTTCCTTCCCCCCGTCCGGCCCCGCCGGCTGCGCCGCCGCGCCGGCCCCGTCCGCCGGCTTGTCCTCGGCCCGCACCGCCGTTGCCAGCAGCGACAGCCCCACCGCCACCACACACGACCACCTCGACGACGTCCGATTCCGCATCGTTGATTCCTTCGCACACAGGCGATCCGACGACCATCCCGGCACCGGGGAACGGCAATCGTGCGCATCTGACGGCTTTATCGACCCGCCAGGCCCAGCGCAATAGCCGACGCCGTACACGCCACGAACACGAGCACGCTGCTCACCTTGGCGACCGCGCAGATCGCGTCGCGCCGGGCGTACACCCGGTCCACCACCAGCGCCACCACCACCCCCTGCCCCGCCGCCACCAGCGCCACCGCCATGCACCGCACGGCCCACGCGCCGATCGACGCGTTCTCCCACCCCGCCCGCGCCACCACCGCCGCCGAGTGCTGCCACATCCACAGCCCGGCCATCACCAGCCCGACCGTCCACACCACGCCGATCCCGATCAGCAGTTTACGTTCCATGTCTACCGGACCTCCGTGTCCGTTCAGAGCCCCTTGGTCGTCAACTAAATGTGATCCGTCACGCACCGGAGCCCGGGGCGTCGCCCTCAGTTTCCGCACCCGGCGTCGAAGTCGCGGTCGGCGCCTCCGGCGCCTGCCGCCACAGTTCCCATAACTCCGGCCGCGCCTTCGCAATCTCGTTCACGTCCGCCAGTAATTCGACCCGGCGGATCAGCCAGTTCGCCCAATCCGTCCGTCCCGCGCGCCGCGCCGCGAAGGCCAACAGCGCCTGCGTCCGCGCCGAGTTTGCCGGCGGCATCAGTTCCGCCAGCTGAACCTTCGTCTCGATACCCTGCACCGCCTGCCCCCACGCCTCGATCCGCACCAGGTAATCCGTCTGCACCCGCAGCAGGTTCAGCGCCTCGCCGAGCGTCAGCCGGTGGCTGTAAAGCCCGGCCAGCGCATCATATGTGCCGCGCAAATCGCCCATTTCCAGCAGCGAGTCCGCCAGCAGCAGCCGCGACGATTTCGACAAGTTTTCCGTCACCCCGCCCGACGGCGACAGCACCTCGCGACAGAGGATTGCCGCGTCAGGCCACCGCTTCTGAGCGATCCGAATGAGCGCCAAGTTCAGCATGCTCATCGACTTGATCGACTTCGACATCGAAAACGACCGTAGCGACAGCCCCACCTGCTCCTCGGCCTGATCCAGGTCCCCCGAGGCGATCAGATTCGACGACTCGGCCGCCAATCGCGAACCCTTCACCGTCCGCGCCCAGAGCGTCATCCAGACCAGCCCCAGGCCCATCAACAGCAGCGTCGGACTGACCACTTTCCCGACCGGGAAGAAGTGCAAGCTGAGCACGGCCACCGCCGCAATCCCCAGCCCGATGCGCACGACCGAGCTCATCGTCGAGTCCCGCCGAAACCGCGAGATCGCCTCTTGAACCGTGATCATTTCGCACCCCCCTGCTCGGGCCGAACCGCCGCCGGGTACTTCGCGTGGACCGTCGTCAGCTCGGGATACCGCCGGAGCAGTTCCGCCGCCGGCGCGAGCAGCGTCGCCTTCTCCCAGTGACTCGCCGCCTCCGCCTCGCGCTCCATCAGGTCGTACGACTTGGCCGCCAGCGCGTACGCGTCGGCGACGCGCCCGCCCAGTTGATTCCGCATCTCCGGCAGGCGCGCGTTGAAGATCTCGACCGCCTCCGCCGGGTGCCCCGTCTTCACATCCCGGTACATCTCGATCAGCGCCAGCCCGGCGGAGTCCGTGCTCTCCCGCCTAAGCTCGCCGATCGCCCGGTCGGCGTCGAACAAATGGTCCTCGTGCAGCATCGCCATCGCCCGCATCAGCTTCAGCCCGTGCGCCGTCGCCGGGTCGAACTGCGCGTGATCCAGCAGGTAATCCTGCACCGTGATCGCGTCGGCGAACCGATGGTACCGGGCCAGCACGCTGGCGAGGTAGATCAGTGCCTGCAGCCGGCTCGCCTCGGACCGCGTCGGCTGCGACAGCAGCGTGTCGAGCGTGAACGCCGCCTGGTCCCACCGCCGCAGCCGCACCAGCTCTTCGACGGCCTCGAGCCGCTGCTGTTCCTGCTTTTGCGCGCGGGCGGCGCTCCCGGCGACGAAGCTCATCGCCACCACCACCCCCAGCACGAGCAACCCGAGCACCGCCGACATCGCCTGGTCCGCCGCCGCCCCTTGCGATTTCGCGTACGACCCGGCGACCACCACCGCCCCGAACCCCAAAAGCGCGTACCACCCCCACGCCTGCCGCGGCCGCGGCTGGCTCGACTCGATCAACCGCCCGACGTCCAAAAACATCGGCGGCGACGGGTTAGGGCTAGGTATCGACGACATCCGGTCCACATAGTGTATCGGGGACGCACGGAATCGAAAGGTCACCTCACCGACCGGCGTGCTCACTTCAGTGACGCACGTCTGCCGCCCTCCCCGGTCGGATCAATCTGCTAACTCCACCTCCACAAACCCCTTCTGCCGATACCCCGAACCCACGTTGATCGCCCGCAGCGACCCGAACCAATGCTCGGCCGGAAAGTGACTGTGCCCACAGATCGCCGTCCGCACGTTCGGATTCCGCCGGATCAACTCCCCCATCCGCGGGCTCCCCAAATACGCCTTGGCGAACTCCCACTGCCCCGAATGCGACGGCGGCAGCAACTCGCGAAACGGCACGCAGTGCGTCGCCACCACCACGTGTGCCGCCTCGCGCACGGCCCCCAGATGCGCCTCCAGCCGCGCCAGGCACTCGTCCAAGAACGCCGCGTCCGACCGCCCGAGCTTCACGAACTTCCCGTCGTTCCACCGCGCAAAAATCGCGCCCGCCGAGCTCGGCACATCGACATCATCCGGCCGCAAATCATCCCGCTTCAGATACCGCGCCGCCGCCGGCGACATTTTCGCCGCGTAGAACCGCTCCGGAATACCCAGCAGCGGCGACGCAAACCCGTAATCGTACCACCCGACCGTCCCCACGATCGCCGTCGCCCCCGCGCGAAACGGATCCGTCTCCAGCCACTGCCACCCCAGCCCCCGCACCCGCGCCGGCAGCCGCTCGATGAACTCCGCGTAACTGTCCGCCCCCCGCGTCCACAGCTCGTGATTCCCACACAAAAAGAGCTTCGGCCCCGCGAATTTCACGAGCGACAAACACTGCTCGAGCGCCTCCCCGTCGGCGACGGCCGTATCGCCCGCCAGCAACAACACGTCCCCACCCGCGCGGTTCATCCGCTCGATGAGTTCGACCGCCAGCGCCTTTGAGCGCGGGTGATTGAAGTGCAAATCGGCCGTGGCGATGAGTCGCATCGCCCGCATTGTAGCGCCACCCGCGCCGCAGTTTCGGGAGGGCGAGGCTCCGTCCGAGCCGTTCGCATTCGAAATGCGGTTGAACGCCAAGACGCCAAGACGCCAAGATCGCCAAGGCGGAGAGAGAGAGAGAGAGAGAGAGAGAGAGAGAGAGAGAGAGAGAGAGAGAGAGAGAGAGAGAGAGAGAGAGAGAGAGAGAGA
>DASPKW010000107.1:0-22650 GCA_035627895.1 Tepidisphaeraceae bacterium | reverse complement strand
GTCAGTTGTCAGTTGTCAGTTGTCAGTTGCGGGCGCGGCGGTGGGTGTCGTGGAGAAAGGCGCAGTATTGCGAGGCGACGGAATCCCAGGAAAAGCGGTCGCGCGCGGAGGCGGCGCGTGTGGCGGCGGCGCTCGGGGAGTTATCGGACAGGGCGCGGGCGAGGGCTGCGGTGGCGGCGGTTGGGTTGAGCGTGTCGGCGAGGTGGGCGTGGTTGGTGGTGATCCAGCGGGTGACGGGGGTGTCGTGGGCGACGACCGGGAGGCCGGTGGCGAGGGCTTCGATGTAGATGTTGCCGAAGGGCTCGTCGGTGGACATGTGGAGGAGGGCGTCGGCGGCGCGGTAGAGGTCGGGCATGCGGTCACGGCCCACGGTGAGTCGGCGGAAGCGGCCGGGGAGGAGGGAGCGGCCGAGGGCGTCGACCTGGTCGCGCTGCTCGCCGTCACCGGCGACGATCAGGTGTGCGCCGGGGATGGCGGCGGCGGCGCAGCGGACGGCGTCGGGGACGCGCTTGGAGCTGATGAGGGCGGCGACGACGAGGACGAGGGGGGCGGCGTTATCGGACACACCGAGTTCGGCGCGGGTCTCTTGGCGCGCGGCGCGGTCGTTATCGGACGCGGGCGGGTGGAAGCGGGCGACGTCGACGCCGTTGGGGATGAGGGCGGCGTGATGGGTGGTCTTGTGGCGGTCGTAGATTTCGGGGTTGGTGCAGATCAGGGCGTCGCAGGCGAAGTGTTTGAACTCGGCGGAACGGGAGCGGACCATCCAATCGCCGTTCTGGGTGACGAAGACGTGGGCGGGGGACTTGTGGCCGGCGGGGGAGGGGCGGCGGCCGCGGCGGAGGAGCCAGTTGGACCAGGGGTAGCCACAGGTCAGGGTGACGTCGAAGTGGTGGGGTTTGAACTGGCGGAGCAGGGCGGGGGCGAAGGAGAGCTCTTCCCAGGCGTAGTGGTCGCGGGCGTAGGGGATCTTGGGGAATCGCTCGAACTTCTCGCGGGGGACGCACCCGGCGTGCAGGAAGCGGTAGGGCTGGGAGGAACGGGGTTGGCCCGAGCCGATGAGGGTGAGGGCGACGTCGTGGCGGTGGGCGCGGCGTGCGACCTCTTCGAGGACGACCTCTGCGCCGCGGTTGACGCGGTGGAGGCCTGGGAGGGCGAAGCAGGCGCGGAGGGGGGCGGGCATGGTCGTGGCGTGGGCTACCAGCCCGCGAGTCTCAAATTGTGATCGGATGGGCGTGGCGGGTTGGATCAGTCGGTGCGGCGAATGACTCGCGGGCGGGTCGCCCACGCCACGTCACACGCGGAGGGGCTTGAGCAGCATCGACAGGGCGTCGCTGACGTTTTTGTAGCGGTCGGGGTCGGAGCGGCGTTTGCCGGTGATCAGCATTTTCGTCTTTTTGAGGCCTAGGGCGATCACGTCGCAGCCGCGGATGAGCCAGGCGGCGGCGTGGCCGTAGCACTTTTTCTGGACCTGGTAGCGGGCCTGCCACATGTAGATGTTCTTGAGTTTTCCGGAGACGCGGGTGGGGTCGGAGGAGGAGCCGCCGATGTGGGTGATGGCGACGGCGGGGTCGTAGTGGACGCGCCAGCCGTGCTTGTGGAAGCGGTGGCAGAACTCGATGTCTTCGCCGTAGAAGAAGAACGAGTGGTCGAGGCCGCCGCCGATCTGGTCGAGCGCGGTGCGGCGCATGAACATGAACGCGCCGCCGAGCCAGTCGACGTCGCGCTTTTGTTTGAGGAGGTCGTCGGGGACGTCGTAGATGTCGGCCCACTTGAAGCGCTTGGGCCAGGTCCAGGGGAGGCCGAAGGAACAGACGGCTTGTTTGACGGGGGTGGGGAAGTCGCGGGTGACGTTCTGGAGGGAGCCGTCGGCGTTGAGGAGCTGGCAGGACATGACGCCGACGGTCGGCTCGGCCTGCATCATCTCGTGGCAGTACTTGAGGGCGCCGGGGTGGATCAGGGTGTCGGAGTTGAGGAGGAGGACCCAGGGGGTGGATTTGAAGCGCGGGTCCGTGTTGAGGAGGTCGAGGGCGGCGTTGTTGCCGCCGGCGAAGCCGCGGTTGTCGGGCAGCGCGAGGAGCTCGGCCCAGTCGGACCAATTGTTGTCGGCGATGGCGCGGGCGATGGTGTCGGCGGAGCCGTCGGCGGAGCCGTTCTCGACGACGATGGCGCGCGTGCCGGGGACCTCGTCGAGCTTGTCCTGGAGGGAGCGGAGGCAGTCGACGGTGAGGCGCGGGGTGCGGTAGTTGAGGATGACGATGAGGAGGTTGGTCATGGGCGGCGCGCGGGGGGGGGACGTCGGGGACCCGCGGTCAAGGATGAATCAGGAATGGGGGGATGGCAAGTTCCGTGGGCGGAGGGGCGTTATCGGGGCGAACCAAATCGCGACGACGCGAAGCGCCGGCGGGGGGCCGTCGCCCGGGCCGCGCTGGTCGTCAGGACAGCGCCGGCGCGGGTTCGGTGGCGCCGACGGGGCGCTGGGCGGCGTCGGGCATTAGGCCGGCGGCGCGGAAGGCGGCCTTGAGGGTGGCGGCCCAGCCGCGGGCGGGGTCGTAGAACTGGCCCTGGGCGGCGATGCAGGCGGCGGTCTTGGCGTCGTAGAAGGCGCGGTCGTCGCACAGCTTGAGGATCGCGGCGGCGTAGGCGTCGACGTCGTCGGGCGGGACTTCGACGACAGCGTCGCGGACGTAGTCCAGCGCGGGGCAGACGTTCGAGGTGATGACGGGGCGGCCCGAGAGCACGCCCTCGGCGACGACCTGGTTGAAGCCCTCGATGAACTCGCTGGTGGTGGGGACGACGACCGTGTGGGCGGCGGCGAACATCTGGCGCATCGTCGGCTTGTTGCAGTGCCCGTGGCAGCGGAAGCGGGCCCGGACGCCGGGCGCGGACTTGGCGACCTCGGCGCGGAGCTCGTCGAGCGCGCCGCCGGAGCCGCAGAGGTCGAACTCGATTTGCTGGCGGCCGTCGCGGTCGTAGCGTTTGGCGATCTCGAGGAGGTCGAAGACGCCCTTGTTTCGTTCGATGCGGCCGGCGTAGAAGACCTTGAAGGGGTTGCGGTCGGCCGAGGGCGCGGGCATGCCGGCGAACTGCTCGGGGCGGTAGGACGGGAGGAACTCGTAGATCGGCTTGTGGCGGCCGTCGGTGAGCTGGCCGAGTTGTTCGGAGATGTCGTGCGAGGCGGTCATGACGCCCGAGACGGTCTTGCGGAAGAACTTTTTGGCGAGGGCGTTGACGACACGGTGGACGCGGGACGGGCGGTGGCCTTTTTTCCAGATGACGCAGTGCATGGTCGGGACGATCTTGATCCCGAGCATGCGGGCGAGGCGGAAGGGGAACCAGTGGCCCGAGCCGCAGACGATGACCATGACGTCGGCCTTGAACCACCAGGCGCGGACGAGGAGGCGGAGGGAGGACCAGGTCTGGCCGAAGTGGTAGAGGAGGCCGGAGCCGCTGTGCTGGAAGGGGGTGGGGCGGTGCTCGACGCGGAAGTTGCCGTCGCGGACGGAGCCCCGGTTGGGGTTGGAGCCCAGGACGTAGGTGACGGCGCCGAGCTCGCGGACGACGTCGTAGAACTGGCCGGAGTAGGTCATGGCGACCTGGGTGGGGTCGTCGTGGCCGTCGCGCCAGTGGCGGAAGGTTCCCATGACGTCGCCGGGCCCGGCGGCGTAGAAGATTCGCAAAGGGTGCCCCATCGTCGTCCAGGTCCTTACGTGTGCGTCGCGTGGTTCACTATAACATGCGGGCGGCGGGTCGACCGCTAGGGTTTCACCGACAATCGGTGTGACCCGCGCGATCGGTAAGTTGGGTCTCAGTGCCGGAATCAGGGTGACTTTCCGACCGGGTGCGTCGCCCACCTGGGCGGCGGGCCGGCGGTGTCGGGCGTCGTCGGGGCGCCGCGGGCGTCTTGGGCGTCGCCGGTGATGGCGAGGAGCACCTCGCGGACGGCGGCGGCCCAGCCGCGCTTGGGGTCGTAGAACTGCGGTTGGTTCTTGGCGGCGGCGGTTACGAAGGCCTGGTACCAGGCGGAGTCGTCGCGGAGGCGGCGGATGGCGGCGGCGTAGGCGTCGACGTCGTCGGGCGGGACCTCGACGACCGACCCGCGGACGTAGCCGAGGGCCGGGCACACGCTGGACGTGATGACCGGTCGGCCGGCGAGGACGCCCTCGGCGACAACCTTGTTGAAGCCCTCGATGAAGTCGGAGGTGGTGGGGACGATGACGGCGTGGGCGCGGGAGTACATGTCGACCATGCGCTCGCGGCCGCAGTGGCCGTGGCAGTGGAGGCGGTGGTCGAGGCCGGCGGTGGAGATGGCGGCGCGGAGCTCGGGGAGGGCGGAGCCGTCACCGCAGACGTCGAACTCGACGGCTTCGGCGCCGGTGCCTTCGAGGGCGCGGGCGAGGCGGAGGAGGTCGAACACGCCCTTGTTGCGCTCGATGCGGCCGACGTAGAGGACGCGGAACGGGCGGGCGGCGGGGTCGGCGGGGCGGACGGCGGCGAACGACGACGCGCGGTACTGGGGGACGAACTCGCGGACGGGCCGGGCGCGCGAGTCGGTGAGCTCGCCGAGCTGTTGGGTGACCTCGTCGGACACGCTGACGATCGCGGCGCACCCGCCGGTGAAGAACCACCCGTTGAGGGTGTGGACGAGGCGCTGGAAGGGCGTGGGGTTCCAGCCGAACTTTTTCCAGAGGACGCAGTGGACGGTGGGGACGACGCGGATGCCGAAGAGCGTCATCAGGGCCAGGACGAACCAGTGGGTGCCTGCGCAGACGACGGCGACGTTGCACCCGGTGCGGAGCGCGGAGGCGAGGAGGCGGAGGCCGTACCAGAACTGGCCGAGGTGGTAGAGGAGGCCGGCGCTGTTTTCGAAGGGGACGGGGCGGTGCTCGATGCGGAAGTTTCCGTCGCGGAGCTTGGCCCGGGTGCGGCAGGTGGCGATGACGTAGGCCTGGGCGTCGAACTCCTTGACCAGGTCGTAGAACTGGCCGGAGTAGGTCATGGCGACCTGGGTGGGATCGTCCTGGCCGAGCTTCCAATGGCGGTAGGTGCCCAGGACGTCGCCCGGTCCGGCCGCGTAGAGGATGCGTAAGGGCTTGTGCGCCATGACTGCGGACGACTTCCGGGACCGCGCGACGGGTTCGTGCGGCGTAGCGGGCGGTCGCTGGCGGGGCGCGCGGCGCAACGGCACCGCGCCGCGGATCCGTCCGGGCGACCACCCTCGATCTCAACTTGAAGCGTCAGCACCCACTGACACCCACGCGGGCCACACGGGCCCGGCCCCATTCGCGAACTGCCCCGATACGACGGTGGGGCAATTCGCAGTAAAGGAATACCCCACTTTTGGGTCGCCCACAAATAAATCTTGGGGGAATCGGAGGGTGGGTCCGGTAAGTGTCCGGGGGAGGGGTCCGATAAGGTGTATGCTCGGGGAGGGGGAATCTATTGCGTTCTGGCATGCTCACTGAAGTGAGCACCCCGCGCCCCCCCTAGGGGGGTTAACGACGGATGAACCGGGCGAGGCGCGCTTCGTGCACGGTGCCGGGGATGAGCCAGCCGACGTCGCCCTCGTGGTCGGGGCGCGGGGCGTCAAGGGGGGTTAGGGTGGGGCGGTTGCCGAGGCCGAGGATCCGGCGGCGGACGCCCAGGTCGTAGCTTTGATAACCGTGGGCGTGGAGGAGGTCGAAGAGTTCGCGGGCGGAGCTGCCGGCGCGGCGGAGGTGGTGGTCGCTCACCTCGGTCACGATCGCGGGCTTGAGGCGGGCGATGGTGGCGGCGAAGCCGCGCATGGCGCGGCACTCGTAGCCCTCGACGTCCATCTTGATGACGGCGGGGCCGGCGAGGTCGGGGCCGGTCAGATCGTCGCCGCGGCGGACGTCGACGGTGTGGCGGACGGACACGAGGCCCTGCTGATCGGGCTCGGGCTCGGCGAGCGTGCCCATGCCGGTGTGGGCGGTGATGACGCTGAGCGTGAACTGGCCGGGCGTGTCGGACAGGCCGGCCTGGTGGAGCGTGATGTTGGCGATCGCGTTGTCGGCGACGAACTGGCGGATGCGGGCGGCGGCGTCGGGGTTGGGCTCGAAGGTGATGACGCGGCCGGCGGGTCCGACGAGGTGGGAGCCGAGGAGGGAGATCATGCCGATGTTGCCGCCGGCGTCGATCAGGGTCTCGCCGGGCGCGAGGGCGGCGCGGAGGAAGAGCTGGGTGGGCAGGTCGTAGTAGCGGGCGAGGAAGAAGGTCTGGCGCTCGCTCCAGTTGGCGAGGTTGAGGCGCATGCGGTAGCCGTGGAACTTGCCGCGGACGGCGCGGTGGGGGGCGTCGTGCCAGCGGTCGTTGTCGTAGACGCCGGCGGCGCGGAGGAGCTTGCCCCACCCGGGGAGTTCCCAGCGGGCGAAGGGGAGGGCGAGGGCGGCTCGTTTGGGGTAGCCCATGGCGGGATCTCAGGTGGCGGACGGCGAGAGACACGGGGCGTCGACTTCCGTGCGACCGCAGGCTTCCGCCGGCGGCTATTAACGGTCAGAGTCCAATGACGTGGATCAGGCGACGCCCTGGCGGCGGAGCAGGGCGGGGTAACCTTGGCGGTGCGCCGGGCGGCCGACGGCGGCGGCGGCGGCGGGGGCGCCGGCGTACCCGGCGAGGCCGCCGAGGCCGAGGAGGAACAGGGGGTTGGCCATCGCGTTCTGGGTCATGTCGATGGCGTGGATCGGGAGCAGGACGGCGAACGCGGCGACGCCGGCGGCGAGCGGGGTGGCCCACTCGGCGGCCTTGACCCGCCGCATGGCGGCGACGGTCGGCCCGCTCAGGGCGGTGAAGAGCGCGATCAGGCCGACGATCCCGGTGGCACCGATCGCGATGACCCACTGGCCGTCGGGGATCGAGGAGATCGTGACCCCGTCCTCGAGGAGGACGAGGTTGTTGCCGTTGGGGCCCCACCCGAAGGCGGGCTTCTGCATGGCCTTGGCGAGCAGGATGTTCTCGTTGTCGAACCGGCACTTGAGGGAGAGCGAGCGCTCCTCGCCGAACGCCGACGCGACCAGGCCGACGAGGTTTTCGCCGTCCCACCCGCCGACGGAGCGGGCCCCGATGTAGAGGAACGGGCCGACGCAGAGGGCGAGCAGGACGAGGTGGTTCTTGAACATGCGGGTGGCGAGCAGGGCGCCGATCCCGACGAACGCAAGGAGGAGGGCGCCGGTCGACTTGACGGCGAGCGTGGTGCCCAGGACGGCCATGACCGAGACCCAGGCGGGCATGTTGAACAGGGTCTTGAGGCTGCCGGTCCACCAGAGCCAGAAGCCGACGAGAGTGGCGGCGGCCATCATGTTGCCGACGGCGATGCCGTGCTGGAGGAAGACCATCGGGCGGTAGCCGCCCATGCGGATGACCTGGGTAAACTCGTGCTGGTAGAACCCGTAGGCCATGAAGTGGAGCTGGGGGCTGATCGCGATCTCGACGAGGCAGAAGGGGATGTAGAGGACGCCGGCGATCAGGGTCCAGACGGCGAGCCCGCGGAGGCCGATCGGGTCGCCGTAGTAGACGCGGCCGAGGAAGTAGGGGACGCCCCACTTGATGACCTCGGTGGCGGTGGCGGACAGTCCGGTGTACGCGGACATGCCGGCGGACCCGGAGTTGGACATGGTGGCGCTGAACGGGACCAGGCACCAGACGATCATGGGGAGGTCGATCAGGCCGGGCTTGAAGGCGGTCAGGCGCTTGGGGTCGAACAGGATGACGCCGAGGATGGCGCCGATGCTGGTGGCGGCGTGCTTGTCGTACTTCACGAACGGCATGGGGAGGCTGAGCATCGGGAGGAACAGCCACCCGACGACGAACGCGACGGCGAGCGCGCGGCGCGGCGGGAGCGACGCGAACAGGGCCGCGGCGATCGCGGGCCACACCCAGAGGAGGGCGAGGCAGAGGAAATTAGGGGCTCCCATCATGGGCGGCGATACCTCGGCGCGGGAAGCTCGTCGGGGAAGTCGTTGCGGTCCGGATCGCGAAACTCGAATGACCAAATTCGAATGACGAATCAATGACGAATGTCAAAATCCCAATGACGAAACGGATCGAGGCGTCCGACGGCTGCGTTCGGACATTCGGACTTCGTCCGTCGACATTGATTCGTCATTCGAGTTTCGGCCTTGGTCATTCTCGTCCCACATCTTACCTGATCGCCTTGCGGACGCGGAGTGCCGCCCAGGCGCCGACGGCGGCGCAGACGGCGATCGCGGCGAACAGTTGGTTTTGGAAATCGTGCCCGGGTCGCCACCAGTGGGTGACCCATCTGGGGGCCCAGATGCCGGCGAGCGAGAGGGCGAGCAGCAGGGCGGTGTAGAGCACGTCCTGGCGGAAGATGGACATGCCCTCGCGGGCCATCTCGATCTGGATCATGGCGTGGCCGGCGAGCTTGCCGACGGCCAGGCCGAGCATGAACCCGGCAACGCCGTCGGCGTGGCCGAACACGCGCTCTTCGACGTACAGGCCGACTAGGCAGCCGACGACGGAGACGACGAGGTTGACCACGTTGCTGGCGGCCAGCGCGCGGCTCTTGCCGACGGCGAGCAGGGCGCGGTCGGCGGTGGCGGTGAGCAGGATGAACCACGCGCCGATCGCGGCGAGCTGGGTGAGCCAGCCGGCGACGTGGAACTCGGGCTTGTAGAAGATCGTGATGAACAGCGGGCCGGCCAGGACGACGCCGAGCGTGAGGACGAGCGAGGCGGTGAGCGTTACGCCGCGGGCCTTGCGGACGACGGCGGGGAGGTCCTGGCGGCGGCTCTCGGCGGTGCGCGAGAGGGCGGGGAAGAGGGTGACCATCATCAGGCGGCCGATGATCTCGCGCGGGATGAAGACGAGGGTCATCGCGATGCCGTACAGGCCGAGCCAGCGGAGGTCGGTCAGCTTGCCGAGGAGGGGGCGGTCGATGTTGTAGGCGAGGTAGGTGGTGAGCGTGCTGACCAGGATCCACTTGCCGAAGTGCATGAGCTCGCGGCGCGCGCCGGCGTCCCAGCAGAAGCGGTTGCGGTACCCGCGGAGGAGCAGGTGGCTGGCGACCATGTACATGACGTTGGCGGCGAGCCCGCCGAGGACCATGGACCAGGGCGTGCGCCAGACCCACGCGATGGCGATGGTGACGCCGGTCGAGACGAGCAGGTGGGCGAGGGAGAGGGCGGTCAGACGCCCGACCATGAGGTGGCGGTTGAGCGTGGAGGTGCTGGTGGAGTTGAACCCGCGGATCAGGAGTGAGATGCCCAGGACGGGGAGCATCCAGAGGAGGTAGTCGGCCTCGGCCTGGCCGCGGTAGAGGAGGTAGATGGGGTAGGCCAGGGCGCAGGCGACGAGCCAGAGGACGACGCCGCGGACGGCGTGGAGGGTGAAGGCGGTGTTGAGGAAGACGGGCTCGTCGCCGCGCTTGTGCTGCATGATCGCGTGCTCGGTGCCGACGTCGGAGACGGCCTCGAGGAGCGTGGTGAAGACGCCGACGAGCGCGACGACGCCGAGGTACTCGGGCTTGACCAGGAGGTAGGCGACGAGCGGGGCGGAGCCGAAGCGGACCATCTGGCCGAAGCCGAAGGCGACGAGCGTGAAAAGTGAGCTGCGGTAGGCCTTCTGGCGGAGGGTCTGGTCGTTGGCCTGGAGGCGTGCGAGGGCGACGTAGTCGCCGGGGCGGGCGTTGCCGCCGAGGGGGCCGACGGCGGGGTCGATCGTCGGGGCGACGGTCGGTTGGTCGTCGGCGACGACGGCCGCGGGGGTGGCGTCGGCGAGTTCGACGGACGCGGAGCCGTCCGGGTCGGTGACGACGACGTCGGCGGGGTCTGCGGGTGTTGGGAGGGCGGTTGGGGTCACGGGGGTGGGTCCGATATCTCGGGCACAGCCCGGTGATCGCGACAGCACAATATAGCCGATGCCCCGCGGGCGGCTTGCGGGAGGGCCGCGAAAAGTTGTCGTAGGGGAGGAGGCTTCGTGCGAGCGCGTTACGCGAGGTCCGGTTCCGGCATCGCGTATTGCGGTTTCGCGCGCGACTTGTCGAGGACCCACTCGTAGATGTCGAGGCAGCGCCTGGCCTTGGCGTCCCACGTGAACTGCTCGTGGGCGCGGCGGTAGGCGGCGCGGCTCTTGGCCTCGATCTGGGCTGGGTTGGCGGCGAGGTCCGATAAGACGGCGCGGAAGCGTTCGATCACTTGGGCGCGGGTGCCCATGGGGACGAGCAGGCCGGTCCGGGGCGTGACGAGCTCGGCGGGGCCGCCGTAGTCGAGAACGACGGGGACGCAGCCGACGGCCATGGCTTCCAATGCGACTGCGCCGCCGAACTCGCGGACGGAGGGGAAGGCGAAGACGTCGGACTGGGCGAGGCGCTCCTGGACCTGGTCGTGCTTGACCCAGCCGGGGAGGCGGACGGCGTCGGCGACGCCGAGCTTTTCGACGAGGGCTTTGAGCTCGGCCATCATTTGGCCGTCGCCGAGGATGTCGAGGGTGAGCGCGCCGGCCTTGGCGAGGGGCGCGACGGCTTCGATCAGCATGTCGGCGCCCTTGTAGGGGACGAGCCGGCCTAGGAAGACGACCTTGATTGGGCGCGTGGCCGTGTGCTGGCGGCGCTTGAAGAAGCGGGCGGGGTCGATCGCGTTCTCGGGGACGTAGAAGCAGCGGTCCTGGTACTGGCGGGGGACCTGCTTGAAGGTGTCGCGCGAGCCGATCATGACGGCGGCGGAGTCGCGGAGGGTGGAGCGGTGGCCGGGCAGCAGGCGGTAGGCGCCGCGGACGTACGAGAGCCACTCCTTCTCCTTGCGGCGGGCGGCGTCGAACTCCTTGGGCCAGGGGACGCCGCCGTTGAGCGGGCCCATGACGAACGGAACGCCGGCCTGCTTACACCAGGTCGCGAGCTTGCTCGGGCAGGTGGGGCTGAGCGGGGTGACGCGGTGGACGAGGTCGAACTCGCCGGCCTTGATGCGGGCGCCGAACTGCCGCCAGATCAGGTGTTCGAAGTAGTAGTAGGTGGGGACGTACATCGCGCTCTTGAGCGTCCACCCGGTGCCGCGGCCGACGATCAGCTCGGCCAGGTCCCAGGTGAGGCGGGCGACGCGCTCGGAGTCGATGGTGGAGAAGTCGGCGCGCGGGCCCCGGCGCCAGCCGACCTTTTCGAGGGACTCGGCGTTGCGCGTGTGGGTGACGACGTGGCCGTCGGTGAGCTGGCGGAGGCGGTCCGAGTGGCTGAAGCCCTCGAGCGGCACGCTGATCATGTCCGGGTTGCACATCTCGGCGATCAGGAGCGTGCGGAGCTTTCGGCCGCGGGCGCGGTCGCCCCAGTGCGGCGCGGCGGACGCGCCGCGCGCGGTGGCGAGGTCGTTCAGCTCCGCTTCGAAGTTCGTCACGACGTTGGCGACCATTATCGCTTCTGCTCCCCGGTGTCGGTCGCGATGATGTCGCGTTGGAACTGGGGGTACCAGGCGCGGAGCTCGGCGGGGGTCTTGCCGAAGATGACGGGCAGGAGCTTGGCGGCGCGGAGCGTCCCGCGGGTGCGGCCGAAGTCGAAGCGGAGCTTGGCGAGGTCGGCCAGGACGTCGGCGATCAGGCGGCGGACGACGAACTGCTTGTGGAGGCGGCGGCTGCGGCGGACGTCGGTGCTGTGCAGGACGTGCAGGGCCATGAAGTTGCAGAACTTGAGGGTGGCGACGGTGCGGCGCGAGAGGCGGCCGCCGGGCGCTTCGAGGTGGCACTGGCGGGCGGCGGGGACGTACGCGATCAGGCCCTTGTGGCGGATGCGCTCGGAGATGTCCCAGTCTTCGGCGGCGGCGTAGCGCTCGAGGAGCTCTTCGAAGCGGGCGCTGCGCACGGCGGCGGTGCGGAACGTGGCCGAGCCGGTGCTGAAGCGCGCGGGCCAGAGCTCGAATCTGGCCTTGAGCGCCGGCGGGACGGGGCGGGCGGCGCCGTCGCCGTCGTAGGGCAGGAGCTGGGTCTCGGCCCAGAGGAGTGAGCGGGCGATGCGCCGGAGCGGGTTCCCGCCGCCCCACTCGTTCTTGGGGGTGCTGCCTGCAGTGGGGTGGCCCTTGCTGGTGACGCCCAAGTGGGCGTCGGGGACCTCGGCGACGAACAGGGGGGTGAGGGCGACGATCTCGTTGGCCGAGTCGGCGTCGTAGACGGCCATGATCTTTTCGGCGGTGTCGGGGAAGATCAGCGAGTCGTCGTCGAGCATGAAGGCGACGTCGGCGGTCGTGAGCTCGAGGGCCTGGTTGCGCTGGGCGGTGAGGGAGGCGCGGCGGGCCTTGTGGTAGACGAATTCGACGCCCGGGTGGGCGGCCTCGAACTCACCGAGGATCTTGGCGCGGGTGGCGCCCCAGTCGGGGCTGGCGTCGACGACGATCACCTGCTTCGGCGGGCGCGTGGACCCGAGCGCGCAGCGCACGCACCGCGGGAGCACCTGCTCGCGCTTGTAGGTGCAGACGACCAGGGACCAGGTGAGGGTCGCGGGCGGCGCGGCGGTCGCCCGGGCGGGGCGGGCGTCGCGCGAATGGGTCTGGGGTTCGAGCGTCATCGTCGTAGACATAAACCTAGCCACTCCGAGGCGCGCGTGACGAATGTCCCTCACGCCAGACTCGATCCGATCTGGATGCTCTCGCTGCGCGAGACCCGCCCGCTAAAGCGGGCTCGCCGAAATCAAACCCCCACCGGCTCGCGCTGCACCGGCGCCGTCTCGACGGGCACAGTCGCGTCAACTTCCGCGGGGGGCTCGTGCCCGACGATGTGCTTGTACACCCGCGCCGCCCAGATCCGGCTGTCGAAGTTCTCCAGGGCGTTTTGCCGGCCGGCCTTGCCCATGCGCTGGCGCAGGTCGGGGTCGGCGATCAGCTTCGCCAGGGCGTCGGCGATCGCCTCGGGGTTCTGGGGCGGGATCAGCATCCCGGTGACGCCGTCCTTGATCAGCTCGAGCGGGCCGCCGCGGTTGGTGCCGATCGTCGGCACCTCCATCGCCTGGGCCTCCATGTACACGACGCCCATCGGCTCTTCGTTGGACGCGAGGATGAAGATGTCGGCCTTGTCCATCTCGGCGAGGTAGCGCTCTTCGGAGAGGTTGCCGAGCAACTCGACGCGGTCGGCGACGTCCAGCTCTTTGATGAGCGCTTCGAGGCGGGGGCGCTCGGGGCCTTCGCCGCCGATCTTGAAGTGGGCCTGCAGGCCGCGGTCCTTGAGGATGCGCATCGCCTGGGTGACGAGGTGGTGACCCTTGCTGGTGACGAGGCGCCCGACGGCGATGACCTGGGGGACGGCGTTCTCGGCTTTGGGCGTGGCGCTCCGCTGCCACTTCTTGCAGTCGACGCCGACGCGGCCGAGCGAGTACTTGTCGCGCGGGATCATCGGGTAGTCGCGGACCATCTCGTCGACCATCCACTGGGTGACGAAGAAGGTGTGGCCGGCCTCTTTGAACTTCTGGATCATGGCCCCGCCCCACCAGTCGATGTGGGCGTTGACGACCATGCTCCACTTGATGCCGGTCAGGCGGTTCACCATCATGCAGATGATCGCGCCCTTGGCGGCCGTGTGGCTGTGGATGTGGGTCAGGCCGTCCTTGCGGACGAGGCTCGCCATCTTGCAGGCGAGGATGACGAGGGGGAGCGTGTGCTTCCAGCGCGGGCGCTGGGTGGAGTCGACGTTGATCGTCAGGCCCAGCCAGACGCAGCGGACGAAGCCGATGGGGGAGCGAAAGAAGTTGGCGAGGAGGTAGCCGAGGACGGCGAGCTTGCCCATCGGCCAGAGGTAGGTCGTCTCGGCGGCGGCGCCTTCGGCCCAGGCGTGCTTGGCGCGGTCGGCGGGGGGCGGGGGGCGGGTGGCGTACGACTGCAGCGGCACGCCCCATTGCCGCATGCACTGGATCTCCCGCCAGTACCACAGGTGGGCCTGGTTGGGGAAGACGGTCATCAGATAACCCACTTTCACGGTCCGGCACCTCCGAGGAATCGGCTTGGCCCCCTGTCGTCCGGATCGGAATATACCCCAAGAAGCGGGCCCGGGCCGAGTTTTTCTAAGGGTTTGCGGTGTGGTATTTGGTCGCGACGAGCGACCCGTAGGTCGAGGCCTAAGCCGCGCGGCGGGCACTGGTTGTGGATGGCGGGTCTTCCGGCCGCGACTGGGCGGACAGGACTTGCAGGCCGCCCCCGCCGGGTTCGACCACGCAGACTTCCGGCAGGCCACCGGTGCCACCGCGGAGGCAGACGATGAGCGGGCCCTGAAACGGGGTGGCGATCTCGACCTGATAGCCGGGGAGCAGGATGACGACGCCGGGATATAGGACGTCCGCGACGTGGACCTCGGCCCGGGCGGCCTCGGCGGCGCGGGCCTGGCGCTCCTGGAGGTCGGTGGCGGCGCGGGCGGCCTGCTCGGTGGCTTCGGAGGCCTCGTAGATGAGTTGGGTGGCGCGCTCCTTCTGGGCTTCGGAGAGGGTCTTGCCGAGCGCGAGCAGGGGGGCGACGGACTGCTCCATCCGGCGGGCCCGGGCCTGCTGGGCGTCGACGGCGGCGAGGCAGGCGGGGAGCGCGGTGCGGAAGGCCTCGTCGACGCCGACCTCGACGACGGTGCGGACGCCGGCGGCGTTGCCGAGCGAGCCGCAGAAGACGCCGGCGTTGGCGACGAGGCGGCCGCCGATGATGGTCCCGTTGGGGATGTCGATCTTGCCGGAGGCGATGACGGTGGAGGCGGCGATCTCGCGGTGGCAGGCGACGTCGCCGGCGGCGGTGACGGTGACGCGGTCGATGAAGTGGGCGCGGACGGTGGCGGCGGCGACGACCCCGCGGTGCTTGCCGAGGATGCCGCCGTCGACGACGAGCGCGCCGCCCGCGCGGACGGTGGCGGCCTCGATGGCGCCGCCGACGGTGAGCGCGCCGTCGCACGAGAGCTTGGCGTTGTCGAGAAGGTCGCGGCCGACGGTGACGTCGCCGGGGAAGTCGATCGGGCCGAAGGCTGCGCCCAAGTCGGACCGGAATTCGAGGGTCGGTTCGACGCTCACCTTGCCGTCGCGGAGGACGGCGCGGCCGGGGACGGCGGCGAGGATCGTGCGGCCGTCGTCGGCGAGGCGGACGTTTTCGCCGAGGGCCGCGGAGGCGTCGGCGAGCGTGGCAACGGCGACGGCGTGGCCCGCGCGGGCGGCAAGGATGCGGGCCCGGGTGTACTGGGCGACGTAGGCGGCGTCGGACTTGGCGGGCGGCAAGAGGGCGACGCCGGTGTCGGTGCCGGCGGCGAGGGTGGCGAGGTTGGCGGGGGGCTTGGGCACGGAGAGGTCGGCTGATTACGCGGCGGCGGCTTTCTGGCGCGCCAGCGTTTGGGTGACCTTGTCGAGCAGGATCTTGGGGGTGTAGGGCTTGCAGACGTAGTTGTTCACGCCGGCCTTGATGGCCTCGACGACGCGGGCCTTCTCGGCCTCGGTGGCGACCATGATGATGGGCAGCGAGCGGTTGGCGGCGCGGACGAGGCGGACGAAGGCGAGGCCGTCCATGTTGGGCATGTTCCAGTCGACGAGGCAGAGGTCGACGGCCCCGCCGGGCGAGGCGAGGGCGGCGCACGCCTGGATGCCGTCGGCGGCCTCGACGAAGGTCGCGCCGGGCAGGTGGGCGAGGATCTTCTTGAGGATGTCCCGCATGGCCGGGGCGTCGTCGACGAGGAGGATCTTCATGGGCGGTCGGGTCAAAGGTCGGTCGGTCGGTGCGGACGTGGGGGTGCGGCGCGAATTGCGGTGCATTTCGGCGCGGACCGTATTGGTTCCATCGGCCGGGGGGATGTGCCGGATGAGAGGATTGGGACGGCGGGGGGTGGGGAGTGTGAGGGGGATTAGTTGGGGGTCGGGAGTTTGGGGAGGCGGGGGTCCGATAACGTGGAGGGCGTCGGGGATTCCGGGTGCCATGCTCAGACCCGCCGTGATCGGGCCGAACTCGCGCGAACGGCGCGGCCGGCGGGGATGAGCATGCGGGTCGTCGATGACCGATTGACGTTCGGCATGCTCACCCCGGCCGGTTCACGCACTCGCCCGAACGTCACATTTCGCAGCCGGTCTGAGCATGGCACCCGATAAGCGAGCGCCGCTGGGGCATGCCCACTCACCGCGATGGCGCTGGTGCGCGCGAGAAGCCGGTTGGCGCGGTGCGAGGGCATGGCGCCCGGAAGGATGGGCGTCGCGGCGCGGCGTAGAATTCCTCCACCATGCTCCACCGCATCAACCCTGCCACCGAAGCGCCGCTCGAACCGGTTGCCGAGCATTCTGATGAGGAAGTGGGGGCGATTCTGCGGCGGGCGGCGGACGCGTTCGCGGGTTGGCGGCGCGTGCCGATCGGGGAGCGCGCGGGGATGATGAAGCGCGCCGGCGCGGTCCTGCGGGAGCGGTCCGCCGAGCTTTGCGCGGTCATGGCGCGAGAGATGGGCAAGCCGGTGACGGCGGGCGGGCAGGAGGTGGAGAAGTGCGCGGGGGCGTGCGATTTCTTTGCCGATCACGCGGCCGAGATGCTCGCGAATGAGACGATCGCGACGGACGCAGCGCGGAGTTACGTGCGGTACGACCCGCTCGGGGCGGTGCTGGCGATCATGCCGTGGAACTTCCCGCTGTGGCAGGTGTTCCGGTTCGCGGCGCCGGCGCTGATGGCGGGGAACGTGGGCGTGCTCAAGCACGCGCCCAACGTGCCGGAATGTGCGCGGGCGATCGAGGACGTGTTCGCGGCTGCGGGGTTTCCGCCGGGCGTGTTCTCTGCGGTGCTGGTGGGGAATGAGCGGGCGGCGGCGCTGATCCGGCACGAGGCGATCCGGGCGGTGACGCTCACCGGGAGCGAGCGGGCGGGGATGGCGGTGGCGAGCGAGGCGGGGCGGGCGCTCAAGAAGACGGTGTTGGAGTTGGGCGGGTCGGACCCGTTCATCGTGATCCCGCCGGAGGGGGCGGGGGCGGACGGGTTTATTAGACGCGTCGCAAAGCAGGCGGCGGCGGCGCGGTGCATCAACGCGGGGCAGTCGTGCATCGCGGCCAAGCGTTTTATCGTGTCGCTGTCCGGGGACGGCAAGCGGCGGAAACTCGAGGTGTTCGAACAGGCGATGGTCGAGGCGATGAACGCGCTGCGCGTCGGGGACCCGATGGACCCGGGGACCGAGGTCGGGCCGCTGGCGCGGCTCGACTTGCTCGAGAATTTGCACGGCCAAGTGGAGCGCTCGATAACCGCGGGGGCCCGCGTGCTGACGGGCGGGCGGCGGCTGCCGCAGCCGGGGTACTTTTACGCGCCGACCGTGCTGTCGGGTGCGCTCGACACCACGCCTGCCTGGCGAGAGGAGACGTTCGGGCCGGTCGCGGCGGTGGCGGGGGTGGACGGTGGATCGTACGAGGACTCGGCGTGGGCGGCGGTCGCGCTGGCGAACATGAATCCGTTCGGCCTGGGCGCGAGCATTTGGACGGAGGACGTCGCGCTCGCCGAACGACTGGCGGGCGAGATCGACGCGGGGTGCGTGTTCGTGAACGGGGTCGTCAAGTCGGACGTGCGGCTGCCGTTCGGCGGGGTGAAGAACAGCGGGTACGGACGGGAACTGTCGACGGCGGGGATTCGGGAGTTCGTGAACGTGAAGACGGTGTGGGTGGGGTAGTCGCGCCCGATTCGTCTTGTAGCCGCCCCGCTTGCGGGGCGGCTACAAGAGGTCAATAGCGGTTTCGACTATTCTGCGCCGACCGGGTTGCTCAGTTGTCCGATGCGCTCGACGTCGACGACGCAGGTGTAGCCCGGCTTGAGCCAGACCGGCGGGGTGCGCGCGAAACCGACGCCCTGAGGCGTGCCCGTGAGGATGACCGAGCCGGGGCGGAGGGTCATCGTGCTCGAGAGGGATTCGATCAGGGTGGCGACGTCGAAGATCATGTCGCCAGTGGTGTGGTCCTGCATGACCTGGCCGTTGAGGATCGTCCGGATGCGCAGGTCGTTGGGGTTGGGGATCTGGTCGGCGGTGACGATGGCGGGGCCGAGGGGGCAGAAGCCGTCGAAGGATTTGCCGCGGGCGAACTGGCCGCCGCCCAGGCGTTTGTCGCGCTGCCAGTCGCGGGCGGAGACGTCGTTGGCGGCGGTGTAGCCGTAGACGTAGGCCAGGGCGTCGGCCTTGGAGACGTGCTTGGCGGGGCGCGGGCCGATGACGACGGCGAGCTCGCACTCGTAGTCGACCTGGTCGGTGCGGCGGGGGACGGGGATGGGGTCGCCCGGGTGGTTCAGCGTGTTGGACGACTTGATGAACAGCATCGGGTTCTCGGGGATCTGCGACCCCGACTCGGCGGCGTGCTCGCGGTAGTTCAGGCCGATGCAGAGGATGTCGGTGGGGACGATCGGCGCGAGGAGCTTGTCGACGCGGAGGGTCTGACCGGTCTGGCGCGCGGGGCCGAGGGCGGGGTGGGCGTCGAGGACGCGGGCGTGCGTGTGCGACTCGTCGACCGGTACGCCGACGTAGGTCTGACCGGCGGAGACGAAGCGGATGATGCGCATGGCGGGGAAGTGTCGGAAGGAGGGGGCGCGCGGTCAAGCGGCTTAGGGAGCGTGAGGTTGCAGGAGCTGCATGAAGAGTCGCGCCGTTCGATCGATTCGCGGAGGGCGCAGAGGCGCAGAGGCGCAAAGAAGACGAAGAGAGAATGGTGGTCTGGACGGTGACGGAGGGCGCCGCGCGCGGGCGCGCCCTCCGTTTTGTCTTCTCTGTGTCCTTTGCGCCTTTGCGTCCTTTGCGGCAAATCAGACGGCGCGATCCGTCAGCCGGCGCCCGTCACGGCGCGACGCGTGCGGTGGGCGCGTCGGGGCGCACCGTCGCGATGGGGACGTCGTCGCAGGTGAGGCGGAAGATGCGGGAGCGGGCGGGGTCGTTGAGGAGGACGAACAGGCAGGTCTGGGTGCGGCGCTCGCCGGGCGTGAGCATGACGGGGAGGGGGCCGGGGAACTGGGCGGCGGGGAGGAGCTGGGTGCCGTCGGACAGGAGCAGGCCGAGCTTGGGGGCGCGCGGGGCGGTGGGCCGGCCGGTGGCGACGCGCGGGGCGTTGACGGTGAGGTCGAACGAGACGGTCAGGAGCCAGGCCTCCGGGGGGGACGCGTACGAGACGCGGAGTGGGACGGGGAGTTGCTCGGCGGCGGGGCCGGTCGGGTCGGCCTCGTGCGGGCCGAGGCGGGCGCTGAGGGCGCCGACGGACAGGAGCGCGGCGTCGTCCGGGGCGCTAAAGACCGAGGGCGGGAGGCGCTCGGCGGTGGGGACGGCGTACGAGGCCTGGGGCGTCGGGCGGATCGCGGTCGGGAGCGACAGCGGGCGGACCGCGCCGCCGACGCGCAAGGCGAGCGAGCGCTCGGATCCGGAGACGGCGAAGACGACGGTCCGGCGGACCGAGGGAGTCGCGCCGTCGGTCGCGGGCGACCGTCGGACTTCGACCTCCGGCCGCTCGATCGAGAAGGCCCCGTCGGACCCGAGCATGCCGAGCGGGGGGCGGGGCTCGCCGTCGGCGATGAGGGCGAACTGGTCGGGGCGGAGCGTGAACGGGCTGGGCGCGGCCGCGGCGAGGGTCGCGGTGAAGGTCGCCTCGACGGCGAGGAATCGCATCCCGGCGGGGAGCCGGCCGGCCTGCGACAGGGGGGTCGTGGGGTAGGCGTTGCCGAACGGCCGGCCCGCGCACTGGAGTTGGTCGAACAGGGCCGGCTCGGCGGCGGCGATCTGGACGTCGACCCATTCCGACTTCTCGCGGCGGACGGGGACGGCACGGAGGACGAGCCCGCGCGGGTGCTTGTCCCAGGCGACCAGGGCGCGGCCGCCGTCGACCAGGGTCGTTAGCGCGCCGCCCAGGCCCTCGTCGGGGAGGTCGCCGAAGATCTGGCCGGCCTGGGCGGTGGTGGCGCGGTCGAGGAGGATGCCGCCCGAGACCAGGAAGCCGTCGCCCGCCGGGGCGGCGTCGGCGGGAGCGGCCGCCGGTGAAGGCGGAGTCAGCCAAGTCAACTCGGGCCCGCCGCCGGAGATCGGGGCGCCCGGGGCGTGGATTTCCTTGAGGCGCCCGGTGGCGAGGTCGAACACGGCGATGCGGCGGGCCGAGACGCGGTTGTCGAACGCGAGGGCCAGTTCGCGGCCGTCGGGGGAAAATTCGAGGGCGCGCAGGCTCAGGCGGCGGCGCGGGTGGGCGACGAGCGACTCGGGGATCGGCGCGGGGCCGAGCACCTTGCCGGCCGGCAGGTCGACCAGGTAGAGGGAGCGCGAGTCGGCGACGGCGACGAGGCGGAAGGTGGCGCTGGCGGCGGCGCGGGTGTCTTCGGTACGGGCGGGGAGTTGCACCTCGCGGACGAGGTTGCGGGCCCGGAGGTCCCAGACCTGCAGGCGGTCGGTGGCGAGGACGGCGACCTGGTCCTCGGCGGGGAAGCCGACGACGGCGTCGGTGGCGAACGCGACGGCGGAGGGGACGGTGATCGCGTGGGCGAGCTGGCCGCGGCCGGTCGACCAGATTTCGATGCGGTTCGCGCGGGCGGCGGATTCCCACGCCTGGCCGGCGTAGTAGGCGCCGTCGCGGCTGAGGGCGGCGAAGGCGAGCGGCTGGGCGAGGCGGAACTGGGCGGTGCGCTGGCGGGTGACCATGTTCCAGACGGCGATCGTCTCGGCCGCGCTGGCGTCGCCGCCGGGGAGGCTGGGGATGGCGGCGTAGGGGCTGGGGGCGGCGGCGAACTGGATCGCCGCGGGGGCGAACCGCATTCCGGGCTCGGGGGCGATCTGCAGGCGGAAGTCGGGCGCGAGCGCGAGGGGCGAGGCGGGCAGGTCGGGGTCGGCGGACCAGGCGGGGGCGGAGGCTGGGGGGACGAGCGGGCCGATGACGGCGGCGGCGGTGCGCGCCTCGGCGGGGGGGCCGCCGGGGGCGGCGGCGTCGCCCGCGCCGCCGAACTTCAGGTAGCGCGGGCCGAGGTACGCGCCGGCCGCGCCGGCGATGGCGACGAGGCCGAGGGAGACCATGAGGCGCCAGCGCGACCGGCCCTCGGGTTTGTGCGGTCGGGCGGTGCGTTCGGGGAGGTCTGCGACCGTAGTGGCCGAAGTTTGGGACCGGGGGGTGTGCGTGCGCCGGGGCGCCGGTTCGGTGTCGGGTGCGATGAGGGCGTCGATCGCGTCGAGCGGGGCTGACTGGGTGGCGCGGCGGACGACGGCTTGGGTTGCGACGGGCCGGGCGGGCTTGGCGGGCGAGGTTGAGGCGGCGTGGACGCGCGTCGGGGTGGTCTGCGCGGGCGGGAGGTTGCCGACGGGGCGCGCGACGGCGACGGTGACGGCGGGCGAGGCCGCGACCGCGGCGGTCGCCAGTTCGGCGGGCACGGCGATCGCGAACACGTGCGCGCACGCCGAGCACTTGGCCTTCCGGCCGACCTGCGATTCGGCGGCCTTGAACCGCTTACCGCACTTCGGGCACTCGGCGACGATCGCCATCGAGCAATTGCTCCCCGTCGGACTCGTTCGAACGCGGCCTCCCCGACGACGGGAGGCGAACACCCACAGGCAGGACAGGGCCGGGATCGCCGGGCGCGGCGCAAACGTCTCACCGGCGCGCCCCGCTCGATCGTTCGGCTCACCCCGCCCGGAGGGACGGATTGCACGGACGACGTCGCGGTGCGCGGGAGGTACGGATCACGCGCGTGCTGGCTTGGCCCTGTTACGGACTGCCGCATATTGTGCGCGGCGGCGGGTGGCCCGGCAAGGCAAAACGGGAGTTGGGTATCGGTTCGCAAGACTTCCGGGGTCGGCGCGTGAAATTGGGCGGGCTGGGAGGGGAATTCGGACGGGGCGGGAGTGGCGTGGAATCGAATTCCGATACCGAAAGCCGCCGTGGAAACCACGCAACCGCAGGCTTCCGCCGGCGGCTATCAGGGGCGACCGGGTGGCTTGATCGCACACGGGCGCGCGAATAGCTCGCGCCTACGATGCGCCGTGCCCACACTTACCGCTGTCCATTCCGCTCGCGTCAAACACCTGGTCGAGGCCGAGCCGCGCGCGGGCGGAGCGTACGTCCTGTACTGGATGCAGGCCTCGCAGCGGACGCGGTTCAACCACGCGCTGGAGTACGCGGTCGGGCGGGCGAACGGGCTCGGGCTGCCGGTGCTGGTGGGGTTCGGGTTGACCGACGATTACCCGGAGGCGAACGCCCGGCACTACCTGTTCATGCTGCAGGGGCTGCGAGATGTCGCGGCCAACCTGGCGAAACGGGGGATCGGGTTCGTGATCCGGCACGGCGGGCCGGGGGACGTTGCGGCGGATCTGGCGCGCGGGGCCGCGGTGGTCGTGTGCGACCGGGGGTAC
Organism: Tepidisphaeraceae bacterium; assembly: GCA_035627895.1. GTDB lineage: Bacteria > Planctomycetota > Phycisphaerae > Tepidisphaerales > Tepidisphaeraceae > DASPKW01. The sequence goes on along the minus strand of DASPKW010000107.1, from coordinate 381 downwards.
CTGCGGCATCAGAAGGCCTGGCGCGCGGCGGTCGCGGGGGCGTGCGAGCGGGTGGGTGTGCCGGTCACGCAGGTCGAGACGGACGTCGTGGTGCCGGTGGACGTGGCGTCGAACAAGCGGGAGTGGGCGGCGCGGACGATCCGGCCGAAGGTCCATCGGCACCTGACGGAGTTTCTCGTGCCGCTCGCGCAGACGAAGGTGAAGGTGGCGTGGACGAAGTCGGCGCGCGGGTTGAAGTCGGACTTCGACGTTTCGGACCCGGGTCGAACGCTCGAGAAGCTCAAAGTCGACCGGTCGGTCGCGCCGGTGCCGCAGTTCTTCACGGGTGGCGAGAACGCGGTCGGGGTGACGGTGAAGTCGTTCTTCGGTCGCGGGTCGACG
>DASPKW010000106.1:0-7018 GCA_035627895.1 Tepidisphaeraceae bacterium | reverse complement strand
CATGAGGCCTTCGGCGAGGCCGAACTCCTTGTCGATCACGTACGCGACCGGGGCGAGGCAGTTGGTCGTGCACGAGGCGTTGGAAACGACCGTGTGCTTGGCCGGGTCGTACTTCGTGTGATTCACGCCCATGACGAGCGTGGGGACTTCCTCGTCCTTCGCCTTGGTCGGCGCCGAGATGACGACGCGCTTGGCGCCGGCCTTGATGTGGTTGGAGGCGCCTTCGAGGTCCGTGAACAGGCCGGTCGACTCGACGACGTGGGTGGCCCCGAGCGCGCCCCACGGGAGTTCGGCGGGGTTGCGGACGCTGACGCACTTGACGAACTTGCCGTTGACGACGACGCCGTCCTCGCGGGCCTCGACGGTGCCCTTGAACTTGCCGTGGGTCGAGTCGTGACGGAGGAGGTAGGCGAGGTTGTCCGGGGGCACCAGGTCGTTGACCCCGACGAACTCGATGTTGGGGTTGTTGATGCCGGCCCGGAAGACGAGGCGGCCGATGCGTCCGAACCCGTTGATCGCGACCTTGAGCGCCATGTGCGTAGCTCCTGCTGCTGCCCGCGGAATGCGGGGTGCGTGTGTTGTGACCCGGGGCGAGGCGGGGCCGTCACGTTGGAGACGAATCACCCCTCGCCGGCCGGCCGAGTTCGCGGCGGAAATCCCGCGGAAAACGCGACCGGAAAAGAACGAAGAACGATAGAGTCAACGTGGAAAATGTCAAGGAAGCGGCGGCGGGACCAAGGGCGTACGAACGTTCGTGAACGTCTCGAGTTCCGCCGTTCGCGGGGTTTATCGAGCGGGCGAACGATTGCTCGCGGTCGCGCCGTTTGCCCGACGGGTTCGGTCACTTTTTCACGTGGCGACGAAAGTCAGAGGTGACCTGGTCTTGGGCGGACGCTAAGGCGCCCCCGCGCTGTCGGATCGGTCATCGAACTCGAACCGGAGCGGCTTGCGACTGGCAAACGGGAAGATCGGCGACCCCCGTTGAGGATCGGCAGGGAAAGAACTGCTCCGCCATCCGCTCGGGACGACGGGCGCGGCGACGTCACCCCTGCGGTTTGCAGCCCCCGACGGGGCCGGAGCGGCGGTCCTGTGACCACCGCCGCGACGGAACGCACCTGAATGCGCCGGCGCGGGCGCCGGCTTTTCGATCGGCGCAACGGCGCCGGGCGTCGGGCCCGACGGTCGCACCGGCCGGGGCGTCATCCGTCCGGGCGCCACGGTCGGTACGGGCACGCTCCGGCCGATCCGCGGGGGCGGGGCGGCCGCCCCGCGCCCGCCGGGGCCCGCGCCGGCCGCGATCGCCGATGGCTCGCGCGATTGATTCGGGAGCGGCCGACCTGCGACCCGCTCGGCCGTGGGGGCGACGGTGACGGGCGCCGGGGCGGTGATGGCGACAGGGGCGGGGGCGGTCCCCGCCGGGGCGGGGCGGTCGGCAGCGGGCGGATCGGGAGGCGGTGCCGGCAGCGACGAGCCGTACCGGTTGGCCAGCAGGACCAAGTCGTTGAGCGCGACCACGCCGTTCGCGTCGAAGTCGCCGTCCGCCCAGGTCGCCCCCGTCTGGCCGTAGTGATTGGCCAGCACCACCAGGTCGTTCAAGGCGACGATGCCGTTGAGGTCCGCGTCCCCGCGGAGGACGGAGAAGTCGGCCACGACCGCTGCCGCCAGCGCGTTCCCCGCCGCGTCCCGCGCGGCCCCGGCGTCGAGCGTCGCCCGGTAGTTCGCGTCCGGCAGGACCCCGTCCGTGTACGTGAACGTGGCCGTGTTGGTGGCGAAGTCGTACGCGTAGCCGAACAGGGTCGGGTCGAGCGCCTGCCCGGTGGCCCGGTCGGTCACGCGCAAATCGCCCCGGGTCAGCGACCGGGAGACGTCCTCGCTGAAGGTGACGGCGATGCGCTGGGGCCCGGGCCCGTAGGCGAACGCCGGCGCCGTTGCCGTCGGCGCGGTCGCGTCCGCGGCCGCCCCCACCGCGATCCCCCACCCGAAGCTGGTCACCCACACCTGCGACGGATCGAACGGGTTGATGAACACGCGCTCCGGCTGACCGAACGGGTAGTCGAGTTGGGTGAACGTCGGGCTGGCCGCGGTCGGGGCGTACCACAGGCCCGACTGGAGGGTCGACAGGTACATCTCCCCGGTCGACGGGTGAATCGTCGCCGACTCGACGCTGTCGACGTCCCAGATCCGGCTCCACGAGACGCCCCGGTTCGTCGTCTTGTAGAGCCCGCCCTTGTCGTTCGAGCTGCCGTCCCCGCCGAAGCCGCTGCGGACGGCCGCGTACCACGTGTTCTGTGCCGGGTCGGTCGGGTCGATGGTCAAGTCCTTCGTCCAGTACTGCATGCCGGGGGCCCCGCGAACGCCCATCAGCGTGCGGTCGGCCCAGGTCTGCCCGCCGTTGGTGCTGTGGAACACGCCGCTGCTGGCGGTGAACGCGCCGCTCGCGCTACGCCGGCCCGAGTAGGTGACGACGAGCGACCCGTCGTCGAGCACCTTGATGTTGTACGGGTGGCCCTCGGTGCGCGGCGGGTTGGGGAGCTTGGTCCACGTCGACGCCGGCCCGGCCGACAAATTGTTCGTCACGAAGATCCCGCCCTGCGTGCTGTGGACGACGGCGGCGTACATGCGGTTCGCGTTCGTCGGGTCGATCGCCGTGTAGACGACCGGGCGGCCGAAGTCGTGGAGCGTCGCCCAGGTGGCGCCCTTGTCGGTCGAGTACACGACGCGCCCCGCGCCGCCGTCGATCCGGGCGTCCTGCAGGTACGTGCTCTGGTACAAATCGTGGACGGTCGACCCGGCCCCGTACAGCGTCACCCCCGACGGCACGCCCGGGGTCGCCAGCGACGAGACCTGGTACAGCGTGTTCCCGATCAGGCTCATCGTCGGCGGGATCGCCCACGACTGCCCGCCGTCGGTGCTCCGGGCGCCCCAGATGTCGGTGTACCCGGCCACGATCGTGTTCGCGTCGGCCCAGGTCAGCCAGAGCGCGCTGGTGTCCTCCAGGCCGACGCCGCGGTAGGCCTTGCCCTTGGGCGTGTGCGCGCCGAGCGGGTTTTGGTCCGCCGGATTGACGTAGGCCTGCCGCCAGGTGGCGCCGCCGTCGCCGCTGAGGTGGACGAAGCCCATGTCGGTGCACGCCAACGTGTTCGGGTCGGTCGGGGAGACCGCGAAGCCCTCGACCACGCCGCCGTAGCCCCAGTTGCGGTCGCCGCCCTGGCCCTGCCAGCCGGTGGCGACGTTCACGTTGCCGATCGCGTGGAGCACGCCGGTCCACCCGGCCCCGCCCGCCGTGGACTTGAGGACGATCGGGACGCCGTCGTCGCTCGACCCGGCCGCGTAGACCACGTCGATCTCGTTGCGGGCGACGGCGACGTAGTGCGGGTACTGCCCCGCGGGCACGCCCGCCCCCCGCGACTGCCACGCCGGGCTGCCGACGTCCAGCGTGTAGATGCCGCCGTAGTTCGACTCGAGCCCGTCCCCCACGAACATGCCGGGGAACACGTCCCCGGCCGCCGCCGTCGTCGCGAACAATCGCGTGACGCCCGCCTCCCGCGCGCCGGCGAACGAGACCATCGCGAGCCCGGCCGGGATGCCCGGCGCCGCCGAGAGGGCGAACGAGTTGCCCCCGTCCGTCGAGACCAGCAGGCCGGCGCTCGTGCCGACGTACACGTTCGGGCCGTCGAAGAACGCGCCGGCGACGTACAGGCCGTCCGCCGAGTACTTGGGCGCGAACGACGCGCCGCCGTCCGTGGACCAGTAGAGGGTGGAGTAGTCCGAGGCGAGCAGGCGCGTGCTCGAGTCGGGGTCGGCGTGGACGGCGTACGCGTACTCCCCCACCGCCCCCCAGCCGGGCGCGTCCTGCCAGGTGTGGCCGCCGTCGGTGCTCCTGGACGGGCGGGCGAAGTCGGCGGTGTAGTCGATCGTGTACAGGACGTTGGGGTCGCGCGTGAACCGGACCGCGGTCTCCCGCCCGGCCCGGATCTGGCGGAAGTCCGTTAGCCCCCACGACGCGCCGGCGTCGACCGAGTGGAACAGGCCCGACATGTCGGTCACCGCGTACAACTCGGCCGGGTTGTGGGGGCTGAAGCTGGGCGAGAAGAACGCGCCCCCGCCGCCCGGCCCCCGGCTGAGGAAGTGCCCCGGCGCCGCCAGCAGCCGGCGATCTTCCAGCGACTCGAACCAGCCGATGCGCATCGCGGACGGGCGGGGCGACGGCCGACGGCGGGGCGAGGGTGACGTCATGAGGACGGGTCCGAGTGCGAAGTACGGGGCAGGCGGCCGCTCGGCGGCGGGGGCGGCGGCAGGGGCGGCCATCAGTCAGACGATCGAAGGCGGACGCGGGTTTGGTCGACCCACCGCCCCAGTCACACGATTTCATTCTCCCAAACTCGGCCACAGATTGACACGGACGTTCACGGAGGGCCGGCAAACTCATCGGTGTCTTTCAGTGAGCATCCGCGGCTGATTGGCGCTTCATCACCCCCCTCCCTCCTTCGTCCACCCGCACTCCGGGCAGCGCCCCGGCGTCGCGCGCACGTCGTACGCGCAGTTCGGACAAAGCCCGGCCGCCCGGCGCTCGCGCCTCCGGCGGGCGGGGCGACGCCAGAGGCGGATCACCGGCGGCGCGGCCAGGAGCGGGGCGAGGAGCCAGCAGGCGACGGAGATTTGCCCGGTCGTCAGGCGGGTGGCGGGGAGGAGCGGGCCGTGCGGGCCGTCGGAGTAGGCCCAGCGGACGGGGCCCCAGCCGTGCCACGTCTCGCGGCTGATCTCGCCGAAGTCGGCGGGATCGACGCCCCGGGCGGGGTGGGAGAAGAACTCGCGGGCGGCGGGCGGCGGGGGGCGCGGGCGGGCGTCGTGGGCCCCCCACTCCGCGGCGGGTCGGTCGACCGTGTCGCCGACGCGCCGCCAGGTCGCGCCCAGGCGGCCGCGGAGCGCGTAGGCCATCCAACTCGTCTCGGCCCGGTCGACGGCGACGCGGCCGTCGGGCCGCGGGGCGGCGCGGGCGACCTCCCTCGCGACGCCGGCGACGCCGGCGACGCCGTCCGTGCGGACGTAGCTGCGCACCCAGAGGGCGCAGACGGCCAGGCAGGCGAGGGCACAGAGGAGGGTGGCGAGGCCGAGGGCCCAGCGGGCCGCCCGCCGGAGGAGGGGCATGGGGGCGAGTGTACCCCCCCTCGTCCGCGCCCGCCCGCCGGGGCGGCCCGCGCGGTAGACTGCCGCGATGCGGCTCGGCCACCTCGTCCTGTTCGCGATCGCGGGGCTCGTGCTCTGGGGCATCGCGCGGGCGCTAATCTGGATGCACGACCGGCCCGAGGCGAACGCGAAGATCGGGGCGTGCGTCATCGGCGGCGTAATCGCGTGCCTGGGGTGGGACGCGGTGCGACGGCGACGCCGGCGGCCGTGGGAGCGCGAGGATTAGGAGCGCGCGCGAGCGACGGCGATGGAGAGCGCCAGCGCGAGGGGAGGCGAGAGCGCCGGGGCCGCGCCGCGGGGTCGGGCGGTTCATGTTGAGGGGAGATAGGACTGCCGAGCGCGGGACGGGCGGCCGCCCCCGCCGCACGCCGGGACGGTGGGCGGTGGCTCGGTGGGGCCACGCGGGGCGTGCGTCGGGGTCGTTCCGGTGGGCGAGGGGCGGGCCGGGCGTGAGGGGTCCCGGGCCGCGGATTTCTACCGTCCACGCCCCGCCACCCGGTATGCTGCCGGGATGCCGCCCCTCGAAAAGGAACTCGAAACGGTCCTGCTGAAGCGCTACGAGCAGTGGAAGGTCGTCTACAACGCGACCCGCTTCAAGGGCATGATGAACCCCACGAGCAAGACGTACAAAGGCCCGGTCGGGACGGTGCGGCACCTGCTCGCCAAGCGCCCGTCGGTCGTCTCCGGCTTTCACCGTCTGACGTCGGCCGGCCAGTTGGAGTTGACAATCGAGGCGCTGTTCAAGGACGACCAGCCGTGGCACGCGCTGTTCACGCCGATGGAGATCGCCAAGGCGAGGCAGCGGTATCACGCGGCGAAGACCAAATGACGTCGCCCCGGCGGGGGGAGGGCGGAGGCCGCCCCTTTGGGTGGGGGAGCCCGAGTCGTGCCGTCCAATTACCGGCTGGTGAGTTCCTCCAGCCCAGCCAGCACCATCAACTCTCGTGCGGTCTGCCCCTCCGCGGTGCCCCATTGGGTCCACCCATTCGTGGCCCTCCCTCCGAGCACGAAATCAGATGCCGCGGTCGGAGAGGGAAAGGCGTAATCCATCAGGAAGCGGAATACCCCACCGTCGAGGGCGACAACCCCCTGCTTCATCTTTCGTTCGTTAACCTCTGTGAATCGACTCCCCACCGCCGTTGACCCGGCATGCACGACGAGGATTATATCGCCCTCCAAGCGCCCACGAGCCTCAACCCCGTCCCCCCGACAAATCAGCATTGCGTCGACTGGCTGGTATCGAGTTGCCATCCACGAATCCTAACGAGACTTCGCGCGTATCACCGCGGGCGAACGAGCCGAGCCACGGGACGCACACACGCGGTCAGCGAGAAGGGACGACGTAAACCGGCTTCGGCGAATACGGGTTGCCAGCGCCGTAGGGGTTGTTCACGCTGTCCGGCGAGTACTTGTTGCCGAACCGCCCGTAAGGATTCGAGACGGAATCCGGATCGTATTGGTTCGCGCTGAGTCGGCCGAGGTACTTGCCGTCCGAGTCGACGAGCTTTGGCGCGTTCGTCGCGTACGGGTTGGTCCAAGACTCGTTGCTGTAAGGGCTACCGTGCCGGCTATACGGGTTCATGAGGCCATCGGGCTTGTATGGGTTACCCGCGCCGTACGGATTTGCGAGTGAGTTGGGATCGTAGTTCGCGGCGAGGTTCGTGCCGTATGGGCCACGGAACTTGATCGTACTTCCGGGCGACCGAGGGCTGGGCGAGCCCGCGGTTGGGACGCAACCCGTGCCCAGCGCCAAGGCGACAAGCAGGCCAACGCCACTCGCGGAGAATGCCTTCAGCATGGGGTACATTCTCGCAGAACCTTGCCGCCGCCG
>DASPKW010000105.1:0-3155 GCA_035627895.1 Tepidisphaeraceae bacterium | reverse complement strand
TCGCTTCGCTGCTCGGATACGGCTACTGGGCCTGACCCTCACGCTCGTCAAATCGTCCGCGCCGAGCCCCTCCGGGGTCAGCACTGTGAGCCTGCTTCCGCACGATTGACGCCAAGTCCAAGTCGCGAATCGTCGTCGCTTGGTTCCCCGCGCATTTTCCCCGATATTATCGGCCGTCACCCCCGGCCGGTCCCGCCCTTGTGCATAACCCGGATCGTCCGCAGCCCCGGCGCCGTACCGCCGGTATACTGAGGCTCCCCCCGCGCCGCGGGTCCTCGGGGCCGCGCGCCGGTGCCGTCTAACGTCAGAGTGGTTATGGCCGTTTACGGGCAGTTCGAGACCGTCGCCGAAGTGGGCCGCACGCGCGGGTCCGCGGTGCACCGCGCCCGCCCCGCCGACGGCGGGTGGGACCTCGGGTTCGACGACCTCGGCACCGACGCCAGTTACGCCGTCAAGGTCTTCCTCGTCCGCACCGCCGAGAACGCCGGCGACGACGAGGTCTCCAAGTTCCTCCAGCGCGCCCGCGCCCAGAAGCGCGCCGCCGACGCCCAGGCAAAGCACTGGGTCCCGATCGTCGACGCCGGCGAGGTCAAGGCCCGCGGCGAGGCCTACTACGCCACCGCCTACCTCCCCTCGTCCGCCGCCCGACTCGCGCACGCGCCCACCGGGCAGGGGGTCGACGCCCGGGCCCTCCACGAGATCGTCACCGGCATGCTCGAGGGCCTCCTCGAGCTCCGCCGCACCCTCGCCCGCCCGCACGGCAACCTCAAGCCCACCAACGTCCTGCTCCGCAAGGCCGCCGTCGCCTCCATCACCGCCGACGACGTCGTCCTCACCGACCCCGCCATGGAGGAGGACGCCGTCATCGGCGGCGAGGTCGAAGACCTCTACATGGTCGGCGAGGTCATCCACGAGCTGGTCCTCCGCCGCCCGTTCCCCGGCCAACACACCTGGCCCGTCCCCGCCAGCGAAGCCTGGACTGCCCTCGGCCCCACGGGCGAGGCCTGGCGGACCATGGTCAACCGCCTGCTCTCCCCCCGTGCCGCCGAGCACTGGCTCCGCGTCGACGACGTGCTCGACGAGATCCGCACCCTCCAGCCCCGCGGCCGGGCCTCGCGCAACCGCGAAAAGCCCCGGTCGCGTAAGAAGAAGGCCGCCGTGATCGCGCTGCTCGCGATCGCGGGCGCCGGCACGTTCGAGTACTTCCGCTACAACCGCCTCTGGCGCGAGCTGTGCGCCGAATATCAACAGTGGGTCGACCCGACCGCCCGCGCCCTGGCCGCCAACACGCCCCGCCTGCTCTCCGAAGACCCCTACGTCCGCGAGCGCCTGCTCGCCGTGCTCGACCAGGCCCGCCGCGGCGAAATCGAGCTGGACCCGCGCGACATCGCCGGGGCCGGCGACCAATCGCTCCTGTCCCTGCCCGACCGCGCCCCGCTCAGCCTCCCGGCCGTCTGGAAGATCGAAAAGGCCCGGTGGCAGGTCGAGCGCACCGCCGAGAGCCTGTCGCGCGGCCGCCTCAAGCCGCTGCAGGACGTGATCGGGCGCAAGGTCGAATACGAGGGCCGGCGGTGGGCGCGGCTGGCGCAGTACGCGCAGTCCGTCGCCGACGCCGTCCCGCCCCGGCCGACCGGCAACCTGGTCGCCACGCTCGAGGCCCTCCTCGAGGGCCGGTCGCGCCTCGCGCGCCTCGACGAGGCCCGCGCCGCCGCGCGGGCCCGCCTCGACCGCCTGCAGGTCCGGGCCGACGCCAGCCCGCTCCTCAAGGAGAAGATCGCGCAGTTCGCCACGTCCCTGCGCGTCGCCGTCGACTCCGACGCCGCCGTCCCGACGTCGGACGCCGTCGAGTTCCTCGCCCGCCAGCTCGTCGAAAACGAGCGCGTGGCCGCGTCCTTCGAGGCCGTCGTCGGCCCGCTGTCCGACGCCGCCCGCCGCCAGCGCGCGTTTGAGGTCCGCGGGTGGGCCGGGGCCGCCCGCCACCTGGGCAATTTGATCGACCGCGCCACGCCCAGTGCCGACAGCGGCATCGACCGCCTGACCCGCGACCTCGCCGACGCCCGCAGCCAGTGGGAGGTCGTGCAGTCCGCGTGGGACCAGATCGAGGCCCGCCGCCGCCTGCTCGAGAGCTCCGGCGACCGAATGCTGATGACGTACCGCGCGTACGTCGCCGCCGCGAACCTCGCCGACGCCCCCGACCTCGCCGCCCTCGCCCGCGCCCTCCAGCGGCTCAACGCCGACCACCAGTGGGACGCCGCCGCCCGCAAGGTCGCCTCCCCCGAGTGGGCGTCCTTCGACGTCGTCGCCTTCGCGACCAAATCCAAGGCCCACCGCGCGTTCGTCGGCCGGCCCGTCCCCACCGAAGCCGACCTCTCCCTCTGGCTCACCGAGGTCGACGGCCACGGCCCCAACCTCGCCTCCGCCACGTTCAAGCCGGACCCCTGGGTCCCGGCGACTCCGGACCTGACCGGGGTGACGACGGCCGCGACGTCGGCGACCTCCGGCGCGGCCGCCGGGACGTCGGGTGACCTACTCGCGGCGGCGACCGGCACGCCGTCAACCGGCCACGCCGGTTCGACGACGACCGTCCCGCCCGTAAAGCCGCCGCCCGTGATCCCGACCCCACCCGTCGGGCCCACGTTCGTGACCACCGACGCGAGCGCCGCCGCGTCCGCCGGCGCCTCGACCGGCGCCCTCGCCGCCGCCCAGGTCCCGCCGCGCCCGGTCACGCCGATCGGCGCCGCCGCCATGCTCGCCGCCGGTGCGACCGACGGCCGCGCCGCCGGCGTCGTCGGGCCGTGGGCGGTGGCCAGCCAGGTCGGCGGGGCCACCGGCACGCTCCCCGCCAACCTCGTGCCCCCGCCGCCCGATCCCGAGATGGTCCGCCGCGACGCCGAGGCCAAGGCCTTCGTGGTCGACTGCCGCGAGGTCGGCATCGCCGCCACCCACCGTGAGATCAAGGACGCCTGGCGCGCCCGCTGCGAACAGCTCGCCCAGGCCGTCGCCGCCGACGCCAAGGCGCTCCCCGCCGCCAAGGCCAGCCGCGAGACCCTGCGCATCCGCCTCGTGCAACTCGACGGCGTCGCCCGGTCGGCCGCCCAGCCGCTCGAGGCCCGCCCGGTCCCCGGCGAGACCGCCGCCCCAGCCTGGCGCGCCCC
>DASPKW010000104.1:0-63781 GCA_035627895.1 Tepidisphaeraceae bacterium | reverse complement strand
AGTAAGACGGATTCGATGTGCACGAGTGTCGACGCCGCGAGCTGACCGCTTGCGGCGTCGCCGCGCGCGCGCAGGCGCTATGCGCGCTGTCGATTCCGGCCGCCCGCGCGCGAAATCGCGAGACTGTCGTCAATCGCCGGTCGCCGCCGGCTGGCCCCTCCCCTTGCCCCCGCCGGCCCGGCGCGTACCTTATGCCGTTTCCACACGCGCGCCGAACTAACCGGAGAAGAAGGAAACCATGGCTGAGACTGCCGTAGCGGACATTGGCTTGATCGGGCTGGCCGTCATGGGCGAAAACCTCGCCCTCAACATCGCCGACCACGGGTTCAAGGTCGCGGTTTACAACCGCACGACGGACGTGATGAAGAAGTTCATCGCCCGCGAGAACCCGCCGGGCGGACTCGTCGGGTGCGAGACCGTCCAGCAGCTCGTGCAGGCCGTCAAGCGGCCCCGCAAGTTCATCATCCTGGTCAAGGCCGGCGCGCCGGTCGACGCCGTGGTCAAGGAGCTGATCGCCGCGGGCGTCGCCGAGGACGACATCATCGTCGATTGCGGCAACTCGCTGTGGACCGACACGATCCGCCGGGAGAAGGAATACGCCGGGAAGTGCCGGTTCTTCGGCTCGGGCGTGTCGGGCGGCGAACTGGGGGCGCGCTTCGGCCCGTCGATGATGCCGGGCGGGCACCCCGATTCCTGGCAGCACCTCAAGCCGATCTGGGAGGCGGTGGCCGCCAAGGTCGACGCCAAGACCGGCAAGCCGATGGAGGATTACGCGCCGGGCAAGCCGGTGACCGGCGGCGTCCCGTGCACGGCCTACCTCGGGCCCAATGGCGCCGGGCACTACGTCAAGATGGTGCACAACGGCATCGAGTACATCGACATGCAGCTGATCGGCGAGGCCTACTGGATCCTCACCAATCTGCTCGGCATGACGGCCCCGGAGCTCTCGCAGGTCTTCGCCGAGTGGAACAAGGGCGACCTCGACTCCTACCTGATCCAGATCACCGCCGACATCCTCCAGCAGAAGGACCCGGTCAAGAAGGACGGGTACCTGGTCGACCACATCCTGGACACGGCCGGCCAGAAGGGCACGGGCAAGTGGACGAGCGTGAACGCGCTGGACATGGGCATCCCGGCGAACGCGATCGCCGAGGCCGTGTTCGCGCGCTGCCTTAGCGCACTGAAGGACGAGCGCGTCGAGGCGAGCAAGCAGCTGAAGGGCCCGTCGATCTCCTACCAGGGTGACCGACAGGACCTGATCAACGCGGTCAAGGACGCGCTTTACTGCTCGAAGATCTGCGCGTACGCCCAGGGCTTCCAGCTCATGAAAGAGGCGCAGCGCGAGTACAACTGGAAGCTGAACTTCGCCGAAATCGCGGCGATCTTCCGCGGCGGGTGCATCATCCGCGCCCGGTTCCTCCAGAAGATCACCGAGGCCTACCAGGCGAACGGCGAACTCGTGAACCTGCTCCTGGCGCCGTACTTCAACGAGCAGATTCAGAAGGGCCAGGCGAACTGGCGCAAGGTCGTCGGGCTGGCCGCCAGCAGCGGCATCTCGGCGCCGGCGTTCATGTCGGCCCTGGCTTACTACGACGGCTACCGCAGCGCGCGGCTGCCGGCGAACTTGCTGCAGGGCCAACGCGACTACTTCGGCGCCCACACGTACGAGCGGACGGATTCCCCGCGTGGGCAGTTCTTCCACCTCGATTGGCCCGAGGCGGGTCGGCCGCAGTTGGAGATCACGGCGGCGGCGAAGCCGAAGGTCGCCGTCGAGCAGTCGATGGACAAGAAGGACGCGGCGAAGGAAGCGGCGAAGAAGTAGGGGGACGATTTCCGCATGCTCACTGAAATGAGCACGCCGCGCCCCACTGGGGCGCGCGGTGGCAGCAGATTACATTTCGAAGGACCCACGGGCTTCGGCCCGTGGGTTTTTCGTGCGCGCCTCGTCGCACGCGAAAGCGGTGGATCGGTATAACTCGTACATGCGATTCCCGCTCGCACTCTGCTTGTTCCTCGCCACACTCGCGTGGCCCGCGCGCGCCGCGGTCGTCGTCAACGAGATCTTCTATCACGCGCCTGACGACGTCGACGACCTTCAGTGGGTCGAACTCCACAATTCCGGGACTGCCGCCGTCGACGTGTCGAACTGGTCGCTCGGCAAGTCGACGGGTTACGTGTTCGCGGCCGGCACGTCGATCCCCGCCGGCGGGTTCGTCGTGGCCGCGCGCGACCCGGCGCTATTCAAGAAGCACTACAACCAGCCGGCGCTCGGGCCGTGGCCCAAGCGGCTCAGTGGCGGTGGGGGCAAGATCGACCTGACGGATGCGGCCGGGATGCTCGTCGAGCGCGTGAAGTACAAGGATTCGGATCCGTGGCCGGTCGCCGCGGACGGGTACTCGGCGTCGCTGGAGCGGATCTGCCCGACCGCGGGCGCGGACGACCCGTACAACTGGCAGGCGTCGCCGATGTCGTCGCGCGCCCCGAGGCCGGCGGGCTCGCCGGGCAAGGCGAACGCGGCGCTTGCGGCCGCGGTTCCGCCGATCGTGCGATCCGTCTCGCCGACGCCCGCCGACCCGACGCCCGGTCAGGCGATCCGCGTCGAGGCGACGATGGGGCCGGGCCAGAGCCTCAAGTCGGTCGCGCTTCTGTATCACGTGCTGACGGACGGTGTGCCGGGCGCAGAAGTGTCGGTGCCGATGACGGCGGCGCCGCCGGCGGGCGTGGTGTACACCGCGACGATCCACCCGCAGAAGGCCGGCGCGCTGGTGCGGTATCGCATCGCGGCGACGTCGGCGGACGGGAAGCTGACGCGCTATGCCCCGGGCGAGACGGACCTCCGGCCCACGTTCTCGCTGTACGTCCACGAGCCCTGGCCGCAGGCGAACATCGCGCAGGCGCTGGTGATCCGCGGGAAGCCCGCTGCGGGACTCAAGCCGGACGCCAAGCCGTTTGCGGCTTCGGCGAATCCGGCGCCGGCGGGGGGTGTGAACGAGCCGCACCCGCCGCGCGGGTCGGCGGTGCTGGTGTACGTCGACCCGGTGACGCGCAAGACGCAGGTGTTCGACTGGGTGAACGTCGTCCGCCGGGAGGGCGACCGCGGGTTCAAGGTCCACCTGCACAAGGACGCCCGGCTGAACGGCCAGTCTGCCGTCGGCATCATCCACGAGGGCGTCGATCGCTTCCTGCTCAACGAGCACTTCGCCTACGACGTTTACCGCCGGGCCGGCATGGCCGCGCCGCTCAGCGAGTTCGTCCGGCTCACGCTCGACGGCCAGCCCCGCGGGTACCAACTCTTGATCGAGCAGCCCAACCGCGGCTTCCTCCGCCGGAACAAGATCGACCCGGACGGCGACCTCTACAAGATCCGCTGGCAGCGCGGCGACCTGGTCGGGCAGCACGAGAAGCGGACGAACGAGCACACCGGGCACGCCAAGCTCGTCGCGCTCAACAAACAACTCGAGACGCTCAAGGGCCCGGCATTGTGGAAGGTGATCCGGGAGAACTTCGACGTCGATAACGTCGCCACGTACTTCGCGGTCAACATGGCGCTGTCGCACTGGGACGGGTACTTCAACAATTACTTCACGTACCAGACGCCGGCCGGGAAGTGGATGATGTTCCCGTGGGACCAGGACAAGACGTGGGGCTTCCACGACGGGATGGGGCCCGCGGACTTTTTCTTCGACATGCCGCTCGACTATGGGTCGGAACAGAACCACGGCGGGCCGGGGCCGTGGTGGCGGCGGGGTGGGTGGTTCGCGCGGCCGCTCCTGGGGAACGCCGAGTTCCGGCAGGTGTTCGTCGCGCGCCTTCGCGAGGTGCTGACGAAGGTGTACACGCCCGAGGTGTACAACCCGCTGCTCGATCAGGTCGTGACCAGGCTCGGGCCCGACGTCCGCCTGCGCGCGAAGCTGACGGGCATCAACCCCGACGAGGCGGTGCGCAACTTTAAGTCGTTCGTGCAGGCGCTGAAGAACCACCTGGCGAAGCGGCGGGAATTCCTCCTCGCGCAGCAGGAGCTTCGCGCGGCGCCAGCGCCGGCGGGCGCGGCGCGGCAACCCAAGTGACCGCAGGAGGTGTGACCAAATGATGAATACTCTCGTTGCCCTTGTCGTGGCGGCACTCGTGATGGTGCAGGCACCCGGCGCTGAGCCGGCCAAGTCGCCAGTGAAGGTGTTCATCCTCGCCGGGCAGTCGAACATGGAAGGGCAGGCGGTCGTCGACCTGACGGGGAAGCATTACAACGAGGGCAAGGGGACGCTGGCGGTGTTGATGGCGGACCCGGCCAAGGTGGATGCGTTCAAGCACCTCAAAGGGCCGGATGGCAAGTGGGTCGTGCGGGACGACGTGTTCGTCCGCTACCAGCGCGAGCGCGGGCCGCTCCTCGCCGGCCCGCTCGGGATCGGGTTCGCCGTCTACGGCGGGACGCACCACTTCGGGCCGGAGTTGCAGTTCGGACACGTCATCGGCGACGGGATCGAGAACCCGGTGCTGATGGTGAAGACGGCGTGGGGCGGGAAGAGCCTGTACAAGGACTTTCGCCCGCCGTCGTCGGGCGGGGAGGTCGGGCCGTACTACACGAAGATGATCGCGGGGGTGCGCGAGGCGATCGCGAACATGGCGAAAGACTTTCCGCAGTTGAAGGACCGCGGGCACGAGGTGGCGGGGCTTGTGTGGTACCAGGGCTGGAACGACGGCGTGGACGCGAAAAATGCAGTACCGGAGTACGAGCAGAACTTGGTGAACCTGATCAAGGACGTGCGGAAGGAGTTCGGCGCGCCGGCGCTGCCGGTGGTCGTTGGCGAGTTGACCGGCGCGTGGGTGGACGCGCCGCCGCAGTGGGAGGCGCTGCGGAAGGCGCAGGCTGCCGCGACGAATCGGCCCGAGTTCGCGGGGGGCGTCATCTTCGTGCCGACGCGGCAATTCGTGCGGAAGGCGAGTGAGTCGCCGAACCCGAGCCACGGCCATCACGAGTTCGGGAACGCCGAGACGTACTTCCTCGTGGGGGATGCGCTGGGGAAGGGGATGGTGAAGTTGCTAGAGGGGGCGAAGTAGAGCGAATTACGCCGCGTCGGTCCGCCGGCCGCGTTTGAGTTCGTTCCCGACGAACTCGCAGCCGATGACGTAGCCGTCGTCGTCCTCGCACGGCACGCACGCGACGACGCGGACGCGGCTGCTCCACTTGAGCGGGCCGACCTCCATGCGGACGCTGCCCTTGGCGCCGGCGGGCACGGCGCCGCGAGCCCAGAAGCGGACGCCGAGCATGGAGATGTTCGAGACCTGGACCCCGGCCGGGTGACCGGACTCGCCCAGGGCGGCGGAATCAGGCCGGTAGACGGCCTTGGCGCGCAGCGCCTGCCGGGGCGACCGGCGGCGCTCGGGGCCGCGGTAGAGCGTCGCGCAGGCGGCGCGGACCTCGATGAGGGGCTCGTCGGTGACCGACTCAGCGGGCGGCGCAACCGGCACCGCCGTCGGCGCGGGCGCGACGGCGTCTGGGATGATCGCGGGCGCGGGGCGCGGCGCCGGCTCGGGCGCCGCAACGGGGGCGATCGGCTCGGGCGCGGGCTTCGCGCGGTTGAACGGAAATTCGTCGGGGAGCACGGCGCTCATATGAGCGCTATCGGACGTCCGCACCCCCGAGTTGAGTTCACCCCAACTCCCCACCCCCACATCCTCCCTCCCTCGCTCCCCTGTGCCTTAGTGAGAACTCTGGCTATCCTCCACCCCAGATGGAAACGATCGAGGGTAGACAGTCCGTGTTCGCCGCGCTCCAGGCCCGCCAGCGGCGGTTTCAGATGATCCTGGTCGCGCACGGGGCGCACGTGGAGAAGTTCACGGAAGTCATGGAGTTGGCCGAGCAATTGGGCGTCCCCGTCCGAACGGCCGACCGCAAGGAACTCGACCAAATGGCCCACGGCGCGTCGCACGGTGGAATGCTCGCCCTGGCCGGGCCCAAGCCGCGGCTCGATGGCGACAGCCTGGTGGAGGTGGTCGAGCGGCTGGGGCGCCGGCCGGCGATGCTTCTCCTGATCGAGGGCGTCGAGGACGCGCGAAACTTGGGGTTCACGCTGCGGTCGGCCGAGGCGCTGGGGGCGCACGCGGTGCTGATCAAAAAGCACGTGTGGGACCTGGACGCGACGGAGATCGCCCGCCCGTCCAGCGGGGCGTACGAGCGGCTGCCGCTGGTGCAGATCGATTCGATCGACCCGCTGGTGAAGGTGCAGCGGCTCGGCTGCAAGCTGTACGGGTGCATCGCGGGCGCCAAGCGGACGGTCTTCGACGTGGACATGACCGGCCCGAGCGTGCTGGCGATCGGCGGGGAGAAGCGCGGCCTGTCTGGGGCCGTCCGGGAGATCTGCGACCGCTTCGTCACGATCCCGACGGCGGCGGGCGGAGCGTCGCTGTCGATGTCCCACGCGGCGTGCATGGTCATGGGCGAGGCGATGCGGCAGCGGCTCATGAAGAGTCGCGAACAAGCGGCGCTCGTGCCGGACGGCATCACTGACCCCCTATAGGGTCGAGCGCTGGTATACTCAACCGCCGATGCCCGACAAAGCCAGCGATACCGTGATCGATCAACTCGTGCACGCGGCCAACGGCGGGGAGGCCGGGGCGTCGGACCGGCTCGCCGAGGCGGTGCACGAACACCTGCGGGCGATGGCCCGGCGGCATCTGGTGAAGGACTTCGGGCCGGGGCTCGGCGGCGTGACGATCCAGCCGACGATGCTGGCCGACGACACGCTGATGAAACTGCTCCGCCAGCGGCAGCAGTTCGACGGGGCGGGACACTTCTTCGCGATCGCCAGCCGGCTGATGATGCGCGTGCTGGTGGACTACCACCGCGAGCGCAAGGCCCAGAAGCGCGGGGGTGGGGCGTTGAAGGTGACGCTGTCGCCGGAACTCGATCCGCCGGCACGGGCGTCGGGCGATGACGTCGACGTCGAGGCGCTCAACGGCGCGCTGGACCGGCTGGCGGCGCTGGACGCGCGGAAGGCGGACGTGGTGCGGTACCGGGTGCTGTGGGGTTTCACGGTGAACGAGACGGCGGACGCGCTGGGAGTGGGGGTGGCGACGGTGGAGCGGGACTGGGTGTTTTCGAAGGCGTGGCTGGCGAAAGAGTTGGCGGGGATGGTGTAGGAGAGGGGGGGAGGGGCGGATGAAAGAAAACGAAAAGACGAAAAACGTAAAGATTGAGTTGCGGCGGGATAGCCATACCTTTTTCGTCATTTCGCCTTCTGATGGGTTGGTGGGCCGGAATCCGCGGGTGGGTTTGTGGCGTGAGCGAAGGGATGTGCGGTGTCGCGGTTGAGTCCGGAACAGTTCGCGCGGGTCGAGGCGCTCTATTTTGACGCGTCGGGAGTGGACGCGTCGAATCGGGACGAGTTCGTCCGCGCGCGGTGCGGGGGGGACGAGGTGGTACGGGAGGAAGTGCTGGCGATGTTCCGGCACGAGCAGGTGGGGGAGAAAATCGACCGGCTGACGCGGTTCGCGCCCGGGACGTCGCTTGGGGTGTCGCGCGGTGGCGGCGGTGGGGCGGGGCGTGGGGGGCGGGCGCGGGTGGCGACGCCGGCGTGGGCGCTGCTCGGGGAGCGCGTGGGCGGGTACGAGATCGCGGAGATCCTGGGGCAGGGGGGGATGGGCGTGGTGTACCGGGCGACGGATTCGCGGTTGGGGCGGGCGGTGGCGGTCAAGGCGCTGCCGGCGTCGATGGCCGACGACCCCGCGCGGGTTGCGCGGTTTCTGCGCGAGGCCCGGATCCTCGCGTCGCTGTCGCACCCGAACATCGCGACCGTGTACGACCTGGAGGAGCACGGGGATCCGCCGGCGTCGTACCTGGTGATGGAGTTCATCGACGGGCGGACGCTGGCGGACCAGATCGGGAAGGGTCGACTGGCGATCGACGAATCGCTGCGCGTGTGCGCGGCCGTGGCGGCGGCGCTCGAGGCCGCGCACGACGCGGGCGTGGTGCACCGGGATCTCAAGCCGCACAATGTGATGCTCTGCGGCGACGGGCGCGTGAAGGTGCTGGACTTCGGGCTGGCGCGGGAGATGCCGGCGCGCGAGGCGGGCGGGTCGGGCTCCGGGACCGTGTCCGTGCCAGAGAGCCATGCGACGCGCGAGGGGGCCGTGATGGGCACGCCGCCCTACATGAGCCCGGAGCAGGTGCGCGGGCAGGAGGCGGATCGGCGGACCGACGTGTTCGCGCTGGGGTGCATCCTTTACGAGTGTTTGACGGGGCGACTGGCGTTCGCGGGCGGGACGAGCGCGGACGTGGCGGCGGCGATTTTGCACCGCGAGCCGGACTGGGCGGCGCTGCCGGCGGACGTGCCGGCGTCGGTGCGGCGGCTGCTGGCGCGGTGCGTGGCGAAGGACCTTGCGCGCCGGTTGCGGGACATGGGGGACGTGCGGGTGGAGTTGGAAGAGGCGCTGGAGGCGAAGGAGTGGCTCGGGCCGGTCCCGCCGCCGCGGGCGGAGGTGGAGGCGCAGATCCTGGCGGGCCGGCGGCACCGGTTCGTGCGGCGGCTGACGATCGCGGCGCTGTTGTTGGCGGTGGTGGCGCTGGGGCTGGCGGTGGCCGGGCCGTACTGGAACCGTCCGCCGGCCGGCGGTGGCGGTGGCGCGTCGGCGGGAGCGAGCCCGGTCGGCGGTGGGGAGCCGGCGACGCGCGCGGTCGAGCGTGCGGCGGCCGGGGCGACGTGGCGGTTTTCGCTGCGCTTCCCGACGGACCGCGCGCAGCCGCTGTTGTCGCGCGCGCGGGTGGCGATGGCGCGCAACGGGGGGCGGATCGTGGTCTCGGCGGCGGGCGGGTTCGACGTGGGCGCGTCCGGGCCGACGACGTCGCCGACCGTACGCGCGGGCAGTCCCCGCCCGTTCGAGGCGCAGCGGGTGGCGCTGAACACGGCGGTACTGCGCCAGCACCACCTGTGGACGCGGTCGGGGGAGGACGCGGATTTTCGGCCGCTGGGCGGGACGGAGGGCGCGCTGCTGCCGGCAATCTCGCCGGACGGGCAGTGGGTCGTGCACTACGACGACGGGGCGATCATCCGGCGGCACGCGACGGGCGGGGCGGGGCAGCGGTTGGCGGAGGTATCCGGGTGGTGGGGCGGGTACGACTACGGGCGGGACTCGCGCGTGTACTACGTGCCGGCGTGGGGGCAGGGCGTGTGGCGCGTGCCGGCGACCGGTGGGGGCGCGCCGGAGCGAGTTACGGCGGTGGACGCGGCGGCGGACGAGGCGGCACATTTGTCGCCGTGCCTGACGCCGGACGGGCAGACGGTGCTGGTGACGGTGGTGAACGGGCGGGGGGAGGCTCGGGTGGACGCGGTGGGTCTGGCGACGCGGGCGCGGCGGTCGCTGGTCGGGCGCGGGGCGTCGGCGCGGGTGGCGCGGACGCCGCGCGGTTATTGCGTGATGTACGAGCGCGCGGGCTCGATCTACGCGGCGCCTGTCGAGGCCAAGTCGCTGCGGCGGACGGGCAACGAGGTGATGGTGGCGGGCGGGGTGCTGTCGGACCACACGCTGTACGCGGCGGCGTACGACGTGTCGGACGACGGGGTGCTGGCGTACGTGCCGGGGCCGGTGTTCAAGGAGACGTCGGTGCTGGCGTTCGCGCTGGGCGAGGGGCCGACGACGACGGTGAGCAAGGCGACGGTCCCGCTGGCCGAACCGCACGTGACGGACGACGGCAAGCGGATGTCGGTGATTTGGAAGGGCCGGCCGAACCGGGTGTTCACGTACGACCCGGCGACGGACTTTTACCAGGAGGTGGTGGCGGGCGGGGCGGTGACGACGGGTGCGATCTCGCCCGACGGGCGGCGCGCCGCGTACGGGGTGACGACGGCGGACGGCGCGCACGCCGTCCACGTGCGGTCACTGGCCGAGGGGACGACGGTCAAGGTGTGCGAGGGACTGGCGGGGCCGGCGCGGCAGGTTTCGTGGACGGCGGACAGCGCGGGCGTGGTGTTCAGCGCGCCGGCGAAGGCGGGCGAGGCGCGGGACGTGTTCTACGCGAAGGCCGACGTGGCGGGTGAGCCGCCGGCGGTGGTGGCGGCGACGGCGGGCGAGGACCGGGCGCCGCGGGTGTCGCCGAACGGGCGGTGGGTCGCGTTCGCGACGTCGGGCGCGGGCGGCGTGCGGGACGTGCAGTTGCGGTCGTTTCCGGACGGGCGGGTGAGCCGGCAGATCACGCAGGGCGGCGGGGATTGGCCGGTGTGGTCGCCGGACGGGACGAAGGTGTATTACAGGAAGCGCGGGCGGATTTTCGTGGCGTCCGTGTCGCCGGAGGACGGGACGATTACGCACATCCCGGTGCCGCACTTCTCCGCGCCGTTCGGGCAGGTGGACCCGGAGTTGGGCGACTACACGATCACGCACGACCACCGGACGCTGGTGGTGGAACAGGCGGATCTCGGGCGGGCGACGCAGGTGAACGTGGTCATTAACTGGTGGCGGGTGATGGGGCAGTAGGCGGGGAGCAGGCGACAACAGCGACGTGCGCGGCGCCGAATGAATTCAGCCGCGGAGCGGCGACAGCCAGTAGCCCGGGGCGTAAGCCCCGGGTCCGTTCGGTTGAAATGAAAGAGCCCCGGAGGGGCGACAGACCGGCGCATCAAGTCGGCCTGGGCGTGCTACCCGATCATACCGTATCCGACCGCCTCGATCGCGGACGTCGAGCGGTGCACATCGGTCCACGTGATGGCGTCGGGGCTCGTGAGAAGTCGACCCTTCCAGGCGGTGCCGAGGTAGAGCGGTTTGCCGGCGACCTCGCCGTAGCAGGCGGTGAGGGGCGGGTTGGCGTTGGGGTTGCGGGTCCAGGCGTAGCCGTCCGGGGAGGTGTAGGTGGCGCCGGCGGCGATGGCGACGAACCGCTTGCCGGTCCATAGGACGGAGTTGAGGTGTTCGCCCTCTTCGCCGAGGACGGGCGGGAGCCAGTTCTGGCCGTCGATTGTGACGGCGCGGAGGCCGTGGAGGCCCACGCCGACGAAGAGTTGCTTGCCCGCGGGTCCGCCGAAGGCGACGTCGACGAGGGTGTGGATCGCCTTGGAACTGGGGGCGTCTTTCCAGTCCTTGGCGTCGGCGGAGTAGGATCGGCGGCCGCGGTCACCGACGCCGACGAACTTGCCGTCGCCCCAGGCGAGCCGGCGGAGGATGTTTTTGCCGGCGATGGGGGTCTGGTCGGACCATTTGACGCCGTCGGCGGAGGTGACGACGAACGGCGAGCCTTGGCCCACCGTGACGGGGTCACCGCCGAAGCCGACGAAGGTGGGGGCGTTGGCGATCTGGCCATGGGCGAGGCCGAGGAGCTTGTAGCGGTACTTGCCGTCGAAGCCGGCGGCGTTCCAAGTGGTGGCGTCGGCGGTGGCGGCGATGACGTTGCGGCCGCCGAAGGTGCCGGCGGCAACGCACCGGCCGTTCCCGAAGGCGACGGCGCGGTAGACCTCGCCCTCCTTGCCCTTGGTTTCGCGCGACCAGGTTTTGCCGTCGGGCGAGAGGAGGCGGAGGCCGTCGGCGCCGACGGCGGCGAAGTATGGGGTCGAGGGCATCAGTTCACCACGGAGACACGGAGGCACGGAGGAGGTTTCACGAATGAACGCGAATGGGCACGAATGGTTGGTCACTCGCAAATGCGTCGAACGTGTCAACCCGAGGTACGCCGAGGGATCTGGCATCGAGCGTCGGGGCCCTCTCGCCAACGTCGGACGGGCCACGGTGTGCCGGCTAGATCCTTCGGAGTACCTCAGGATGACAGTGGGGACGGTCGTTGCGCGAACTATGCGAGGCCCGGCAAGCGGCCGTCGTAGTTTGCCGTTCTGGCGGTCTTGGAGTCGCCGAACTCGTTGACCTTGGCGCCCATGCGGTCGAGCATTTCGACGTAGAGATTGGCGACGGGTGTGCGGGGGGTGAAGTCGATCTGGCGGCCCATCTTGAGCTTGCCCTGAGCCTTGCCGACGAGCAGGGCGGGGTAGTCGGAGCGGCCGTGGTTGCCGTCGGCCATGTAGGACGTGTAGAGGAGCATCGAGTTGTCGAGGAGGGTGGTGCCGTTGCCCTCGTCGATGGACTTCATCTTCCCCACCATCTCGGCGAAGAGGGTGGTATACCAGGCGTGGATCTGGCGGCAGGCCTCGCGGGCGATCGGGTCGGCGTCCTCGACGCGGAAGCTGTTGCCCTGGTGTTCGAGCGTGTGGCAGTGGCGCTCGTAGCCGACGGTGACGACGCCGGGGAACATCGCCTCGTCGGAGCCGACGGCGAGGGTCATGACGCGGGTGGTGTCGGTCTGGAAGGCGAGGACCATGAGGTCGGCGATCAGGCGGATGTATTGGCCGTGGGTCTCGGGGTCCTGGTGGATCAGGTTGCGGTAGCGGCCGAAGTTGGTGTCCTTGGCGAGCATCTCCGGCGTGACGAGCCGCGAGGGGCCGGGCTGCCTGGCGTCGAGAAGTTCCTCTTTCAGGCGCGCCTCGAGGGTCTGCATGCGGCCCTCGATGGCGCGGACGGAGTAGAGGTACTCGTCCAGTTTCTGCTGGTCGGCGGAGGACATGGTGCCGCGGAGGTCCTTCGCATCTTGCAGGACCAGGTCGATCACGCTGGCGTCGTAGGAGGAGGACTTGGCGGAGGCGGCGACGGCGGTGCGCTGGTTGGCCGCGGCGCGGCGCTGCCAGTTGGGGACGATCGGGGCACGGCCGCGGAACATGCGCTCAAAGACGAGGCGCGGGTCGGCCTCGTACGGAACGGGCGTGGTGGCGGTGCGGAAGGAGTAGCGGGTCTCCTGGTTGGAGAGGCCGACCTCGAGCGAGGGGAGGAAGGTTTCCTGCCCGGCGACGGCGGCGGCGGCCTGGTCGACGGAGATACCGGCGTGGGGCCGGCCGGCCTCCTTCTTGATGACCGGGGCGGCGGTCAGGTGGGCGAAGGCGCAGGACTCGTGGCCGTTGAGGCCCTCGGACTTGCCGTTGTGCGACAGTCCGGTGAGCAGGAGCATGTCGTTGCGCGCGAAGTCGAGCGGGCGGAGGATGGAGGGGAGCTTGCCGGTGAGGGGACCGGCGGACTTCATCTTCCACGACTCGACGACGGTGCCGCCGGTGACGGTGAAGATGCCCATGCGGAGCGGCGCGCTGGCTGCGGCCGCGGCGGGCAGGCCGGCGGCGCGGGCGGTGCGCACGGCGAGGGATTCGAGGAACGGGAGGGCGAGGAGGGCGCCGGCGCCGCGGAGGATCGAGCGGCGGGAGGGTTGGGTGGGGCGGGGGGGAAGGGTCATGTCAGAATAAGTGTAGTAGCGGAGGGTGGTTGTCGTTGGTGGAACACGGGCGGGACGCCCACGCTACGGGGCAGCCTTGGTTGCTTCCACCCGGCGATTCCTGAACGGATAACTCTCCGCCACCGCCTTCACGAGGGCCGGAAACTTGTACTCCGACTTCTTCATTGCCGCCTCGATTTCCCGCAGCGTCGGCTCATCGTAGTAATCGAGCTTTCGGCCCAGGGCGTACGAGAGGAGTTGTTCGGCCAGGTTGCGGGCGAACTCGTCCTTGCGGCTCAGGATGACCTGTTTGAGCTCGTCGATGCCGTTGATCTTTTCGCCGCCGGGGAGGACGCCGGTCGTGTCGAGGGGTTGGTCTTTGGTGCCGGTGCGCCAGGCGCCGATGGCGTCGTAATTGTCCATGGCGAAGCCGAGGGGATCGATCTTGGCGTGGCAGCCGGCGCAGGATTTCTGGCTGGCGTGTTGGGCGAGGAGGTCGCGGAACGAGGCGACTTCTTCCTTGCCGCTCTTGCCCTTCTTCTTGTTCTCGTTGATCTGGCCGACGTTGGCGGGCGGGGGCGGGGGCGGCGTGCCGAAGATGACTTCGAGGACGAACTTGCCGCGCTGGGTGGGGCTGGTGCGGTGGGTGTGGGAGGTGAGGGCGAGGACGCCGGCCATGCCGAGCAGGCCGCCGCGGTGGTGCTCGGATTTGAGGGCGACGCGCTGAGCGGTGGGGCCGGAGACACCGGCGATGCCGTAATGTTTGGCGAGGTCGGCGTTGGCGAAGGTGTAGTCGGCGTCGAGCAGGTCGAAGATCGGGCGGTCGGCGGTGCGGAGGTGGTCGAAGAAGGTCGCGATCTCGTCCGCCATCGCCTGGCGGAGCTTGCCCGTGAACGTGGGGAAGTTCTCGGTGGAGGGGCGGGCGAACGCAATCTTGTTCAGGTGCAGCCACTGGGCGGCGAACGAGTCGGTGAGAGAGCGGGCCTTGGGGTCGGCGAGCATGCGCGCGAGTTGCTGCGCGTAACCGTCGGGTGTCGAGAGTTGGCCGGCGTCGGCGGCGGCGAGGAGCGCGTCGTCCGGCATCGTGTTCCAGAGGAAGTACGACAGGCGCGTGGCAAGCTCGTGATCGGTCACCAGCGCGCCCAAGCCTTTGGCGGACACGGGGCGGCTCGTCTCGGGTCGATAGAGAAAATGCGGGGAGACGAGGACGGGTTTGAGCGCGGCGCGGATGGATTGGTCGAAGGGCTTGCCCTCGGCCAGCGCGCGATCGAAGAGGGGCAGGAGACGCGCGAGCTCGGCGGGCTTCGCGGGGCGGCGATAAGCGCGGCGGACGAAGTTCGACAGCACCTGCGTCGCAGCGTCGCGCGGTTGGAGCGTCGCCGAGGGCTTGGCGATCAAAAGCCTTTCGAGCGGGTTGGCGACGCCGCCGGGTGGTGCCTTCGCGCTCCCCTTCGCATCGCGGGCGGTCGGTTTCGCCGGCGTTGTGGCGAACACTTTATCGAGCGCCTTGTCGGCGGCGGCGAGGTACTTCTCAAGCTGCGTCGTCGACGTGACGAGCGACGACGCGTTGTTGTCGAACCCTTCGACGACGTCCTCGTCCGGCAGGCCGGCCTCGGCGGCGGAGTCGAAGGAAACGCCGAGCAGATCGCGGATCGTGTTGTCGTACTCCCGGCGGGTGAGCCGGCGGACCAGCGCGGGGCCGGGGTCGCGGCTGGCGGGGTCGAGGTCGACGAAGTCGGCGGCGGACTTCATCCAGGTCGTCAGGAGTTTCTTTTCGGCGTCGGTCGGTTGAACCTTGGTGTCGGCGGGCGGCATGTCGCCCGTCCCGATTGCCTTGGCGGCGCGCTTCCAGAGGACGCGCTGGCGGAGGGCGGAGGCGGCGTCCTTGATGTCCGCCAGGCCGACGCCTCCCTCTTCCTTGTCCGGGCCGTGGCAGGCGTGGCAGTATTTGACCAGGAGCGGCTGCACCTTAGGCGAAAAATCCACCGCGACGGCGGGCGGCTCGGCGCGCGCGACCCGGGTGGCAAGGAGCAGGATGACAAGCAGGGCGATGCGCAAAGGGGAAGGGCCTCCGGAGGGGACTCTACCACGCTTTTCCGAGGTTGTTGGACGGCGCCTCGTCCTACCCGCGGTGTCGGAATCTGCGGCCCGACTCGCGACATCTCGCCGCCCTGCGTATCCTTGTGGCGTGCTGCGACGCAACGTGTTGATTTTCCATGCCGGGGCGCTGGGGGATTTCGTCGTCACTTGGCCACTGGCCCTGGCGCTGGGGCGGCTGCACCCGCAGTCGCGGATCGTGTACGTGGCGCAGGGAGGGAAGGGAAAGCTCGCCGAGAAGGCGCTCAGGGTTGAGTCGGCCGACGTCGACGGCGGTGCGTTTCACCACCTTTACGGCGACCCGGCCAAACTGCCCGAGCCGTCGCGCAAGCTCGTCGACGGCGCCCACTCGATCTACTCGTTCGTGTCATCGCCGAGTGACAACTGGACGGCCGCCGTCGCCACGATCAATCCCGAGGCGAAGGTCACGCACCTGTCGCCGCGCCCGCCCGACGACGACCCGTTCCCCGGCCACGTCTCGGAGTGGCTCGAGCAGCAGCTCGCGCCGTCGCCGGCGGTGCGGACGGCGTACCAGCAGATCATGAAGGCGGTGGCGACGCGCGGCGTCGGCTACAAGCGCTCGCCCGAGGGCACCGTCGTCGTTCACCCGGGTAGCGGCTCGCCCAAGAAGAACTGGACCCACTTCGTCCCACTCGTCCGGCGGATCGTCAAGTCGCGGCGACACGTGAGCGTGCTCATCGGCGAGGCGGAGAAAGAACTGCTGCCGGCCGAGGAACTGGCGCACTTCAAGGCGGTGGCCGAGGTGGTCGAGCCGAAGGACTTCGTCGAACTGCTGACGCATCTGGGCGTCGCCGACGCGGTCGTCTGCAACGACTCGGGCCCGGCGCATCTGGCGGGGATCATCGGCACCCCGACGTTCGCGATCTACGGTCCGGCGAGCAACGCGAAACGCTGGCGGCCGATGGGGCCGCACGTGCACGTGAAGGAGACGGCGGACCTCGGGCACCTGGGGGCGGAGGAAGTGTGGGAGTGGGTGAAGGGGACGCTGTAGCGAACGCAAACGCCGAAAGTTGAACGTGGTGGCGGCGCGGCTAATCGGACCAGGCGAATTCCCTACGTTGCGCGATGTGATAGGATCGGCGGCATGAATTGCATCGCGGCATTCGCGCTGGCGGACACGCCGAAGTGGTTGGTGGGAGTGCGCGCGGCTTACGCGGGGTGCGCGGTCGTCGCGTTGGTCGTCCTGCTGATCAAATTCATCCGCGAGTCGAAGCCCGGAGACGCGAATGGGGGCGAGGGGGAGGGGGGTGCTGCTGATGACCCTGGCGGTCTTGTGGCCGGTGTTCGTCTATTGCGGGGTGCGGGGGCTGTTCCGGTCGGGAGGCGCGGCGGGCGGACGGAAGAGGGCGGGGTCGGGGACGCTCGGAGCGCCGGCGTCGGCGCGGGGGCCGGCGGGCGAGGCGCGCGCGGCGGCGGTGATCACGGCGACGCCGGGGCAACGGTGCGCGAGGTGCGGGTCCGTGATTCGCGACGTGGCGCGGGCATGGGGGACGGGCGCGGTGTTCGGAGGGTGCGCGAGCGATTTGGGCGTGGCGAACTAGATCAGGCAGTGGATGCCGGCTCGTGCCAGGCGATGCCCCCGGACTCTTCGATTTTCGAGAGGATCTGGTCGAGCGTCAGGGCTCGCGTGATGTGGCAGCGGTCCGAGCCGGCGATCGTGGCATCGCCCGCGGTCGTGAGCGACTTGTGGTAGCAGTCGCCGGCGCAGGTGTACTTGGCGAAGCACCCCTGGCAGAAGGGACGCGCGTCGACCGTTTGGCCCCGGAGCGATTGAAGGACCGGGAGGTTGAAGCGGTAGCCGGCGGACACGTCGGCGGCGGGTTGGCCGTAGAAGAGTTTGTCGGCGACGGGGGATTGTTCGCTGAAGGCCTCGTAACAGGCGGAGACGTTGCCGTCAGGGGTGATGGCGAACAAGTCCTGGGAGAGTTCGCAGAAGTGGGTGGTGATCGTGCCGAGGCGCGCGGCGGAGTAAGTGAGCTCGTGGCCGTACGCGCGTGCGCGAGTTCGGGCCCGGTGGAACGCGGCAATGAACGCATCAGTCTCGGCCGAGGGCGCGTCGAGTCCGCGGCCCATGCGGAAGGCGGGCTCGGCCTGGACTCGGGTCGGGCGGAGCGTCCGACAGATGAAATCGACCGAATCGGGGAGCGTGGCGATCTGGTCGGCCGTGACGGTCATGCGGACGCCGTACGGGAAACCGGCATCGTCGAAGCGTTTGAGCGTGTGGAGGACGCGGTCGCTCGAGCCTTGGCCGGCAACGGTGAGGCGGTGGCGGTCGTGGGCGGCGGGCAAGCCGTCGAACGAGACGGAGGCGGCGTCGAGGTTGGCGACGATCCAGTCGATCTGCGCGTCGGTGAGAACGCCGTTGGTCGCTAGCGACGCGGTCACGGCCAGTGGGGACTCGCCCGGCGCGGCGGCGATCGTGCGCGCGTAGTCGAGGGCGGCGGTGAGGGTGCGCCAGTTGACGGTGGGCTCGCCGCCGCCGTGGAAGGTGAGCTCGATGCCGGGCTTGGCGAGCCGGCGGGCGTTGGCGGCGACGAAGTCGATGCCGCGCTGGGCGACGGCGTGGGGCATGTGGCGCGCGGGGGTGTCGCCGGCGGCGGCGTAGCAGTAGGTGCAGCGGAGGTTGCAGGCGGTGGTGAGGAAGAGCGTGACGGCGGTCGGCTCGGGATCGCCGGTGCGCGGCGGAGTGACGGGCGAGGGCTCGGGGCCGGCGTCGAGGATCTCGAGGCGGCGGAGGAAGTCGGTGAGGTCGGGATCGATGTCGGCGGATCGACCGTCACGCAGGTCGGCGAGGGCGTTGACGACAGCAAGACTCGCGACGAACGCGGCGCGGCGGAGCGGCGCGTAGACGACGTAGGCGTCGGGCTGGTCGTCGAGCGGAAGGACGAAGAGCTCGGCGGAGAGTTGGGGCGCGGCGATGGACATGCGGGACTCTTGATAGCCGCCGGCGGTAGCCTGCGGTTGCGTCGGATCTCCGGATCGTGTTTCGGCGCTCCCGTGCACGACGCTTCGCACCTGCGGCGCGAACCCGACTCCACAGGAGTCGGCGTGGAGTGTCAGGGATCCGTGTTCAGAACGGGCCGCGCAGCTCCAAGTCGCGCCGCGTGCCGCCGACGAGGTTGCACGTGCAGGTAGCACCGGCGGGCATTTTGGCGGTCGCGGGCACGGTGCGCGTGATCGTCTCCTTGGTGGCCGGGTCGCGCACCTTGTAGATCATCATCTTTTCGGCTACCGGGCTGACGTCCGGCGTATAGAACGACGTGCGGAAGACCGGGACCGGGCCGGTCATGTCGTAGCAGACGATGCACGTGCGGTGGCAGGCGAGGAGGAACTTGGAGTCGGGGGTGAAGGTCAGCGAGTCGACGTACATGCCGGGGACCGTCGCCTTGGCGAGCGGCTTGCCGTCGGGGAAGGACCAGATCCGAAGCTGGCCTTTGGCTCCGGCCTGGGCGAGGAACTTTCCGTCGGGCGAGATCGTCAGCGAGCCGAGCTCGCGCTGCGGCTCGTCGGTCGGGAGCCAGCGGAGCGGCTTGCCGTCGGGTAGGGAGTGGAGGTGGATCATCCCGTCGCGGGCGGTGTCGGCGGCGAGCGTCTTGCCGTCCGGGCTGACGGCGATCGACCAGGCGGTGGTGCCCAGGTACTTGACGAGCTTCCCGTCCGGCACCGACCAGATCGTCGGGCTGGTCGTGACGACGTGTTTGGAGTCGGGGGTGAAGACGATCATCCCGCCGGGGAATCGGCCGGAGTTCGTGCCGCCGAGTTGGGCGACCTCCTTGGGCTTGGGCGCGGTCGCGCCGGCGGCGACCGTATAGAGCCGCGTGACGCCCTTGAGCCAGCGGGTCGCCAGGAGCTTCGAGTCGGGGGAGAAGACGAGCGTGGCCTCGCCGATCCGGTAATCGGCGGGAGGCGTTTCGAGGACGGCGATCAGGGCGCCGCGCCGGGTGAGGTCCCACAACTTGATCGCCTCCTCCGAGGCGGACGCGGCGAGCTTGCCGTCGGGGGAAAAGGCGATCTCCCGGACGCCCGTGTCGTGCGGCCCGGGGTTGGGGAGGGCGGCCCCGCGGACCACGGCCAGGTACTGCACGCCCATCACCCGGCCGCGGGGCGGCGCGTTGCCGATGACGCCCTGGTCGGCGGCGATATACTTGCCCGACGGGTGGAGCACGGCATGGACGCCGCGCTTGTTGTGGTGGGTCACGTTGATCGGCCCGTGCCCGGTGACCAGCCCGTCGGGAAGCGAGAACGTGAAGAGGCTGTGGGAGTTGACGGCGACGAGCGTCTTGCCGTCGGGCGTGACGTGGAGGGTGGCGCCGTTCTCGTCGACCGACCGGACGAAGCCCGGGACGTCGATCGCCGGAGCGGTGTTGATGTCGGGCATCATTTCGACGCCGGCGGGCGGGGTGAGTACGCGGGTGCGCCGGCCACCCGCGCGCGCGGGGCCGGTGGGCAGCAGCGCGAGCGCGGCCGGGAGGGAGAGCGCGGTGAGCAGGTCGCGCCGGTGCACCGCCGCAGGCCCGGCGGTGGATCCGGCGGCGGCAGGGGCGGGCACGCGCATCAGGCGGTCGTCGGGGGGCTGCATGTCGGGCGTCCTCCAGGAGACTTGCGCAGAGCGTATCGCGTGGCGTGGGGCGAACGCAATCATTTGCAGCGACCGGATGAAGCAGGCGGCCACGCGGAAGAGTGCGGAAACCGGGCCGCGGCGCGGACATGGCCGCCTCGGCGCCCGGCATTCTGTATCGCGCGGCGCGCCCGCCGGTCGCTTGTTTAACGATCCCCCCTCGACACAATGCATGGGCTTATGGCTCGACTGCGCGACGTGCCGAAGGTGATCCGCCG
The DNA here is from genome assembly GCA_035627895.1 of Tepidisphaeraceae bacterium. Taxonomy (GTDB): domain Bacteria; phylum Planctomycetota; class Phycisphaerae; order Tepidisphaerales; family Tepidisphaeraceae; genus DASPKW01. The sequence goes on along the minus strand of DASPKW010000104.1, from coordinate 43,599 downwards.
GGTGGGGTTCTTCAAGTTCTCCGCGCGCGTGTGGAACGAGGTCGGCGAAGACCATTTGCTTACGTGGGGCGCGGCGCTGGCGTACTCCTGGCTGTTCAGCGTCTTCCCGTTCCTGATCTTCCTGCTCACGCTCGTCCCGTACTTGCCCGACAACGCGATCGAGGCCGCCAAGAAGCAGATCCCCGAGTCGCTGCACTATTACCTGGCGTCGAACGCCGCCGACGCGATCTGGGAGAACATCCGGTGGGTCATCGACAAGCCCCAGGGCGGACTGCTCTCGCTCGGACTGATCGTGACGATCTGGGCCGCGAGCGGCGGGGTGAACATGACGATGACCGCCCTCGACCGGTGCTACGAGGTCGAGAAAGGCAGGGGGATCGTCAAGCGGCGGGTCATCGCGATCGGGCTGACGGTCGTCGTCGCGAGTTTGGTGCTGCTCGTGCTCCTGCTCATCCCGATCGGGAATCTGGGGACGAAGTACGCGTTGAAAAAGTGGGACGAGATGGGGTGGCACTACTCCATTTGGCTCGTCTACTTGTGGAACGGCGCGCGGTACGTGCTCGCGGGGACGCTGATGTTCGGCGTGGTGGGGATCATGTACAAGTACGGGATCGCGGTGAAACAGCGCTTCACGCTCTTCTCGCCGGGCGCGGTCTTCACGATCGGCGTGTGGCTGCTGCTGTCAATCGTGTTCCGGCTTTACGTGAACCAGTTCGGCAAGGAGAGTTACAGCCGGACGTACGGCACGGTGGGGGGCGTGGCCGTGCTACTGCTCTTCTTCTACCTCGACGCGCTGGTGCTCATGCTGGGGGCGGAGATCAACAGCGAGATCGATTACGAAATGCTCGGCGTGCCGCGCGGGAGCCTGGACTTCACCGTCACGCCGGAGGCGATGATCGTCGAGCGGAGCATGCCGGTGGCGCCGCCGACGGGGGCCCCGCCGGTGCTCGGGGAAGCGAAGGAGGCTGGGGTGGGGTAGGAGCGATTCGCCGACCGAAGCGCTTGACGGCAGACGACACGGTGCCGGGCGTCGGGCCAGATCCGCGCTAATCCGCGGCATTTCGCTTCTTCACGTCGTGGGGGGCCTCTGTGACGTCCTGATTACACTGCGGCCGCGCGGAATCGGCCTCATCCGAAGAAACAGGGGTGTTCGCGCCAAGCGGGTTTCTGTTAATGAGTAATTCTCGGAATTCGCCGGGAATGCCGGCGGCGGGGCGTCGTCCCTCCCACGGATGGGAAGTGTCGAAACGGGGAGGCTGACCGTCTGTTTGACTTTGGAGAGGTGCGAGTGAGCAAGGCGAAACGATTGAAGTCGATCGAAGTCCTCGAGGAACGCCGGCTGCTGGCGTTCGGATATTGGCCGACGTTCCTGAACATGGACGACGTGTTCACGAAGTACCCGTGGCTGGACGGGGGCGGGAACTCGGTCGCCGTGATCGACAAGGGGATCGATTACTACCACCCGCTCATGGGCGGGAACGAGGCGACGAACACGATCGCGCCCCGGATCGTGAACGTGTTCGATTACCGCGACAACGACAACACGCCGTTCCCGACCGAGAGCGAGGCGACGGACCTGAGCAGCGCGCACGGAACCGGCGTCGCGGGCCTGCTGATCGCCGACCCCCACACCGACACGGGCGGCAACTCGTACAAGGGCATCCTGCAAGACCCGGATTCGAAGATCTACAACCTGCGGATCGACCGGCACAACTCCCAGCCGACGATCAAGGCGGCGCTCCAGTGGGTGCTCGCCAATTACGAGTCGAAGAACATCACGGCGGTAAACCTCACCGACTTCGTCGGAGCGGGGAGCACGCCGAGCTACGAGCCGGAACTGCAGGCGCTCAAGGCGGCGGGCGTGTTCATCGCCAGCCCCGTCGCCAACGACTGGATCCTCCAGCCCAACCCGCGCGGCCCGATCGGCTGGCCCGCGGCGAGCCCGTACGTGTTCGGCATCGGCGGCATCAAACAGGACGGCACGCTCCGCGACCAGACGCAGCGCGGGCCCGAGCTCGACGTGGTCGGGCCTGCCGAGTCGGTCACGCTGCCCTACTACATCCCGAGCACCAACCAGCACCCGCTCCTCAGCGTGGGCACGGGCAACTCGTGGGCCACGCCCCACGTCGTCGGGCTGGCGGTGCTGCTCAAGCAGATCGACCCGACGCTCACGCCCGACCAGATCATGCAGGTCATCCAGGACAGCGGCGTCCAGACGCCCGACCCGGACCCGGTCTCGAACCCCAACGGCACCGTCTTCTACTCGCGCCTCGACTTCCTCGCCGCCGTGAACCACGTGTACGCGACGCGCGACGACATCTACGACCAGGGCAGCGGCGGGAGCGACGACCTCGGCCACGCCGGCGTGATCTCGCTCGTCAACGGCACCGGCTCGATCAACAACCTCAAGCTGTTCGTCGGCGACACGGACTACTACAAGTTCGACGTCGCGGCCGTGGGCGACTACAAGGTCTCGGTCGGTTACGGCGGCGCGAGCAGCTTCCCGGCCGCGCAGCTCCTCGACAGCGGCGGCGGCATCCTCGACACGATCAAGAGCGACGGCGTCTCCCGCCGGCTCTCGCCGGGTACCTACTACCTCAAGCTGCAGAAGAGCTCGACGCTCGACGGCACCTACTCGGTCAACGTCGCGCCCGACTCCCCGCCCGCCGGCCTCGGCGCGGGCGCCGGCACCTTCAACACCATCGCGTACGACTCGGCGGGCGCCCTCCACTTCGCCTGGTTCGACCAGGCCGCGGGCAAACTCAAGTACGCCAAGCGCACGGACAACACGTGGTCGAGCGTGCAGATCGTCGACGCGGCCGCCAGCACCGGCAACTTCATGTCGATGGCGCTCGACAGCACCGGCAAGCCCGGCGTCGCCTATTACGACGAGGCGAACACAGCGCTGAAGTACGCCTACCACAACGGGTCGAGCTGGGGCGTCCAGACCGTCGATGCCGACCTGACGACCGGCTACTACCCGTCGATCAAGTTCGCCGCCCCGGCCAAACCGGTCATCGCGTACTACTACAAGAGCAGCGGCGACCTCCGCTTCGCGGCGTACACGGGCTCGAGCTGGGCGATCTCCACGGTCGACTCGCGCGGGGACGTCGGCCGATACCCGAGCCTGGCGCTCAACCCGACGACCGGCCGCTGGGGCATCGCGTACGAGAAGACGACCACGGGCGACTTCCGCGTCGCCGAACAGACCAAGGCCGGGTGGGCGATCACCGTGGTCGACCCGACGAAGTTCGGCGGGGGGTTCGTCTCGATGGCGTACAGCACGGCGGGCCGGCCGTCGTTCAGCTACTACGACGCCTTCAATGCCGACCTGAAGTACGCCCGGTACACGGGCAGCAAGTGGGTGACCCAGGCGGTCGCGGCGAAGAACTCGCAAGGCCTGTACACGAGCCTGGCCCTCGACCCCGCCTCCGGCGGCGAGCCGGTCATCTACTACTTCAACAAGACGGCCAACGCCGCGATGATCGCCCGCAGCGAGGGCGGCGCGTGGTCGTTCGAGACCGCCGCGACGGGCGGCGGGCGCGGCGTCGTCCTGGCGCTCGACGCCGACGCGCGCGAGACGTTCACGTGGCTGGAGGACGGCACCGGGCGGATGCGCGTGTCGAAGTGGGCTTGAACGGGGTACACGAAGTCGCGTCCTGACCTCTTGTAGCCGCCCCGCTTGCGGGGCGCGTCCAGCAGTTCTCGTCGTACTATTACTCAGATGCGCGCGGCGCACCTAGACGCGCCCCGCAAGCGGGGCGGCTACAAGGGGCTTCCCTCGCCGCTCCGGCCATCACGGGCGTGACAGTGGTTCCCGCACAACGGGTTCAGACGGGTCTGATATGATGGGGGTGATGCGAACGCTAGCCGCACTGTTCGGGCTGCTACTTGTCGCCGGCAACGTACCCGCGCGCGGGGCCGACGACGCCGACGGCGTTGCGTTCTTCGAATCCAGGATCCGTCCCGTCCTCGTCGAGCAGTGCTACTCCTGCCATTCGCACCAGGCCAAGAAGCTCAAGGCCGAGTTGTACATGGACTCGCGCGAGGCCCTGCTCAAGGGCGGCGAATCCGGCCCCGCGATCGTCCCCGGCGACCCCGCCAGGAGCCGCATGATCGAGGCGGTCAGCTACAAGAACGTCGACCTGGTCATGCCCCCGAAGGACAAGCTCCCCGCGGCGCAGATCCGCGACCTCGAGCGGTGGGTCAAGATCGGCGCGCCCTGGCCCAAGGGCGACGCGACGAAAATCGCCGCACGCGACGTGTTCGACGTCAAGAAGCGGGCGGCCGAGCACTGGTGCTGGCAGCCCGTGAAGGCTCACGCGCCGCCGGCGGTAAATGATGTCGCGTGGGCGCGCGATCCCCTGGACCGATTCGTGTTGGCGAAGCTGGAAGAGAAACGGCTGCGCCCCGCCGCCGAGGCCGATCGCCGGGCGTGGCTTCGTCGCGTCACGTTCGACCTCACCGGGCTCCCCCCGAAGGTGGAGGAGGTGCGAACGTTTCTGGCGGATCAGTCGGAGCAGGCGCACGCGAAAGTCGTCGATCGGCTGCTCGCGTCGCCCGCGTACGGCGAACGCTGGGGGCGCCACTGGCTGGACCTCGTCCGCTACGCCGAGACGCTCGGGCACGAGTTCGACTACTCGATCCAGAACGCGTGGCGGTACCGGGACTACGTGATCCGGGCGGTGAACGAAGACGTGCCGTACGACCGGTTCCTTGTCGAGCACGTGGCGGGGGACTTGCTGAACGGTGCAGCGACGGAGCGACGGAGCGACGCAGCGACGAAGGGGGAGGGAGGCGAGCAGCCGGTCTCCAATCCGCAACCCGAGATTCGGAATCCCGCCCTGGCGACGGGCTTCTTCTTCCTCGGCGAAGGAACCCACTCGCCCGTGGACGTTCGCCTCAACCAAGCGGAGACGATCGACAACCGGCTGGACGTGCTCGGCAAGGCGTTCCTCGGCTTGACGATCGCCTGCGCGCGATGCCACGACCACAAGTTCGACGCAATCTCGACGGCCGACTACTACGCGCTGTTCGGGTACGCCAAGAGCACGCGGTACACGCAGGCCGCGACGAACGCCGACGCCATCGCAAAGGCGGCGAAGGAACTGGACGCCGCGCGCGACGCGCTGAGGCGGGCCGTGGCAAGTGCGTGGCTGGCGAAGGCCGACGCGGTGGCGGCAGCGCTTACGGAGGCGGCAAAGGACCCGAAGGAGTCGAGAGAGCTCGTCGAGCACCGGGTGATGGTCCCCGAGGCGGCGAAAGCCTCGGCGTTCGATTTGGGCGGATGGTTCGTGGAGGGCGAAACGTTCGCGCCGGCGCGGGCAGGTGATGCGGTGGTGGGAGACGCGAAGCGCGCTATTGTCCAGGTCATCGAGACCCCGGCCACGTTCGACGGCCGGGCCCGGTCCGTGCGGATCGAGGGCGCGGTGCGGTCGCCGACCTTCGTGATCGACAAGCCGTTCCTGAACGTGCTGGCGGCCGGGCAGGGGGCGCGCATCAACGTCGTCGTCGACAACTTCGGGATCATCCGCAACCCGATCTACGGCGGGCTTCGACGCCCGATCAAGTCGGACGGCCCGACGTGGATGGCGTTCGACCTGTCGATGTGGCGCGGGCACCAGGCGTACATCGAAGTCGTCGACAAGACGGTCGGAGACCTCGGCACCGACGGCAGCCCGCGCGACGCGTGGGCCGCGGTCTACGCGGTCACCGCCGACGACGGCGCGCGAAAGCTGGATCGCGAATCGCTCTCGTTCGTTTCGTTTCGCCGCGACCCGAAGGGCGAGCCTCAGGCGAGTCCGGAGGCGAGCGCGGTCGCCGCGGAAAACGTCCGAAAGACCATTGACGCCTTCAGCGACGGCACACTCTCATCCCTCCCCGACGCCGGCCGGCGCGCGGCACTGCTGAACTGGGCGATCGCGAAGGGCCTGCTCGACGTCGCCGACGAACGGACGACGCAGGCGCTCGCCCGACTCAAGGCCGCCGAGGCGAACGTCCCGGCGCCCGTGTACGCCCCCGCGGCGATCGACGGGAATGGCGTCGACGAGCACGTCATGATCCGCGGCAACCCGCGAAACGTAGGCCCGACCGTCCCCCGCAGGTTCCTCGAAGCCTTGACGAGTGGCGGCGTGGTCACCTCCGGTGACCACGCCATCAAGGGTTCGGGGCGCCTGGACCTCGCCCGTCGCATCGCCTCGCGCGACAACCCGCTCACCGCGCGCGTGATGGTCAACCGAGTCTGGCACCACCTGTTCGGCCGCGGCATCGTGGCGTCGGTAGACAACTTCGGCGTGCTCGGCGAGACGCCGTCGCACCCGGAGCTGCTAGATTACCTGGCCGCGCGGTTCGCGGACGAGGGCTGGTCGGTCAAGAAGCTGATCCGCGCCCTCGTGCTCTCGAGCACCTACCGCCAATCGAGCCGCTCGGCCGACCCGGCGTACGACGAGGCCGACCCGTCCAACATCCTCCTGCACCGCGCCGGCGTCCGCCGACTCGAGGCCGAGTCCATCCGCGACTCGCTCCTGGCGATCAGCGGGCGATTGGATTCCACCATGGGCGGCCCGAGCGTGCCCGTGCACCTGACCGCTTTCATGGACGGTCGCGGCCGCCCGGGCAACAGCGGCCCAATGGACGGCGCGGGCCGGCGCAGCGTGTATCAAGAGGTCCGGCGCAACTTCCTCCCGCCCATGCTCCTGGCGTTCGACATGCCCCAACCCCTGGGCACGATGGGCCGGCGCAGCGTGACCAACGTCCCCGCCCAGGCGCTGATCCTCATGAACGACCCCTTCGTGCAGGAGCAGGCGAAACTGTGGGCGAAGCGAGTCATCGCCGGCGAGAAAGACGCGCCGGCGCGAGTCGCACGGATGTACGAGGAGGCGTACGGCCGGCCGGCGACGGCGGAGGAAGTCGGGCCGATCATGGCGTTCGTAGAGCAGTCGGCGAAGGACGGGCGGGACGACCTGGCGACGTGGGCGGACGTGGCGCACGTGCTGATCAACGCGAAGGAATTCGTGTTCGTGGAGTGAGATCGCGATGTCGCACTGTAATCGATTCCAAGGCACCCCCCTGTCCCGCCGCGACATGCTGCGCAGCTCCGCGGCGGGCTTCGGCGCCGTGGCACTCTCCGCGCTCATGGCAGACGAATCTCGCGCGAACGCGGCAGCCGCTAAGCCGCAAGCGGCGGGCAACGGCCTCGCCCCCCGCGCGCCCCACTTCGCCCCCCGCGTGAAGAACGTCATCTTCCTCTACATGGACGGCGGCGTTTCCCAAGTCGACTCGTTCGACCCCAAGCCCCGCCTCCAGGCCGACCACGGCAAGCCGTTCGCCATGAAGATGGAGCCGACGCAGTTCAACAACAACGGCAACACGCTGGGGTCGCCGTGGAAGTTCGACCGGCACGGCCAATCCGGCCTCCCCGTGAGCGAGCTATTTCCCCACATCGCCTCCTGCGTCGACGACCTCGCCGTCGTCCGCTCCATGACGTCCGCCTTCAGCGAGCACACAACCGCCAACTACTTCCTGCACACCGGCAGCGGCTTACAGGGCCGGCCCAGCATGGGCGCGTGGGTCGGGTACGGCCTCGGCAGCGAGAGCCGGAACCTGCCCGGCTTCGTCGTGCTCAACGGCGGGTTGATCCCACCGGGCGGGCTCGACAACTTCAACTCCGGCTTTCTCCCGGCCGCGTACCAGGGATCGATCTTCAAGCCCGCCAAACAGCCCGTGGCGAACATCACGCCGCTCGAGTCGTCCCCGGCGTTACAGCGGGCGAAGCTCGACCTCGTCGCCAAGCTCGACGGCCGCCTCCGCGAGCGCATCGGGCCGGTCGACGGTGTCGAGTCGGCGATCGCGAATTACGAGCTCGCCTTCCAAATGCAGTCGGCCGTGCCGGACCTGCTCGACTTCTCGGGCGAGTCCGAGGCCACCAAACGGCTCTACGGGTTCGACGCGGCGTACGACAAGACGCGCACGTACGCGACGCAGTGCCTTCTCGCCCGCCGGCTCATCGAGCGCGGCGTGCGGTTCGTCGAACTCACCTGCCCCGCCACCAGCGGGAACGACCGCTGGGACGCCCACCAGAATCTGCGCAAAAACCACGGCGACAACGCGCGGGCGACCGACCAGCCGATCGCCGGCCTGCTGAAGGACCTCAAATCCCGCGGCCTGCTCTCCGAAACCCTCGTCGTCTGGGCCGGCGAGTTCGGCCGAACCCCGTTCGCCCAAGGCTCCGACGGCCGCGACCACAACCCCTTCGGCTACACGATCTGGATGGCCGGCGGCGGCATCAAGGGCGGCACCGCGTACGGCGCGACCGACGAGTACGGCTACAAGGCCGTCGAGGGCAAGCACCAGATGCACGACCTCCACGCCACCATGCTCCACCTGCTCGGCCTCGACCACAAACGATCCACCTTCCGCTGGGGCGGCCGCGACATGCGCCTGACCGACGTCCACGGCGAACTGATCGAGGGGATCCTCGCGTAACCGGCCGCTTCTCTCGGAATTAGTTCGCTTTCCCCGGCCATACCTGCGATCATGGTCCATTGCAGGACCGGCGCACCGTGCGTGCGGACCTTTCCGGGGGCACTTCGTGGGGCGGAGCCCGATCCATGCAAAAGAAGACCAGCGTCGCCAAGTCCCGCGAGAATTTCGGCCGGATGCTCAAGGTGTGCGAGGCCAAAGCCATCGCGCTGGGGGTCAACAGCCGCGATTACCTAGTCGGCGTAGCAATGGGGACCTATCCGAAGATCACCGAACGCGAGATGACTGACGCCGAGCCCAACGAGCGCTGGACCAAGCCGCGCGAAGACAAGCGCGGCCCCAAGGGCGCTCGCGGCCGCTGAACTGTCCTAGACGGGCAGTCTCGCTTACAGACGCCCGCCGCGAAGTCGCTTGGCGTCGTCGCGGCCAACCCGCAATCAACCCCTGAACGCCCACTGAACCCCGCGGGCCGACCCTCCCGCGGGGTTTCTCACGCGCCCTGTGTGATGCGGACCGGTATAGCGCGGTTTGATAAAACCTCCGCCCGAGTGCAGAGTAATACTCCTGCACGTCACTGCCGCCGCCCGCGACGCCACGCGGTCCGGAGGCCAAAGTCCAGAACACCGGAGACACGTGGTGAGCCCAGCCCGCCGATTCCCCCTCGCCGTGATCGCCGTCGCCGGCGTGGTCGTGCTCGCTTACACCGTCCGCCAAGGCTCGGCCGCCGCACCGGCCGCGCCGCCGGCGAAGGGCGCCGAGCGCATCGTCTACAACCGCGACGTCCGCCCGATTTTGTCGGACAACTGCTTCTACTGCCACGGCCCGGATGCCTCGCACCGCAAGGCCAAGCTCCGCTTGGACATCCGCGACGACGCCCTCAAGGCCAACGCGTTCGTCCCGGGGAAGCCGGACGAGAGCGAACTGGTTAAACGACTCTACACGAAGGACCCCGACGACCTGATGCCGCCCGCCGAGGCACACAAGGTGCTGTCGGCGGCGCAAAAAGAGACGCTGCGGCGGTGGATCGAACAGGGGGCGGAGTACCAGGCGCACTGGGCGTACATCACGCCCGTTCGGCCGGCGCTGTCGAGCGCGAAGGGGGCTCTGAATCCGATCGACCCGTTCATCCTGGCGTCGCTCGAGGCGCGCGGCATCGCGCCGTCGGCCGAGGCCGACCGTGCGACGCTCCTCCGCCGCCTCAGCCTCGACCTGATCGGCCTACCACCCACGCCCGCCGAGGTCGAGGCCTTCGTCCGCGACGCCGCCCCCGGCGCTTACGAGCGCCAGGTCGACCGCCTCCTCGCCTCGCCCCACTTCGGCGAGCGCATGGCCGCCCCGTGGCTCGACGCCGCCCGCTTCGCCGACACCGTCGGCTTCCACGGGGATCAGAACCAGAACGTCTTCGCCTACCGCGATTACGTCATCAACGCGTTCAACACGAACAAGCCCTACGACCGGTTCGTCACCGAGCAACTCGCCGGCGACCTGCTCCCGAACCCCACGCCCGAGCAACTGACCGCGACGGCGTTCAACCGCCTGAACATGATGACCCGCGAGGGCGGGGCCCAGCCGAAGGAGTACCTCGCCAAGTACCAGGCCGACCGCGTCCGCACCGTCGGCACCGCGTTCCTCGGCTCCACGTTCGGCTGCGCCGAGTGCCACGATCACAAGTTCGACCCGATCACCGCGCGGGACTTCTACTCGCTGGGGGCGTTCTTCGCCGACGTGAAGCAGTGGGGCGTGTACAGCGATTACACGTACACGCCCAACCCGGACCTGAAGGGGTTCAACAACGACTTCCCGTTCCCGCCGGAGATCACGGTCGACAGCGCGTACCTGAAGAAGCGCGAGGCCGACATTCGCGCGAAGATGGCGGCGGCGCTGCTCGACGGCGCGGCCGCGCGGCAACGGGCCGACGGGGCCAGCGCGGCGGCGTTCGAGCGCTGGCGCGCGGCCGCCGCGGGGATGACCAAGCAGGGGGCCGAGCCGTGGGTCGCGCTCCGCGCCGTCGGCCTGTCGCAGTCGGCCGCCCCGCCCGCGAAGGGGAAGGCGCCCGCGAAGGCGGCGCCGCCCCAAAAGTCTCATGCTCCCACAATGTTGGAAGACGGTTCCATACTGCTGACCAGCCCCGCCGGCCAGAACGACCGGCTCGAATTCGAACTGCCGGAAGGCCCGATCGCCGCAATCCGCCTCGAAGCGCTCCCCGACGCCAAACACGGCGACGCGATCGTCCGCGGCGCAGCCTCGACCACGGTCACCCTGTCGGCGGCCTTGCAGTCGGGCGGCAAGGCCCACCCCCTCACGTTCCATCACGCCGACGCCGACCACAAGGAGCCGCGCTACGCCAGTGGCCACGCGTTGATCGGCGTCATCGGCGGCTGGAAGACCTCCGCCAACGACAAAAGCAAGGCGCAGTCGGCGTGGTACCTCATCGACGCACCCGTCGAGGCCAAGGCGGGCGACAAACTCGTCGTCACGCTGGCCAAGAACGCGCTGGGCCGCGTGCGCGTCTCGGCCTCGCCCCTTGCGGGATGGGCGTTGGCCTCCGGCAAGAGCGGGCCGTTCGATCTGTCGGCCGGTTCGGTCGAGGCGTTGCGGATCTATCGCTCCAGCACCTCGGCCGACGCGCAAACCTTCGCCGAGTTCAAGAAACTGACCCGCGACCTGGCCGAGTGCCGCGGCGGCCGGACGCCCGTGCTCGTGACACAGGCACTCGCGACGCCCATGACAATGCGCGTGCTCCCGCGGGGCAACTGGCAGGACGAGACCGGCCCCGTCGTCGAGCCAGCCACCCCGGGCTTCCTTCCCAAGCTCCCCGCCTCGGGCCGACTGACCCGCCTCCACCTCGCCAAGTGGCTCGTCGCCCCCGAGAACCCGCTGACCAGCCGCGTCATGGTCAACCGCCTCTGGAAACAGTTCTTCGGTAACGGCCTGTGCAACTCCATCGAAGACCTCGGCGCGCAGGGCGAGTGGCCCAGCCACCCGGAGTTGCTCGATTGGCTCGCCGTCGAGTTCCGCGAGAGCGGCTGGGACGTAAAGCGGATCGTCCGCCTGATCGTCACGTCCGCGACCTACCGCCAGACCTCAAACCTCCGACCGGAACTGAAGGAGGTCGACGGCGCGAACCGCCTGCTCGCCAGCCAGAATCCGCGTCGGCTGGAGGCCGAGTTCGTGCGCGACAACGCGCTCTTCGCCGCCGGTTTGCTGAACGTCGCCGACATCGGCGGCCCGTCGGTCAAGCCGTACCAGCCGCCGGGGTACTACGCGAACATCCAATTCCCCGACCGCAACTACGTGGCCGACGTCGACGACCGCCAGTACCGCCGCGGCCTGTACATGCACTGGCAGCGCACCTTCCTGCACCCGATGCTCGCCAACTTCGACGCCCCCAGCCGCGAAGACACGACCTGCACGCGGACGGCCTCGAACACGCCCCAGCAGGCCCTGACGCTGCTCAACGACCCCACCTTCGTCGAGGCCGCGCGCGTGTTCGCCGCACAGGTGATGGCCGGTGCCAAAGACGACGACGCCCGCCTCGACGCGATCTTCCGCCGAGCCCTACTCCGCCCGGCGAAGCAAAACGAACTGACGTCCTTGCGAAAGTTCATCGCCGCCAACCGCGAGCACTTCAAGACGGACCTGGACGAGGCGAAGAAGCTCACGCGCGCCGGCATCGCCCCCGTCGATGAATCGCTCGACCCCGCCGAGTGGGCCACGTGGACCAGCGTCTGCCGTGTCGTCCTCAACCTGCACGAAAGCGTCACGCGTTATTGACGTGGCGTGGGCTTCCAGCCCACGCGTCCCGAAGGAATGTTGTCGTCTCGCAATCGGCCTGTTGGAGGAAAGTCGTGCGCGGCATCGTGGGCTGGAAGCCCACGCCACAAGACACCCGACGACCCTCCCGTACCTGACACCCCCCTCATGAATCTCTTGCTCAACCCTGCCTTCCACGCCCGCGTTCACCGCCGTACGTTCCTCGCCCGCGCCGGCCTCTCCGTCGGCGGCGCCGCCCTCGCCTCGCTCCTCCCCGCGCAGCTCGCCCGCGCCGCCGCCGCCGCCCCCGCGCCCGCCGTCCCGCGCGGCGCCGTCCACCCCACCCACTTCCCCACCCGCGCCAAGCGCGTCATCCACCTGTGCATGGCCGGCGGTCCCTCGCACCTCGAGACGTTCGACTTCAAGCCCGAGCTCAAGCGCATCCACGGCAAGGAATTCCCCGAGTCCTTCACCAAGGGCCAGCAGCTCGCCCAGCTGCAGGGCTCGAAGCTCATCGCCCGCGGCCCGTTCGTCGAGTTCCGCAAGCACGGTCAGTCCGGCCAGGAGATCTCCGACCTCTTCCCCCACCTCGCCAAGTGCGCCGACGACCTTGCGATCGTCCGCTCCATGGTCACCGAGCAGATCAACCACGACCCCGCCCACGCGTTCATGAATTCCGGCTCCATCCTCAAGGGTCGCCCGTCCATGGGCTCCTGGCTCGTCTACGGCCTCGGGGCCGAGACCGACAGCCTCCCCGGATTCATCGTCTTCGTCTCCCAGGGCAAGGGCGGCGGCGCACAGCCCGTCTCCGCCCGCCAGTGGTCCAGCGGGTTCCTGCCGTCGAAGTACCAGGGCATCCAGTTCCAATCCAAGGGCGACGCCGTCCACTACGTCGGCAACCCCGACGGCGTCTGCCAGTCCACCCAGCGCCTCGTGGTCGAGGAAGTGAAGCGCCTCAACGGCATGCTCGCCGAGGAGCGCGTCGACCCCGAGATCGCCACCCGCATCGCCCAGTACGAGATGGCCTTCAAGATGCAGACGAGTGTGCCGGAACTGACCGACTTCTCCAAGGAGCCCCAGCACATCCTCGACTCGTACGGCATCAAGCAGCCCGGCGACGGCAGCTTCGCCAGCAACTGCCTCATGGCCCGCCGCCTCGCCGAGCGCGGCGTCCGCTTCATCCAGCTTTACCACCGCGCCTGGGACCACCACGGCGGCATCGAGGCCAACATGCCACTCGCCGCCAAGGAAACCGACCAGGCCTCCGCCGCCCTCATCCAGGACCTCAAGGCCCGCGGCATGCTCGACGACACCCTGATCATCTGGGGCGGCGAGTTCGGCCGAACCCCCATGGGCCAGGGCACCGGCCGCGACCACCACATCAACGCCTTCTCCGTCGCCCTCGCCGGCGGCGGCATCAAGGGCGGCGTCAACTACGGCAGCACCGACGAGCTGGGCTACCGCAGCGTCGACAAAATCGTCCCGATGCGCGACCTCCACGCCACCATGCTCCACCTCTGCGGCATCGACCACGAGCGCTTCACCGTCAAGTTCCAGGGCCTCGACGCCAAACTCACCGGCGTCGAACCCGCGAAGGTCGTCAAGGACCTGATCGCCTGACGTAGGGTGGGCCCCGCCCACCGATCGCGCTCTCCGCGGATCTGCTAAAGCGCCACCGAAAGCCCACGGAACTTGTTCCGTGGGTTCGGTGGACCGGAGAGACGCGGTCTAACTACATAGTGCTTCGTAAAGAGCATTGCCTCCGCGCCTCGCGACGTTGCTACCCCGCTTGACAACGCCCCCCGCGCGTCATACCTATTTTCGTCTGCCGAGATCGCCTGGCGGGGCGGTCGTCGGTGCGCGTCTCCGGGGGCACTTTGCCGGCACCCGCGCGACGCGCGACATCGCCCACCGGGAAGACAACGCGTATAACGGTGGGCCGGGCTCTGGGTGTCGATCCACCTCTCCCGCCCGGCGGAACGGGAAACGAAGTACCTCAAACGGAGTCACCCCACGTGATTTCGGTCCAGCAACTCTCCAAGGCCTACGGCCACGTCCTCGCCGTCGACCGCGTCTCCTTCGAGGTCGCCAAGGGCGAGATCGTCGGCTTCCTCGGGCCCAACGGCGCCGGCAAGTCGACCACCCTCAAGATGCTCACCTGCTACCTCCCGCCCACCAGCGGGACGGCCACGGTCAACGGGTTCGACATCTTCCACGAGTCCCAGCAGGTGCGCGAGCAGCTCGGCTACCTCCCCGAGAACAACCCGCTCTACACCGAGATGACCGTCGCCGAGTACCTCGACTTCCGCGGCCGCCTCCGCGGCATGCCGCGCGACCTGCGCCGCAAGCGCATCGACTTCGTCATCGGCCGGTGCTGGCTCGAGGCCGTCCGCAAACGCGTGATCGGCCGGCTGTCCAAGGGCAATCGCCAGCGCGTCGGCCTCGCCGACGCCCTCCTGCACGACCCCGCCGTCCTGATTCTCGACGAGCCCACCGTCGGCCTTGACCCCACCCAGATTCGCGAGAGTCGCAAATTGATCGGCGAACTCCGCGGCCACCACACCGTCCTGCTCTCGACCCACATCCTCCCCGAGGTCGAGGCCGTCTGCGACCGCGCCGTCGTCATCGCCAGCGGCAAGGTCGTCGCCCAGGGAACGCCCGAAGAGCTCCGCGCCAGCCGCCGCATGCAGGCCCGCGTCCTGGTCGAGTGCAAGGGCCCCGCCAAGGAGGTCGAAGGCGCCCTCTCCCGCATCGGCGGCGTCTCCCGCGTCGAAGTCCTGGACAACCCGGCCGGCGGTTACACCACCTTCGCCCTCCGCCCCAAGGAATCCCACGACGTCCGCGAAGAGGTCGCCAGCACCGTCACCAGACACGGCTGGCCGCTCCGCGAGATCCGCCTCGAGCACGCCACCCTCGAAGAGTTCTTCGTCCAAGTCACCGCCCAACAAGCGACCGCAAAGTCAGACACCTGATCAAACCGAATGAACCACGGAGGACACGGAGGGCACAGAGGAAGAAGGCACTTGCCACACGACTTACCGACGTTCGACCGCATCTGTGCGAATCCGTGACCATCCGTGGCTGATTGACTTCTCCGTGCCCTCCGTGTCCTCCGTGGTTCATCTCCTTCCCCCGATCACCATGAGCACAATCGTAGTCGAACCCGCCAAGGCCGATTCGCCCAGCGCCACGCCGACCCGCCGCGCCCCCGCCGGCCCCGGCTTCGTCGGCCGCTCCTGGGTTCTCGCCCGGCGCGAGCTCTTCTCCTACTTCGTCTCCCCGATCGCGTACGTCGCGATGTTCCTCTTCCTCGTCGCCAGCGGCTTCGCGTTCGCGATGGACTTCGCCCCCGGCCAGGCCGCCCAGATGCGCCACCTGTTCGAGTGGATGCTCTGGTTCCTCACCGTCATCGTCCCCGTCCTGTGCATGGGGGCGATCAGCCAAGAGTGGGCCAGCGGCACCATCGAGACGCTCATGACCGCCCCGGTCACCGACGCCCAGGTCGTCGCCGGGAAGTTCGTCGGCGCCTTCGGCTTCCTCGCCGTCCTGATCGCCCCGACGTTGATCTACGTCGTCCTCCTGGCCTCAAGCGCCCAGCCCCGACTCGACCTCGGGCCCGTCCTCTCCGGCTACCTCGGCATGCTCCTCGCCGGCGCGCTGTTCGTCGCCGCGAGCCTCTTCTGCTCGAGCCTGACCAAGTCCCAGGTCGTCGCCGCGTTCAGCGCGTTCGCGATCCTCGCCCTGATCACCATCCTCCCCTGGCTCGTCGGCTCGTGGGCGCTGCTCCCCAACTTCTGGCGCACCGTCGTCGGCCAGGCCGTCTACGCCCGCTACGCCGACTTCTCCAAGGGCATCATCGACACCGGCCACATCGCCTTCTTCGTCCTCTCGACCGGCGTGTTCCTCTTCCTGACCACCAAGGTGCTCGAATCCCGACGGTGGAAGTGACCATTGCTTCCGCGTCTTTCTGGATTCTGACTTCTGGCTTCTGACTTCTCCTCGGAACGCACCATGTCCACCAAGACCGACTCCCCCAGGCCCGCCCCGGAATCCCAGTCCCAGCGCCGCATCAAGTACGGCGCCAACGTGCTGCTGACCGCGGTCATCGTCGTCCTGCTCGCCGGCTTCCTCACGTACATCGCCCAGCGGCAGAACTGGCGCAAGGACACGACCGCCGCCGGCCTGTACAGCCTCAAGCCGCAGACGATCTCGATCCTCGACACGCTCGAGCCGCGCCTTCGCCTCCAAAAGGTCCAGGCCGTGATCGACGGCGACGTCACCCGCGTCATCGACCAGGTCCAGGTCTACACCGACGCCCCGGCCGCCCCCGCCCCGCCCCCGCCGGCGGCCCAGCCCGCCCCCGTCCTCACCCCCGCCGCCAAGGCCCTGAGCGACAAGCTCGCCACCACCAAGGTCACCACGCGCGATGGGCTCCGCGCCGCCAACCCCGACCCGGCCAAGCTCACCGACCAACTCCGCAAGGACCTCGAAGACGCCGCAGCCCGCGCCAACGCCGCCCTCACCTCCAACCCGACCCAAAAGTACGCCGACGACGTCCGCAAGGCGATCGCCACCATTCAGTCCGCCGCCGACGGCCTGAAAAACTTCTCCCCCCGCATGAAGATCGTCGGCCTGTTCACCAAGGCCAAAAACGACGAGAACCAGAAGGTCGTCGAGGACGTCGAGAACAAGCCCGAGGTCCGCTACCAGCAGGTCGCCGACCTCCTCTCCGAGTACGCCCAGAAGTCCGGCGGCAAGATCGCCGTCGACATGATCGACCCGACCAACGAGCCCGAGCGCCTCGCCCAGCTGTTCAAGGACGTCCAGGAGAAGTTCGGCAACAACGTCCAGAAGCACCGCGACGTCCTCGACGCCTACTCCGCCACCGTGAAGGACCTCGACGCCACGATCAAGCAGCAGCGCACCGCCCTGTCGGCCCTGCCGAAGGTCGAGGACCCGCAGCTCTCCCGCTTCCTCGAGCAGGTCGGCGGGACGTTCGACCGCTTCGGCGCCGAGCTCAAGAAGGCCGACGAGCGCGTCAAGGAACAGCTCGGCCTCGTCGTCCCCGACTACGCCGGCGCCACCGGCGCCGTCCAGGCGTTCATGACGATCATGCAGGCCCTGTCCGGCCAGGTCGCCAGCGAGTTCGTTAAGGTCGCCGCCGACGCCAAGACCCCGCCGGAAGTGAAAAAGTTCGTCGAGGCCGCGATCCCGCGCTTCAACTCGATGAAGACCGCGTCCGAAGGACTGCTGACAAAGGCCGCCGACCTCCCGGCCCTCAAGCAGTTCGACGAGCTGCGCAACAACAAGTCCAACTCGATCGCCGTCATCGCCGAGACCGACCTCAAGGCCATCCCGATGGAGTCGATCTACCCGACCGAGGACATGAACCGCGGCACGGGCGAGGGCAAAATCAAGCCGCGCTTTGCCGGCGAGCAGCAGGTCTCCGCCGCCGTCGTCCGCCTGACCAGCCGCGAGAAGAAGAAGGTCGCGTTCGTGCGGTCCGGCAGCTTCCCGCTGACCGACTTCCGCTCCCAGATCGCCGCCCAGCAGACCGGCCGCCCGTCCTACTACAACATGGCCCAGCGCCTCCGCGACCTCGACGTCGAGGTGCTCGAGAAGGACGTGAGCGGGACGTGGGCCATGCAGCAGATGCAGCAGCGCCGCGGCATGCCCCCCGAGCCCGAGCCGTCCGACGAGGAACTGAAAGACGCCGTCTGGGTCGTCCCCATGCTCCCCGTCGACCCGCAGGAAGCGATGATGAACCCGGCCTCCGGGCAGCTCGCCACGAAGGTGCGCGACCACCTCCGCGCCGGCGGGTCCGCGATGATCCTCGTCGCCTACCCGCGCGTGCAGAAGCTCGACTTCCTCAAGGAAGACTACGGCCTCGACGTCGCCGTCGACCACATCGCCGTCCACGACAAGATCGAGGCCGCCGGCGCCCGCGCGACCGACCGCGCCGGCGACTGGCAGCGGCAGTCGCCCGTGTTCGTGTTCACCGACTACGGCCGCCACCCCGTCACCGACGCCGTCCGCTCGCTCGACGGCCTGATGGTCCCGCTCGTCCCCGTCCGCCAGGTCGACCGCGGGCTGATGGACGAGGCCGCCCGCAAGGCACTCGACGAGAAGCTCAAGGACCTGACGGTCACGATGCTCCTGCCGGTCCCCGAGACCCCGCGCGCGTGGGCGGAGAGCGACTTCGAGTCCGCCGCCCGCAACACCGTCACCTACGACCCCAAGCCCGCCAAGCCGGACGCCCCCGCCGACTTCCCCGCGCCGTTCTTCGGCGGCGCGGCTATCGCCTCTAAGAACGGCGACCAGCGCGTCATGATCATCGGCTCCGCGATCTTCCCGTCCGACAATTACGTCGCCATCCCCGACGAGGAGGTCGAGCGCACCCAGGGCCGGATCGTCCCCCGCTTCCCCGGCAACGCCGAGCTCTTTACCAACTCCGCCTACTGGCTCTTGAAGATGGACCCGCTCATCGCGATCAGCCCCAGTGCGATGCAGATCGCCCGCATCGACCCGCAGATGACCGACGCCCGCCGCTCGCTCTGGCGCGTCGTCCTCATCGCCGGCCTGCCGGCGCTCGTGTTGGCCGCGGGAACCCTCGTGTACCTTAAACGTCGCGATTGACGAGAATCGTGGGATCTGTCATCCCGAGTGTACTCACGAGGGATCTGGCCATTGCCGTAAAGGCCTCCTCGTTCGCGCCTCACCATCCGAATACCGTCCCAAGAACCCGCCGGCCCCGAAGCGCCGGCGAGATTCCTCGGAGTACCTCGGAATGACAGGTCGAACGGTCTTTGACGAAGCAGTGGTTTCGGTCTACTGAATACTGGCTACTGACTACCGGCTATCTCCTACTCCCATGAACTTCAAAACCACCCTCATCCTCCTCCTCCTGCTCGCCGCCGCGGGCGGGTACGTCGCCTGGGACCGCCTCAAGAACGCCGACACTCCCGAGAAGAACACGGCCACCGCCAACCCGGCCAAACTCTTCGACGTCTCCGATCCCGCCGACGTCACCTCCCTTGCCATCCGCGGCCCCGATTCCGAGGTCGTCCTCACCGCGCTCCCGGCCGACGAGAAGAAGGACAAGAACGACCCCTTCGCCCCAGCGACCCCCGCCAAGCAGTGGCGGATGACCAAGCCCGTCGAGTCGGCCGCCAACTCCGCCGAGGTCAACACGCTCGTCGAAGAGCTCGTCCGCCTCGAGTCCAAGGCCAAGGTCGACCCGGCCGGCAAGGGCCTCGACAAGCCCAAGTACACCGTCGAGATCGCCGCCAAGGGCGGGAAGGTCCTCAAGTTCGCCGTCGGCGACCGGAGCCCGCTGGGCGAGTTGTATCTGCGCGTGGAGGGCAAGCCCAAGGCCGACGTCGTAGCCGCCTCCGTCTACGACCGCATCGCCAAGCCCGCCAACGACCTGCGGGATACGAAACTCGTCGCCGCCAAGACGCCCGACATCACCCAGATCAAGATCGAGGCCGACGGCCAGCCCACGGTCGCCCTGACGAAGAAGGGCGCCGACTGGCAGGTGACCGAACCCAGGCAGTTCCCCGCCGACGCCAGCGTCATGACCGACCTGCTCGGCGCCGTCACGAACCTCCGCGCCACCGACTGGATCCCCAAGGACTCGCCCGACGTCTCCAAGGCCCGCTTCGACAAGCCCGTCCTGACCGTCTGGTTCGCCACCACGCCCGCCGCCCCCGACAACAAGCCGGGGCAGGGCCCGGGAAGCGCCAGCGCCCCGAGCGCCGCCCCGGATCCTGCCAGCACCAAGCCGACGTCCCAACCCGTGCCCGTCTGGACGTCGATCACCTTCGGCCAGCACGAGGACGTGACGCGGGAAAAGATCTACGTCCAGGTTTCCAACCCCCACGCCGTGGTGAAGGTCGCGTCCACCGCCCTCGCCACGTTTCAGAAAAAACCCCTGGACCTCCGCGACCGGAAGGTCATGACGATCGAGCCCGATCAGGTGAGCAAACTGTCGATCGCGACGCAGACGCCCGGCGGCTCCGGCCCCGTCGCCAACCCCGCGCCCCCCAAGACGACCACCGTCTCGGTCGAGCGCCGCAAGCAAACCGCGCCCGCCCCGTCCCCCGACCCCACCAAGCCCGCGCCGCCCGCCGCCCCGGCGACCTGGGCGCTCCTGTCCGACCCCAAGGGCGACGCCGACGCCGAGGCCGTTCAGAACCTGCTCGCCGACCTCAAGACGCTCACCGTTACCAAGTACCTCGAGGCCCCTCCCGCCACCGCCACTCCGGCGAAGACGGTCACGCTCGCTCTGACGACCGAAGGCCCGGGCGGCACGCCTATCACTCAGCACCAACTGACCCTGATCGACCCCGGAAATGACCAGCCCCTCACCGGCTCGTACAATGGCCTCGCGTTCGAACTCTCCCGCACGATCCTTTCCCGCCTCGAGGGCAACTTTGCCAAAAAGACCCCCCAACCCGAAACCCCGGCCGGCAACCCCAAAGACGTCTTCGAGCTTGGAACACCTCGGAAGTAAGTCGATCCTTACGGACGATCAGATCGCCGACCCGCGGACGATCCTCGACACGTTCCCCAACCCCAGGCCCGGCCGCGAGTACGAGATCAAGTTCGTCTTCCCCGAGTTCACCAGCGTCTGCCCGGTCACCAGCCAGCCCGACTTCGCCACGATCACGGTCAGCTACGTCCCCGATCAGCGGTGCGTCGAGATGAAGAGCCTCAAGCTCTACTTCTTCGCGTATCGCAATAAAGGGATCTTCTACGAGGCCGTCACCAACACGATCCTGGACGACCTGGTCGAAGCCCTCGACCCCCTCCGCATGACCGTCATCGGCGACTTCAACCCGCGCGGGGGCACCTCGGGAGTCATCACCGTCAACTACGCGCGGAATCGTCGGAGGTGAGGTCGCCGAATAGGCCGGGGCAGAGCGTACGAGCTTCGCCCGAAGCGCCGCCCCGGGTGCCCCCGCGCGTGCCGCGCCTGACGCGCCCTTCACCACCCACCGTACATTTTTTCACACCCTTTCCCCCCGCCCCGGACACTCCGGGGTACAGCGGATTTGCGGGTCGTCCGGCGTACTACCCCGGCCGGCGGTCGTGCCGGGTCGGTTTTTTACTGGAGCGACCCCCTCGTCTTTGCTTATAATCCGCCACAGCCTCGATTTCCGTCACGTCGCGCAACTCGCCGCCAGCTCATACGAAGGGACCGTACCGACGCGATGATCCCCCAACCGCCCCCCGGCCAAGATCCGATCGACCCGCGAGGCGCCTTCGCGCCCCCGCCGGCGCCCGGGGTGCCGACCGGGGTCACCGGCGGGTGGCCGATGCCTCAAGGCGCTCCGGCGGCGATGTCGCCGTCGGTGCAATCGTCGGGCCAGCCCCAGGCAGCCCCGTTCATGGCTCAGGGTCAGCAGCCGCCCATGCCGTCCGGCCCGATGCCCATGCCCATGTCGATGCCGCCAGCGGGTCAGGCTCCGCCCCCGATGTTCATGATGCCCCCGCCGGGCGTGTTCCCGCCGGGCATGTTCAAGCCCAAGCGCAGCGCGGGCCGGGTGGTCCTGACCGTCCTCGTATCGCTCCTCCTGACCGGGTCCATCATCCTGAACGTCTACCTGGGCGCGGCCCTCGGGATCAGCAGCAGCCTGGGCCTCTCGGGCGGGCAGCAGATCATCAAGACGACGCTCGCCGAGGGAGACAAGGGCCAGAAGATCGCGGTCGTCCCGGTCAAGGGCGTGATCTTGGACGGCACGTCGGCCAAGTTCGACGCGGCCATGACGCTGGTCGAGAAGGACGATTCGATCAAGGCGCTGGTGCTCGAGATCGAGACGCCCGGCGGGGGGGTGACGCCGTCGGACGAAATGTACAAGCGCGTCCTGCGCTTTCGTCAGAACAAGCCCGGCATCCCGGTCGTGGTAACGATGGGCCAACTCGCGACCAGCGGCGGGTACTACGTGTCGTGCGCCGCGACGCACGTGGTCGCCCAGCCGACCACGCTCACGGGCAACATCGGCGTGCTCATGCCGCGGTACAACGCCGCCAAGCTCGCCGAAAAGTACGGGGTGGAAGAAGTCACGATCACGGCCCCGCAGAAGGGGTTCAAGAACGCGGGGTCGATGTTCGCGCCGGTCAAGCCGGAAGAGACGAAGTACCTGCAATCGCTGATCGACGAGATGTACGGCAACTTCAAGGCCGTGGTGGTCAGCGGCCGCGGGACGAAGCTGCAGGGCAGGATCGACGACGTCGCCGACGGCAAGGTGTTCACTGCCAAGCAGGCACTGGCGGCGGGCCTGGTGGACGAGATCGGGTACGCGGACGACGCGCTCCGCCACGCGGCGAAGGCCGCGGGGTTGGGCAAGCCCATGGTCGTCCGGTACGCGCCGCGGCCGCCGTCGTTGCTCGAAGCGCTGGGCGGCGCCGACGCCAAGTCCGGCGCTGGCGGCGTGACGGTCAACGGCGTGAACGTCAACGTGGACGCCGGGTTCATCGAGCAGTTGGGAACGCCGCGCCCCATGTACATGTGGCGGGGGCAGTAGATTCGGCAATCAGTGTTCAGCCGTCGCGGCCGCGCGACGGACGAGTTCGAAAGTCACGGCGGCAGGGGGGACGCAGTCACGTCGGGTCGTACGGATCGTCAGGTCGGTAAAGCACGAGCGAGCGAGGCACACACCATGAGTTTCTTCCCGGCCAAGTATTGGACGCGGGCGGTCGCGACGACCGTCTTGTCGGCAATCGTTTGTTCCCAGTCGGCGGTCGCCGCGCCCGATGACGAGCCGGTCGACCCGGTCGACCGGGCGATCAAGAAGGGCGTCGCCTACCTCTACTCCGTCCAGAAGGACTCGAACTGGGAGGTCGTCCCTCGCCGGTCTATGGAGGAGGGGCACCAGGTCGCCGGCGCCCAGTGGGGCGGGCTGTCCTCAATGGCCGTCTACGGACTGCTCGCCGCCGGCGAGAACCCGCAGAGCCCCAAGCTCGCGGCCGCGATCGACTGGCTGAACAAGGCCGACGTCGTCGGCACCTACGCGATGGGCATGAAGCTCCAGATGTGGAACTACATCGAGAAGCCCTCCCCCGCGATGAAGGACGTGTTGCGCAAGGACGCCACGCTCCTGCTCAACGGCGTCAAGACCGGCGCGAACAACATGGGCCTCTACCACTACTGGGTGGACCCGACCAAGGGCGATTACGACCACTCGACGAGCAACTACGGCGTCCTCGGCATGTGGGCCGCCGCGCAGCAGAACCTCGAGGTCCCCGAGGCCTACTGGAAGCTGATCGACGCCGCCTGGCGCAAGGGCCAACTCAAGGACGGCGCCTGGGCCTACAAGCGCGAGGCCAACGACGCCCACCCGGGGACGATGTCGCTCACGCCCGCCGGCGTCGCGACCCTGTTCATCACCCAGGACATGCTCAACAACCACAAGGGCGAGTGCAAGGGAAACATCGTCGACAAGGACATCGAGCGCGGCATCGAGTGGATGTCCAAGAACTACGCCAAGACCGGCAACAACCTCTACGCCCTCTATAACGTCGAACGCGTCGGGACCGCCTCGGGCCACAAGTACTTCGGCACCGTCGACTGGTACGAGGACGGCGTGAACAAGCTCCTCAAGAGCCAGGCCGCAAACGGCTCGTGGGCCGGTGGACATGGCGGATCGGTCCCGGGCACGGTCTGGGCGATCCTCTTCTTGGTCAAGGGCCGCGCCCCGGTCATGATGAACAAGCTCGACTACGCGATCGATACGCGCGGCGACAAGGGCGGGGCCAACTGGAACCAGCGCCCCCGCGACATCGCCAACCTCGCCCGGTGGGCCGGAAAGGCCCTCGAGAAGGAACTGAACTGGCAGATCGTCAACCTCAAGGTCGACATCGAGGACTTCCACGATTCGCCCGTGCTCTACGTCTCGGGTAACCAGGCGCTCACGTTCAAGCCGGAGGAAAAGGCCAAGCTCAAACAGTTCGTCGAGGGCGGCGGACTGATCCTCGGGCACTCGGACTGCCTGTCGTCGGCGTTCAACGCGTCGTTCTCCAAGCTCGGGGCCGAGCTGTTCGGCGGCGAGTTCCGCGACCTCCCGGCCGACCACCTGATCTACTCCTGCCACTTCAAGCGCAAGACTTGGCCGCCCGCCTTCAACCCGGCACTCAAGGGCCTGACCAACGGCGCCCGCGAGCTGATGGTCCTGATCCCCGCGGGCGACCCGGCCCGGTACTGGCAGATCCAGAACTTCTCCGGCGTGCAGGTCAAGCCGTGGGCCGAGCTGGCCTCGAACATCTACCTCTACGCCGCCGACAAGGCCACCCTCAAGAGCAGGTTCAAGGGCCAGCCGTACGTCGTCAAGAAGGACGAAAAGGTCAAGGCCGACCGCTCGGTCAAGATCGCGCGGCTGGACTACGGCGGGAACTGGAACCCCGAGCCGGGCGGGTGGCGGCGGTTCGAGAACGTCATGCACAACAAGCGCAAGATCGACCTGCAGGTCGAGCCCGTCAAGCTCGGCACGGGTGCGCTCAAGCCGGGCGAGTTCCAGGTCGCCCACCTCACCGGGACCAACAAGTTCACGCTCAACCCGGCGGCGATCGCCGAGCTGTCGGCGTTCGTGAACGGCGGCGGGACGCTCGTGATCGACGCGGCCGGCGGGCAGGTGGACTTCAAGGACGCCGCCGAGGCGGCCCTGACCAAGATCCTCAACGACCCCAAGCCCCTCTCGCCCCTGCCGGCCGACCACGCCCTGTACGCGGCCGGCGGCACGAAGCTCGACCGCGTCTCCTACCGGTACTTCGCCCAGGCCATGCTGCCCGGCGGGTCGAAGGCGATCCCGCGCGTCCGCGGCGCGCAAGTGAACGGCCGGATGGCCGTGTACTACAGCCCCGAAGACCTGTCCGTCGGTCTCGTCGGGATGAACATGGACGGCATCTACGGCTACTCGCCCGAGTCGGCGACGGCCGTGATGGAGCGGATCGTCCTCGCGGCCGCGACCGGCGGCGGCGCCCCGGCCAAGGTCGCGGGCCCGGCGGCCGACGCCGGCGCCGGCGACGCCGTGCCCGCCGCCGACAAGACCGCCCCGGCCAAGTCCGAACCCGCCAAGACCGCCCCCAAGCCGGCGGCCGCCACCCCGGCCAAGCGCCCCGCCGCGGCGACGCCGGTCAAGGCGAAGTAGTTAAGGTCTGAAAATCTCGAATCGAGCTACGCGGGGCCGGTGACCACACCGGCCCCGCGCTCGTTTCGTCATCCGAAACCGCGTCGAACTGCGCCCCCGCATCTCGTACCCAAGGCAGAATCCGGTACGATCCCCGTTCTCGCGGGACGTCGCATCGACGCGACGGACTAAGTCGAAGTTGCCAGGGCAGATTCCTCCATGAGTTCCCCCCCCATCCACATCGGCGCCGCCTGGTACCCCGAGCTCTGGCCCGAGGACCAGTGGGAGGCCGACGTCGCGCGCATGAAGGAACTCGGCGTCACGTGCGTCCGGCTGTTCGAGTACGCCTGGGCCAGGTTCGAGCCGCGCGAGTGGGAGTTCGAGTTCGACTGGGCAACCCGCGCCCTCGACCTGCTCAAGGCGGCCGGCATTTCGGTCATCTGCTGCACCCCCACCGCCGCCCCGCCGCTGTGGATGATGATGCGCTACCCCGAGATCGTCACCACGCGCGGCGACGGCCGCCGCTCCCCGTACGCGGGCGGCCGCGTCGCCTCCCCCGTCTCTTCCCGCTACCGCGAGTTCTGCACGCGCGTCGTCGACCAGATGGTCCACGCCTTCCGCGGCCACGAGTCCATCATCGCCTGGCAGATCGACCGCGACCTCGGCGGCGCCGACCACGGCGCCGAGAGCCGCCGCGCGTTCCACGCCTGGCTCCACGAGCGGTTCGGGTCGATCGACCTCGTCAACCGCGCCTGGGGCGCCGCCTACCGCGGCCAGACGTTCGAGTACTTCGACGCCGTACCCGTGCCGCCAGTAGCATTGGGCGGCGGCCCGGTCCCCCCCCAGCACCGCCTCAACCCGTCGCTGATGATCGCGTTCCAGCGGTTCATCAACGACCAGTGGTCGACCTACGTCCAGAGCCAGGTCGAGCCGATCCGCAACGGCTTCGACCTGCCGATCGTCGCCGCCATGACGCCCGGCTGGAGCCTGAACTGGTTCCGCCTCAACCACCTGCTCGACCGCTCGACCGCCGCCCTTTACCCCGACGCCGCCGACTACCCCGCGTCCGTCATGCACTTCGACCGCATGCGCGCCGAGAAGCCGGGACAAACATTCTGGCTCCTCGAAGCGTCCCCGTCGTGGTCGGCGGGGACACATTCGGTCGCCGGCCACGGGGCGGGGACGGGGTCGGGGACGCTGCGCAACGACCACCGGACCCCGGCGGGGACAAAGGCGTTCGCGTGGCTTTCGGTGCTGTCGGGCGGGGAGATGGTGCTGTTCGGCAACTTCCGCCAGCACTGGGCCGGCCCGGGCGTCAACGACGGCGCGCTGGTGACGGCGACCGGCCGGTGGGCGCCGGCGCGGGACGCGTTCGCGGATCTGGCTAAGTCGTTTGCGGAGCACGGGAAGTGGCTGGTGGATCACCCGCCGGTCGAGGCGCGCGTGGGCGTGATCGTGTCGAACGAGTCCGCCTGGGCATTCACCGCCGACCCCGGCGAGGAAGGCTTCGATTACGAAACCATCTGGCGTGACGAGTTTTACCTGCCGATCGGCCGGGCGCATTACTGGCGCGACGTGATCGACCAGACGGCGGACTACTGCCCGTACCACGTGCTGGTGATGCCGCTGGTGCCGATCCTGCACAAGCAGACGCTCGAGCGATTGAAGGAGTGGGTCGAGGAGGGTGGTTGTCTGTTGGTCGGGCCGCTGACCGCGACGCGCGGGACGGATTACACGGCGTTCACCGATCACGCGCTGGGCGGGATGGAAGAACTGATCGGGGCGACGAGCGCGGTTCGGTTTCCGACCCAGGGTGTGGAGAATGACGTGTCGGTCGTGTTCGAGGGGGAGGCCGAGGGGTTGGCGACGCACCCGAAGGGGTTGTGCGAGGCGTTCGATCCGACGACGGCGCAGGTGATCGCGCGATACCACGGCGGGTACGGGGCCGGTCATGCGGCGGCGCTGATTCACAAGGTCGGGCAGGGGACCGTCATCACGCTGGGGTGCCGGGTGGCCGACGAGGGGGCGTACATGGCGCTCGTGCGACGGTTGTGCGAGACGGCGGGCGTGCTGCCGATGGCGGAGGGCAGCCCGAACGTCGCGGTGTTCCCGCGGATGAACCCGGACACGTCGATCGCGGCGTACGGGCTGGTGAACTTGTCGCAGGCGGAGCAGGAGATTCGGTTGCCGGAGGGGGGGACGGACCGGCTGACGGGGCGGGCGATTGGGGAGACGGTGACGTTGGCGGCGTTCGAGGTGGTGATCCACGAGTTGGCGGTGCGGGAGGCGGCGCTGATCGAGCAGTCGGCGGAGCCCGCGGGCGGAGCGCCGGTGGCGCGCGTCGAGGGTGAGGCCGGCACACCGGCGGACGCGCAACCGGGAACGGGGGACGGAGCAACGCACGGTGACGAAACGCGGTCGCCGGCGGGCGGCGCGGTGGTCTGATCGTGACACCAGGTACGGCTGCGCCGTCTCACCTGGTGGGCGATGGTCGGTGTGCGCGGGCGAGGGGTTTCTCGCCACGAGTGGCGGGCCAGATGGGGACGTCTTAGAGACGGCGGGGCGGCGTTGAGCCGGTCCAGGACCGGTTGTGCCGAATGGGCGGAGCGCGTGCGGTGTCGCAACTTCGCGGGGGGCGGCTCGTCCAAGGGGGTGGACATGCCGAACGATTTGGCGTCCACCCGGCCAAGGAGGCTGACATGGTTGCCCGCGCTCGCCGTGCGTTTACGTTGATCGAACTGCTCGTGGTGCTGGCGGTGCTGGTCGCGGTGATCAGCCTGTTGTTGCCGGCGCTGAGCTCGGCGCGGAAGCAGGCGGCGATGAGCCGGCTGCAGTCGGCGGCGGGATACCAGGCGCCGGCGGTGGGCGGGGAGATGGATGCGCCGCAGGCGAAGGGCGGCGCACCCGTTCCGACGATTCCGCTCGCGGCGGTGAAGTCGTTCTCGGCGAAGGTGGATCTGACGCCGCGGCTGTCGGTCGGGACGGCCGAGCCGGAGTCGATTTACGAGGCGAAGTTTTCGGCGGAGATCGAGGCGGCCGCGCCGGCGGGGGCGGGCGCGGATCCGGTAACGAACGTCGAGATTCGCCTGCCGCTCCCGCCGCAGATCATCTCGCTGGCCGACCTGACCGTGACGGTCAACGGCGAGCCGAGCGACGCGGTGATGATCCGCGAGGCCATGCTGGTGTGGACGGGCAAGCTCCCGGCGACGCCGTCGCCCGTGCGCGTCACGTACTCGGCGATGGGCAAGGGCCTGTACGAACTGCAGACGCCGCCGGGGCGGATCCTCGACGCGTTCAAGCTCGAATTGACGGCGAACGGGTCGGACGTGCGGATGCTGGAGTTGTCGCTCCAGCCGACGGCGCTGGCGCGGTCGGCGGGGAAGACGGTCTACACGTGGGACTACAAGCGGCTGATGTTCGGCCGGCCGATCGCGCTGGACGTGCTGGGCATCGCGCCGCTGGACCGGCTGGGCGAGCTGCGCTGGCTCGGGCCGATCTCGGTCGTGGCGTTCGGGCTGATCGTCGGGCTGTACGCGCACGCCCACAAGCTGGCGCGGTTCGACCGGTGGATGCTGATCCTGGTGTTGGGCGCGTTCACGGGGGCGTACCCGCTGATGTACTTCGCGCAGGAGTTCGTTTCGCTGAACTGGGCGGTCTTCGCGTCGGCGGGGCTGGTGCTGGCGGTGATCGCGGTGCGGGCGCTGACGATCGTGGGTTTCCGCCACACGGTGGTGGGCGTGCTGCTGCCGGCGGTGGCTACGCTAACGGTCACGCTGGTCGCCGCGACCATGCCGCACTTGCAGGGGCTGCTGCTGACGGCGACGGCGGTCGTGCTGTTCGTGATCGCGATGACGCTGGCGCCGCGGATCACGTGGACGCCGGCGGGGCGCGAGCCGGTCACGCCGGTCCCGACCGTGTAGGCGGGCGCTGCCCACCGCGGTTCATCCCCCCATCCCCGCGAATAATCCCCCGCTGAGGAGAATGCCCGCGGTGACCGTGCCCCCGAGCCCGAGCCAGAATGCGGCCACCGCAAATCCGAGTCCGCCCAGCTTGGGCCGGCGTCTGAGCCAGACGATCGTCCCGAGCGCCATTACCATCACGGCCGCGGGCGGCGCGAAGGCGACGACTTCCGCGGGCGTCTCGTCGAGGCCGAATCGCATCGCCGCCCAGACTTGAATCGGCAGGACGAACAGGCACCCCAGCGCGAACACGGCCACCGCCAGCGCGCTGAGGCCGTGCTTTCCCGGGCCGCCGATGTCTTCGTATTCCAATGGGCGGGGCATGGCGGATTCTCCAGTCCCGAGGCGGGGGACATTCGGTAGTCTACCTCCGAACCCGTCCTCGCTTCACTCGTCTTTCACTCGTCCGAACTCGACCATCTCGCATGCCCGCCCGCGTCACCCTGCACATCGATCGGCCCGGTCCGGTCATCAACCGCAACTTGTACGGCCACTTCGCCGAACACCTCGGCGCGTGCGTGAACGACGGGTTGTACGTCGGCGAGGATTCGCCGATCCCGAACATCGGCGGACTGCGGTCCGATCTGATCGAAGCGTTCAGGCGGATCGACCCGCCGGTGCTGCGCTGGCCGGGCGGGTGCTTCGCGGACGATTATCACTGGCGGGATGGCGTGGGTCCGCGCGACCGTCGGCCGGTGACGGTGAACACGTGGTGGGGGAATTCGCTGGAGACGAATGCGTTCGGGACGCACGAGTTCATCACGCTGTGCCGGCTGATCGGGGCGGAGCCGTATCTGGCGGGGAATCTGGGGTCGGGCACGGTCGCGGAAATGCGGGATTGGGTCGAGTATTGTAATTTCGATCGGCCTTCGACGTTGGCGAAGCTGCGGGCGGCGAACGGGTCGCCGATGCCGTTCGGCGTGAAGTACTGGGGCGTGGGGAACGAGGCGTGGGGGTGCGGGGGGAACTTCTGCCCGAGCGATTACGCGAAGGAGTATCGAAGGTACGCGACGTACTTGCGGGACTTCGGGGGGACGCCGTTGCACTTGATCGCGTGCGGGCCGGACGGCAACAAGCCGGAGTGGACGCGGGCGTTTCTGAAGAAGCTCAGCACGGCGGACAAGCGGTTCAACTGCCGGATTCACGCGCTGGGGGCGCACTACTACTGTGGCACGGCGGGGACGGCGACGGAGTATTCGGTCGACCAGTGGTACGAGTTGCTGCACCGGGCGGCGGGCGTGGATCAGTTGCTGACCGACCAGCGGGCGGCGATGGACGAGTTCGATCCGGAGCGACGGATCGATTTGGTCCTGGACGAGTGGGGCACGTGGCACCCGCCGACGCCGGGGGCGAGTCAGTTGTGGCAGCAGAACACGGTGCGGGATGCACTGGTGGCGGCGATCACGCTGGACACGCTGAACCGGCGGGCGGACATCGTGCACATGGCGAACATCGCACAGGCGGCGAACGTGTTGCAGGCGCTGTTCCTGACGGAGGGGGAGAAGCTGGTGCTGACGCCGACGTTTCACGTGTTCGAGATGTACAAGCACCACCAGGGGGCGCGCGGGGTGCCGATCGAGGTGGAGTCGCCGGTGACGTCTTACGTGGCGGGGGGTGAGAAGCGATCGTTCCCGACGCTTGCAGGGTCGGCGTCGGTGAAGGGGAGCGCACTCACCTTGTCCCTTACCAACGCGCACGCCCGCCACTCGGTGGAGGCGTCGATCGCGTTGGCCGGCGCGGGGCCGCGCACGGCGTACGAGTCGTCCGTGTCGACGCTCACGCACGACGATTTGCACGCCCACAACACGTTCGTTGCGCCGACGGAACTCGCTCCGCGGCACGAGCGGACGACCTTGCCGGCGCCGCTGCGCCTCGCGCTGGGGCCGGCGTCGGTCACCGTACTCCGATTGTCGCTGTCGTAGCCAAAACGGGGCGGTTCGCTCGGTCGACACGCCGCATTCCAACGGAATTCCCTAGGAACGTGGTCCCGAGCATTTATGATGTTCCACAAGTAGCGGGTCAGCCGACGGGAAGGTCACATGCGAAATCAATCAAAACGGGTGTGGTGGCTGGCGTGCGCCGGTGTCGTCGGTGTCGTCGGTGGCGTGTTGCTGGCGCGCAAGAGCGCGGCCGATCCAGCGCCCGCCGTGGCGACGCCCCCTGCGCCGGCCACGACCGCCCCGGCGGCAGCCGCCCCGACCTCCCGCCCGGCCCAGACGCCCGAGCAGGTCGCGGCGATGCGGCTCAAGTTCCTCGCGTTCATCCACGACGAGTACGCGCGCTTTCTTAAGAGCTCGGACTGGGTGACGCGCGGGCTGGCGGTGATCAGTTTGTCGAGGTTTCCGACCGAGTCGGTCACCAAGACGCTGATCGAGGTGGTGCGGAAGGATGCGCACCCGGTCGTGCGGGTGCTGGCGTGGGAGGCGCTGCGGTCGCGGGCGGCGCTTTTGGACGCCGAGCAGCAGTCGAAGTGGGTCCATGCGACGTGGGAGCTGGCGGGGAAGGGAACGTTCAAGGGCGAGCTGCGCGTGGGCGTGGCGTCGCTTTTGCGCTCGTCGCTGCCGAGCCCGCAGGCACGGGCCGTGTTCGCGGGGCTCTTCGTGTCGACGGCGGCGCGGACGGACGCCGATTTGCGGGTGCTCGAAGAACTGGGCAAGGCGGTGGCCGAGTGGCGGGCGCCGGAAATCGTGGACGACATGATCCGGCGGTTGCGCGTGGAGGGGGACGCGCTGCGGGCGGCGTACGTGCTGGAGCACGCCGGGTGCCCGGTGCGGCCGAACGACGGCGGGCCGGCGTTCGTGAAGTGGTGGGCGGGGGAGAAGGCGGGATGGAAGGTCAAGACGACGATGGGCGGCGCCGAGCCGTGGCGGGACCTGTCGCCGGGGATGTTGGGCGCGCCGATGGCGGCGGCCGCGGTAGACCCGTACGACAAGCGGTGGCGGGCGGAGCTGGAGATGCGGCGGCCGGACATCAAGTCGTTCGACGTCGCGTTCGCGATCGACGTGAGCGGGTCGATGGGGTCGGCGCTGAAGTGGATGGGGGACGAGGTGGGGGCGATCATGCAGGCGCTGGGCGTGATCGCGCGCGAGCCGCGGATCGGGCTGACGTTCTTCGACTGCAAGGGCGGGAGTTTCGGGGTCAAGTCGATCCCGCTGACGGGGGACGTCGCGCTGCTCAAGTCGACGCTGACCCAGGCGAAGGTGCAGGGGGGCGGGGACGAGCTGGTGCTCGAGGGGATCCGCGACGCGCTGAAGGTGAGCCGGTGGTCGACGGCGGCCAAGAGCCCGCGGGCGATAGTGATCGTGGGGGACGAGGAGGTCGAGGCGGCGCAGGTCGCGGGGATCGACGCGGTGGTGGCCGAGTCGGTCGAGCGGGGGTTTAGGTTCTACGTGATGTCGCCGGACTCGCGGGTGCCGCGGACGTTGGAGCAGTTGGCCGAGCGCGGGAACGGGGCGTCGTTCGCGCTGGACCTGCGGGGGGCGGCCCGGGCCGGCGGCGGCGCGGGCGTGCGCGGGACCGGGCCGGGGGGCGGGCTGGCGCGGAAGTCGGCCGGCGGCGCGACGGCGCGGGCCCGGGCGGCGCGGATGCCGGCGCCGGGGGTCGCCGCGGGGGCGGACCCGTTCGGTGGCGCGGCGGCTGAGCCCGACCCGGCGGTCGACCTGATCATGCGGATCCTGTCGGACGCGGTGACGCCCGAGTACCGGGACCGGATCGAGCCGCTCGTGCGCGTGGTGCTGGCGATGCACGGGCACTGAGGGGTCGGGGTTCGAGGCGCGGGGTCTGGGGCGCGCCGCGACGCCGCAAGCGACCGCCGGCCCGTGCGGCGTTCGGGCACGGCTTCTACTTCGCGGGCGGCGGGGTCAGTGCTTCGCGGACCCAGTCGATGACGTCGGCGCAGGTCTTCTCGCGGTCGACGCCGGTGAAGAAGTGGTCGGCGTCGAGCCAGATTTTTTTGGCGTGCGCGGGGGCGGCCTTGTGGAGGGACTCGGCCATGAACTTGGGGACGAGTTGGTCCTTCGTGACGTTGATCAGGAGCAGGGGGCGCGGGGCGATGTACTGGACGTTGTAGTAGGGGTCGAAGGCCTCGGTCTTCTTGCGGAGGTCTTCGGGGACGGCGCCGGGGATGACGTTGGCGAAGTTGCCGCCGCCGACGAGGGAGGCGACGGCGGCGATGCGCGGGTCGTGGGCGGCGTAGGTGACGCCGGTGATCGCGCCCCAGGAGATGCCGACGTAGGCGAGGCGCTTGGGGTCGACGTCGGGGCGGGCGCAGAGGTAGTCGGCGGCGCGGGAGTAGTCGCCCAGGTACTGCAAAAAGTTGGCGTCGAGGAAGGAGAGGCGGGGGTCTTTGTGTTTGCGCTCGCCGCGATTGGGGGCGTCGATGGTGAGCACGACGAAGCCGCGCGCGACGGCGAGCTTGCCGATCATGACGATGTAGTTGGTGTTCTTGTTGCCGCCGGACCCGTATTGGAGGAGCACGGCGGGGTAGGGAGGTTTCAGTGCCGCGTTCTTGGGGACGTAGAGGTTGGCGGGGACGCGGGAGCCGGGGCGGACGCCGTTGAACTCGACGCGGTGGAGGGTGTGGGTGTCGGTGGCGTCGAGGAGCTTGTCGGTGGCGTCGAGGGGGGCGGTGTGGGCGGTGGGGTAGGGGACGGCGGGGCGGGTGGTCGGAGCAGTCGCGTGCGCGAGGAGAGGGAGGAGGGTGAGGATCGCGAGGAGGCGCATGGGCGGGGTCTCCGGGTGGGGTGGAGGGATTGTATCGCGGGGACGTCGCCGCGCGCTCGGCGGGCAAAGAGTTTTCACGAATGATCACGAATCATCACGAATGAAATGCGAGCAATTCGTGTTCATTCGTGAAACACTTTGTCGGGCTCGACACGGGTATCGCTGTCGCGGTACCCATGCCACGCAAGAAGGGCCCGCGCGGTATACACCGGCATGAACCTCCGGCGAATCGTTCTGGCGGTGCTGGCGATCGGGGCGTTGGGCAGTTCGGCGGCGGACGCGCGGCGGCCGAACGTGATCTTTATCCTCGCCGACGACCTGGGGTACGGGGACGTGGGGTGTTACGGGCAGAAGAAGGTCAAGACGCCGCACATCGATCAACTGGCGGCGGAGGGGATGCGGTTCACGCAGTTTTACTCGGGGAGCCCGGTGTGCGCATCATCCCGGTGCGCGCTGCTGACGGGGCGGCACATGGGGCACGCGTACATCCGCGACAATCGGGCGACGCCGCCGGAGGGGCAGTGGCCGCTGCGGGAGGGGGAGACGACGGTGGCGGACGTGCTGCGGGGGGCGGGGTATCGGACGGCGTGCGTGGGGAAGTGGGGGCTGGGCGGGCCGGGGTCGGTGGGCGAGCCGGGGCGGCACGGCTTCGATCACTTCTTCGGGTATTTGTGCCAGTCGATGGCGCACCGGTTTTACCCGGAGTATTTGTGGCGGAATTCGGACAAGGTGGCGCTGCCGCAGAACGCGGGCGGCGCGCGGGGGGCGCCGTACTCGCACGACCTCATGACGCGCGAGGCGCTGGAGCTCGTGACAAAGTGGGCGGGGGACGAGAGGCCGTTCTTTTTGTACCTGGCGTACACGGTGCCGCACTTCGATCTGGACGTGCCCGAGGACTCGATGGCGCCGTACAAGGCTCTCGGGTGGGCCGACCCGCCCGCGCCGCCGAAGAGCGACAACTACCGCCCGCAGCCGACGCCGCGGGCGGCGTACGCGGGGATGGTCTCGCGCATGGACCGGGACATCGGGGCGCTGATGGGGCTGCTGAAGGAGAAGCAGATCGACGAGCACACGCTCGTGGTCTTCTCGAGCGACAACGGCCCGACGCACTTGCCGGCCCTCGACGTGAAGTTCTTCGAGAGCGCGGGGCCGCTGCGCGGGTTGAAGGGGTCGGTGTACGAGGGGGGGATTCGGGTGCCGTTCATCGCACGGTGGCCAGGCAGGATCGCGGCCGGCAAGACGAGCGACTTCGTCGGGGCGTTCTGGGACGTCTTGCCGACGCTCGCGGAGCTGTCGGGTGCGGAGCCGGGCAGGCCGGTGGGGACGGACGGCGTGAGCTTCGTGCCGACGTTGCTGGGGATCGGCGAGCGGGGGCCCGGTGAGGCGAATGGGCAGCGGGGGCAGCGGCCGCACGAGTACCTTTACTGGGAGCAGGGCGGCTACGGCGGCAACCAGGCGGTGCGGCTGGGCGACTGGAAGGGCGTGCGGACCGGGCTGCGGAAGAACGCCAACGCGCCCGTCGAACTGTACAACTTGAAGTCGGACGTCGCCGAGTCGCGCGACGTGGCGAAGGAGAATCCGGACCTGGTGCGGCGGATCGAGCAGGTCATGAAGGACGCGCGGACGGAGTCGCCCGAGTTCCCGCTGTTCGCGCCGCGCAAGCCGGCGAACTGAATACGCCACAGGGGCACAGAGCCACAGAGAGGACAAAGGAGAATCAGCCACAGATTCGCACGGACGGGCACAGATGAGAGAAGACTCATCCGTGTCCATCCGTGCCCGTCTGTGGCTGACTTCTGTTCTCTGTGTCTCCGTGGCTCTGTGGCGTATTCGTCTTTCCGCCGGCTACGCCGCCATCGGGATCGTGCCGCCGTAGTTGATCAGGGCGCCGACGGGGGCGCAGGCCGGGCCGTTCTGTTTTCGCTCGTTGAAGAAGAACGCGACGAGCCAGATCTGCGTGCCGGGGGCGACGTCGTCGGGAAAAAGGACGTCGAACGTCGAACGGGCCGTGCTGCCCTCGTACTTGTACGGGCCGGGGACGATCGTCGGGGCGACGGGCCCGACGTAGCTCAGGACGGTCGCGCCGTCGACGCCGAGCGGGAGGCGCTTGCGGGTCGGGTGGGCCGGGTCCGACATGCGGACGCGGACGCTGCGGCCGTTGATGGAGACGACCGTCAGCTCGGGGGCGACGCCCGGGGGCGGCCACGGGGTCGGCTCGGTGTTCGGCACCACGACGCCGAGCTCGATCTTGGCGGCCGCGGTCACCGCGGTGTTCGCCTGGATCTGCTTGTACAGGGGCCGTGCAAAATTCAGGAGGGCGAATTTCGCCGCCGACTTGATGGCCGTGAGCGGTTCGGAGCGGACGCCCGAGCTGCGCGCCGCGACGAGATTCTCGTAGGCCGTGGCGAACGCCGCGTGGACGGCGTTATAGGCGGTGGCGACCGACGCCGTAGTCCCATAAGTCGCCGGCGCGCTGGTCAGGCGCGTGTTCGCGTTCGTCGACCAGTCGAGGAGCAGGGCGTCAACCGTTGGGATGGCCATCGGCCGCCTCCGGGGTTCGAAGCTCGCGGTCGCAAGCAGATCGATTCGTCGATCCGCGCGCCGCGTTGCCCATTCCATCGACGCGGCAGCAACATGACTTCATCCGCACGATCGGATTCATGGGAATTTTCAGATAATGTCCCGCGCGACGGGGCGATGACCCCGCGCAACTCCTCCGTCGGGCCACCCGCTGGGGGAATCGCGCCACGGAATGGAGGAATCGCGTGACCCGCTGGAGGACTTGCGCCACCGAATGGAGGAATCGCCTGACGCGATGGAAGAGTCGCGCCACGCAATGGAGGAATCGCGTGGCGCACTGGGGGAGTTGCGCCGCGGAATGGGGGAGTTGGGTGACGCGACGGAGGCGTCGCGCCGCGGAATGGAGGAATCGGGCGACGCGATGGAGGCGTCGCGCGATCGAATTGGGTGATCGCGCCGCGTTAACGGCGGACCGGTCCGCCCTCGGGCACGGCGGGGCGGGTCGCCGCACGTTCTCGTGCGGCCTGTGCGGCCAGCCTCGCCGTCAAAGCCCGAGCGTCGAAGCCGCCAGGGTCGAGCAGACGTATCGCGACCGCGTTCTGATCCGTAAGCCGAAACTCGAACGTCCCGGAGACCCCGCTCATAATGAACCGCACTGTGAGCCGCGACGGGTCGGCCGGGTCGGGCGAGCCGCCCATGACGCGGGTCGGGCCGGTCTCGCCGAAGGCCGGATGGCACGCCGCGTAGGCTGTCCCCCAACCGTCGGCGTGCGCCCGCCAGAGCACCCGCGGGTCAGCCCCGGCCCACCTGCCCGGTTCGATCACAGTGACCGCGCCAAAGCCCTCGACCACGAGCAGTCGCCGCCGCCCGTCGGGCGTGTGGCGCTCGTGGCAGAACGCGGTCGACGACGGCGCGGGGCCCGACGGCCAGGGCGGCATGCCCAGCTCGGCCGAAAGTGCCGCCCACCGCGGGTCGACCCGCGCGGCCGAGCCGTTCATACCGGTACGGTACTCGGCTGGCCACGCCGCGAGCAGGGCCGAGGCCGCCGCCGGATCGGTCTCCTCGGCCGGTCGGTCTTGCGGCATTTGCGCCGTCATGCACGCCGCCTGGAGGCGCATCAGCTTGCAGTGCCGCCACGCGCCCGGGCCGTAAGCGACGCCGACGCCGGCGACGACCCCGAGCAGCCAGACCGGCCAAAGCCGCAGCGCCAGCCGGAGCCCGCGTCGCCGGGAAGTGGGGGCGTAGTCCAAGGGGGCATCGGAGGTGGACGCAGGGTCGGTCATGCGCCGCGCGATCGTACCGCGCCGCGCACCCGACGACACCGGCAGGGCAGACAAGAATGTCCGCCCCACTGAGAAGCCCTCGCGCAAGAACGCTTCATCGTCCACCGGAACGACCCCGACGCACGCCCGGCGAGGCCCGTTCGAACGTCCGACCCGCGTCCCGGCGTGCGGCGGGGGCGGCCGTACGTGTTGCGCGGGGCGGTCCTATCTCATGAAGCTTCGGCGTGGGACGGCGAGGCGGCGTGCGTAAGGCGTGGGCGAGTACACCCACCCTACGTGAACGCCGAGCGCCGCGAATCGCGCTCGTGGGGGATTAGATGTTCCCCTTCGTGAAGTGGAACCTCACCCCCGCCGCGTCGGCGGCGAGCAGGAGGGCCTCGGCGGCGCGCAAATCGCGGAGGATCGGGTTGGGCTGCTTGAAGTCGTTCATGTGCGCCTCGACGTGCCCGATCAGGGCGCGGGCGGTCGTGAGGCCGTCGGCGGCGGGGAACCAGCGCTCGGGCGGGAGGCGCATCTTCGTCGGGTCGAAGCCCTGCTCGGTCATCTGGGCCGCCAGGGCGGCCGGGCTCTCGGAGATTAGGGCCGTCAGGGCGGTCACGCGGGTCGTCCGGGCGGCCGTGTCGAGCCGGTCCGCCTCGCGGGCCAGGGCCTTGCCGGTGCCGGCCTTGGCGTACGCGGCCTGCGCGGCGGGGGCGGGGAGGTCTGATTCAAGCGTGACGAGGAGGGCGAGGGCCATGCGGGGCATCGTCTGCGCCGGGGGGTGGTTTGACAAATCGGGCCGTAGGGTGGGTGTACTCGCCCACGAAATGGATCGATTGCGCGACGGACGGTTAGAAGACGTGGGCGAGTACACCCACCCTACGCGCCATCACCGCGCCGGGCCGTGCGTGTGGCTCGGGTCGGCGAGGTCGACGTGTTCGACGGGGAGGCGGATCGTGAAGGTCGTGCCCTCTCCAGGTTTGGACTGGACGGCGATCGTGCCCTCGTGTTCCTCGACGATCTTGCGCGCGACGGCGAGCCCGAGGCCCGTTCCACGGTTGCCCTTGGTCGAGTGGAACAGCTCGAACATGTGGGCCATCATCGTCTCGGGGATGCCGCCGCCGTTGTCGATCACCTCGATGATCGCCCGCCGGTCGTCGGCCTCGTACCGGCAGACGACGCGGATCAGGCCGGGCTCGCCGGGGGTGATCGCGTCGAGCGCGTTGGAGAGGAGGTTCATCAGGACCGTGTGCATGCCGGCCGGGTCGAGCGGGACGGGGGGCATGCCCGGCTCGATGTCGGCGACGACCATCACGCCCTTCTCCGTCGCGCCGGGGGCGACGAGTTCGACGCACTCCTCGATCAGCGTCTTGACGTTGGCCATCTGCACCTGCGGCTCGCGGTCCTTCGAGTAGGCGAGCAGGTTGATCGTGAGGTTGTAGATCTTGGTGAGGTTGCGGTCGACGACCCGCCAGCCCTTGGTGAGCTGGGACATGTTCGTGTTCTTGATCCCCATCTCGACCACGTCCGCCCCGCCGCGGAGGGCCTGCAAAATGTTCTTGATCGAGTGGGAGAGGGCGGCGGTCGTCTCGCCGATGGCCGCCAGGCGCTCGGCCTGCACGCCGGCGCGGTAGAGCTTGGCGTTCTGGATCGCCAGGCCGGCTTGCAGACCGATCGCGGTGAGCAGGCGCAGCTGGTCGGGCGAGTAGGTGTAGTTCTTCACCGACGAGTCGATGTAGATCACGCCGAGGCAGTCGTCGCCATCCTTGCCGTCGACCCGGCGGCACTTGACCGGGACGCACAAAGCCGAGCGGATGCCCAGGTTGTGGACGGACTTGCCCTTGGAGAAGCGGGCGTCGCTCATCGCGTTGGACGAGAGCACGCCCTCGCCCTTCTCGATCACGTAGTTGATGATCGTCCGGCTGGCGTGGATCTTCTCGTGCGGCTTGACCTTCTGGCTCTCGCCGGGGCCGGTGGCGGCGCCCTTGCGCGTGGCCTCCTCGCGCGTGCGGACGACCTTCGGAATGAGCTCGTTCCGGCGCGGGTCGAGCGCGAGGATGATGCCCCGGTCGGCGCGGACGTGCTCGAAGACGAGGTCCATCACCACTTCGAAGATCTGGTCCGCGTCGAAGCTGGAGCCGAGCGACGCGTTGAGCTGGTAGAGCAGCTTGAGGTTGCCCATCGCGGCCGCGGCGGGCTCGGGCACCGCGAGCACCATCGAGTCCTCGTTGGACGGGACGGTGTGGACGATCGAGGCGTCGACCGCGTCGACGCCGGCGATGCGAACGTCATTGGCCCGCCCGCGCGACACGCCGGGCTGGGCGCCGAAGACGAGGATGGTGCGCCCGACGCGGATCTGGTCGCCGAGCTTGAGCGGGGCGGTGCGCTCGATGCGCTGGCCGTTGATCCAGGTGCCGTTGGCGGAGCCGAGGTCCTTGAGGATCCAGGAGCCGTCCTCGTCGGGGTGGAGCTCGCAGTGGCGGCGGGAGACGGTGTTGTCGGTGATCGGGAGCTGGCGCGACTCGCGCCCGATGACGGCGAGGGCGTCGGGGAGCTCGAAGCGGCGGCCTTTGTCCGGCCCTTGGAGGACTAGGAGCGTTAGCACGGTGAGGAGTATAAGCGGGAGCAGGGGAGCAGGGGAGCAGGGGAGCAGGGGGGCAGGGGGGCAGGGGAGCTGGGGAGGTTGGTTACGGGCGGCGAGGTGGGGGGCGGGTGGGGGCGACGCCGGAACACCAGTCGTCGGCGGTTTCGACCATTCGAACGAGTTGCTTCTGGATCACTTCATAGCGCTGGTCGAGATCGTCGGCCAGTTCCTGATCCCAGTAACCGCACGAGCGCGCGAAGAGGATCCAGGTCTGGGTTTCCGCGGCTTCGCCTTCGGCGTCGGTCAGCTTGGCGACGAAGGCGGCCACGTAGCGGCGCTTTCGCCACGCTTCGGAAAGCTGGGCGGCGACGGAGCGCGAGGAGCGCCGGATCTGATCGGTCAGGCTGAAGCGCTCCTCGCCGGGGAACCGTTTGCTCTGGCGAAAGATCTCCATGGCCGCGGCCATGGCATTCCTCCAGACGTCCAATTCCTTGAACGACCGGATCATGTCGACCTCCTCCGCCCCCCATGCTCCCGTGCACCCCTGCCCCCTTGCTCATTCCGCGATCATTTCCACGCGTCCGGGTTCGACCCGTACAGCTTGGGCCCGCGCTGGGTGAGCGGGTCCTCGGCCATGATGACGTTGTCGTACTTGAGGATCGTGCCCTTGGCGCGTTCCAGCTGGGCGATGGCGATGTTGTAGTCGGCGACGGCGCGGGCCTCCTCGCGGGCGGCGATCGCGAGGACCTCCTGCTGCTGGAGCAGGCGGTTGATCACGTCGGGGTCGAGCTTGACGGCGCCGGCGTTGATCGGCACCTGCTGGGCCTCGAGGGCGTCGCGGGCGGCGAGGACGGACTGGGTGGTCAGGCGGATGCGCTCCCAGCCGTCGGTCAGCTGGTTGTGGGCGTCCCGCACCTCCTTGGCGACGCGCTCGATCTGCAGGCGGTACTGGTCGAGCGCCTGCTGGCGCTGCAGCCGGGTGCGCACCCAGATGGCGCGGGCCTCGCGGTTGCCGAGGGGGACCTCGAGCTGGAGGCCGAACGAGTACTGCGGGAACTCGGCGCTCGCGTTCCGCTCGACCGAGCTCCACCACCCGTCGTCGGCGCCCTGGAGGCCGACGGACATGACCAGGTTCAGGGTCGGGAGCAGGTTGTTCTTGGCGGCCTCCTGGACGATGCGGGCGGAGTCGATGCGGATCCGCTGCTGGGCGAGCTCGGCCCGGTTCTGGAGGGCGGTGTCGAGCTGCTCGACGAGGTCGAACTGGAGGGGCGTGCTGAGCGGGGCGTCGGCGGGGAGGATGGTCACCGCGCGGGTGATCGACAGGTCGGGGTCGTTGACGCGGACCTTGATCTCGTCCGACAACTGCTTGACGCGGGTCCGCAGGGCGACGAGCGACACCTCGCGCTGGCGGAGGGCGGCGTTGGCCTGGGCGACGGGGACGCGGGTGACGCCCTCGGCGCGGCCGAGGCGGGCCTGGAGCAGGCGCGACGTCTCGGCGGCGGTCTCGAACAGGCGCTCCTGCACGACCAGCTCGCGCTCGGCGGCGTAGAGCTGCCAGTAGGCCTCCTCGATCTCGGCGAGCGTGCGCTCGAGGGCGATGCGGAAGTCGAGCAGGCTGACGCGTTGCGTGTTGCGGGCGACGTCGATGCGGGCGCGGTTGACGGCGGCCCCGAAGTTGCGGAGCAGCGGCTGGGTGACCTGGAGCACGAGGTTCGACTCGTGGCTGGGGTTGACCAGGTCCTGCTGGCCGATGCCGAGCGTGCGGTAGGCGCGGTTCCACGTGTACCCGAGTTGGACCTCGCCGCCGCTCGGGAGGCGCTGGCGGAGGCCGGCGGCGGCCTGGACGGAGTCGAAGCGGGTCTCGCCGAACGCGCTGATGTTGCTGAGCGACGGCTGGAGGATCCACTGGCTGGCGGCGGTGACGTTGCCGAAGAAGACGGGGTCGAAGTTGGCCTCGGCCTCGGTCACGCGGGCCTCGTCGATCGCGGGCTGGTAGCCGGCGACCTTGACGTCGAGGCTGTTGATTGCGGCGAGCTGGACGAGGTCGCGCAGGGACATGCGGGCGACGGTGCCGAGCTTTTCCTGGGTGGTCTTGAGGAGCGTGACGGGGCGGGTGGCCGAGCCGATGCCGCCGACGCCCGCGCCGGGCGCCGCGCCGCCGGGGGCGGGGGGCGCGCCGTCGCGGCGGTCGAGGTATTCGCGGTTCAACTCGGACGGGAGGGGCTCGAGCGGGCGCGTGACGGTGCCGGCGGCCTGGTCGCGGTACGGGCGCGCCATCGCCGTGGGGTCGAAGATCGGCTCTTCCTTCAGGCCGCACCCCCCGAGGCTCAGGGCCGCGCCGGCGGCGGCGGCGGCCACGAGCCGGGCCGCGCGGGCCACACGACGATTCCGACCGGTCGATGCACGACGATTGATCATCACGTTCCTCGTTCCCTGAGATCGCTTGGTAGTTGTCGTAGACCCACGAAACGAGTTCCGCGGGCCTTCCGAGGCGATTCGAGTATCCCGCAATTATCGATGCGGCTCATCCGTAAGGGCCGCGATCATAGGGCGTCGTGTAAAACGCGCCAAATCGCCCCGATCGC
The DNA here is from genome assembly GCA_035627895.1 of Tepidisphaeraceae bacterium. Classification (GTDB taxonomy): domain Bacteria; phylum Planctomycetota; class Phycisphaerae; order Tepidisphaerales; family Tepidisphaeraceae; genus DASPKW01. Next base: position 606 of record DASPKW010000104.1, on the reverse strand, counting down.
AAATGCCAGGAGCACGGTGCCCCCGGCCAGGTCGACCCACTTGAGCCAGCGCTCGCGGCCGAACCGCCCGAGGTGGCCGATCAGCCAGGTGAAGAAGCAGACCCACCCGAGGGCCCCGAGGAACACGCCCGCCGCGACGATCGGGAGGTCGGCGCGGGCGTTTTCGGTGAGCCGGGCGACGGCCCCGGGCACGCCGACGAACCAGAAGACCAGCGTCAACGGGTTGAGGGCGGTCATGGCCAGTCCGTGGACGTAATGGCCCCGGAGTCGTGGGTTGGGGACAGCGGCGGTGGTCGGTAAGGACGGCGCGGTCGGTTGCGGTGTTTCGATCGCGCGAGTCGTTTCGCTCTGATCAGAAAAGGCCGGGGCAGAGTCGCACGGGCTCCGCCCGAAGCGCCGCTCCGGATCTGAAGTCCCTTCGCGCGGTCCTGCTTTCATCGCCCCGCGGAAGCAGAGGAACGCCAGGTACCCGAGGAACAGGCCCCCCGCGATGCCGATGACGGTTCGTACGCCCGCGAATTCCATGATGCGCACGGACGCGACGCTCGCGAGGATTGCGTACGCGACGTCGACCGTGACGGCCCCGCAGCCGAGCGCGAAGCCGGC
>DASPKW010000103.1:0-9171 GCA_035627895.1 Tepidisphaeraceae bacterium | reverse complement strand
GTGCGTACACCGCTTCCCTCGCCCGCTCTTTCGCCGTCGGATTCCTCACGTCGCACCATCCTTCCGTCATTCGTCATTCGTCATTCGTCATTCGTCATTCGTCATTCGTCATTCGCCCGTCCGCCGTCGTCGCGGGCGGGTCAGTCATCGACGGCCACCAGCGGCATCAGCACTCCGGTCGCTTTCCGGTCGCCGCACTTGCGCTCAAGCTTCACCGGGCGGTTCGGCACCAGCGGCACCTCCAGCGTCACGCCGCGCTGGTCGTCCGGGTCGGGCACCGCCGACGCCATCGCGGCCATCAGTTCCGAGAGCAGTCGCGGGTTAAGCCGCACCCTGACAGCGCGCAGCGGCGTCGGTTTCCCGCCGGCGGGCGGGGCTTCGTCCTTGACGATCTCGTGACTCGGGATGACCTGTTCGATCGGCGGGAACGTGGTGTTGATCGCCCCGACGCGCGTCGTCTGCGTCAGCGCCGCGAAGTGGTCGTATGCCACCAGTTCGACCGTCCCGTTTGCCGTCGCCTCGTTCAACAGCACGCCCTCCAGCGGCTGCGGGCTCTTGCCCCGCTTGCTCTTCGGCGCGGCCTTGTCGGCACGTATCGCGACCTGCGCCGGGAGGATCGTCTTGAAGTTCTCGATCCGCTTCTCGGCGTCCTCGAAGCCGGGCAGCGGAGACGACACGGCGTCGGGGGCTTCCACTACAAGCGCCGACTTGCCGTTCGTCGCGGCCACCTCGATCTTGTCGCCCTTGCGCCGCACCATGACGCCGTGCATCTGGTAGCGGTTGCCGACGTCTTTCGCGGCCACCGCGCCCACGCTCAACAGTCCCTTCGGGATTCTCATTGCTCGCTCCTGTTTGCTAGTTCACCCTTCCGAGTTCGCCGGCACCGCCGACAGGTCCACCCACACGTCACCGGCCCACGCGCCGGCCACGCGGTTCGCCCGCACCTTCACGTCCTCGACCGTGTCCCCGAACCGCCCGTAGTGGTTGTAAGCGTTGATCGCGCTGCCGACGCCACCGCCGCTGATCTCGTTGCTGGCGATGACGCCGTGGCTCCCGCCGGCCGAGTTGATCGCGACGTTGCGGCTGACGACGTCGATCGTGTTCCGCATGACCTTGAACCACGCGACGTTGCGGTCGATACAGATCGCTGTCTCGCGCCCGCCGCCGTTGTCGAGGTGGCCGGCGATGACGTTGTCAACGACGAGCAGCCGGTCCTTCGCCGTGCCCTGCACGCTGCACAGGCTGATCGCGTCCTCGACGTTGCTGCCCTCGCCGCAGACGATCCGGTTGCCCTTGATCTTCAGCCGGATCACGCAATCGCGGGGGTCGCTGCCGAGCAGGCCGTTGATGATGATCGCGTGGCCGGTGCCGCCGCGGGGGAACCGCAGGTCGGCGAACGTGCACTCGATGATCTCGACCGTCGTTCCGGGGTCGACGTCGATCCAGAGCCCGCCGGAGAACGAGCAGCCGTGGAATCTAACAACGCTCGCGCCGCGGGCGACGAACTTCGAATAGCCCGTCGTATCGCTGCCGGCGAATCCGTGGTCGACGTACTCGACCACCCGGCGCGCGGCCGGCTTCGGCTTGCGGGGCTTGGGCTTGGGGGGGTTGGCCTTCATTGGCCCCCGCCTTCCACCTGCACACCCAGCCGGGACATCAGCCCCTTGGCCGCCATCTCGACGTCGCCCACCAATCCGTAGCAGGTGTCGCCAACGTGGCCGGACCGCGGGTCCGCCTCGCCGATCAACTCGCCGATCGCGTCGATGGTCCGTCGGGATTGCTCCTCGTTTTGCCGGGCCAAGATCAGCAGGCCGAGCAGTTGCAGGTATTCGCCACGGGTAATCTTTGCCTTCGCCATCAGTTGCTCCTTATGGGTTCACGCCGGAGGGGTCAGTGCGGGATGTCCGCCTCCGTGAAGTTCCGCGCCGGCGCCTTGCCGGTCATGCGCTGTTCCTCGGCCGTGTAGATGTTCCGCAGCTCCGCCACGTCGGCCGGCATCATCTGCTTCTTGATCTCCGGCGTGATGCGCTTGCCCAACGCCTTGAGGTCGTCGGCCGTCCGCGTCGCGTAGATGTCCCGCTTGAACCCCTCCAGCAGTTCCTCGCTGCGCTTGATCCGGGCCTGCTCCTCCGCCGCCAACTGCTCGGCGTCCTTCGTGCCCGTCTCCTCCTCCGTCTCGATCTTCGCCTGCGTCCCGCCGAGCAGCGGGAGCATCGGCTTGACGAGCGAGTCGAACGTCTGCGTCAGGTTCTTCGACGGCCAAAGCTGGATCGTCTTGCCGGCGATGATGCCGGTGCGGTCCTTCTCCACGACCGCGAGGATCGCGCTGCCCGCGTCGCCGCGCACCTCCTCCATGCGGATGAGGATGTGCGGCTCGTACGCCGTCTCCCCCTCGGCCTTCATCTTCACGCCGACCTTCTTCGTCTCCCCGCCCTCGTCCGTGTCGAACTCGTTGCCCTGGCGGCCGCAGATGATGACGTGCATCGGGCACGAGAGCAGGTGGGCGATCAGCTCCTTGTATGGCTTCTTGATCTTCGCCCACGCGTGGAACGGGATCGACCCGGCCGACGTCTCCCGGCCGGAGTAGGCGGCGCGGGCGGCCTCCCAAACGTGGGTGATGCTGTCGATGATGACGACGCCGTAGTCCTCGGCCCGCAGCGACTTCACGTCGCGGATGATGTCCGTCAGCGAACGCGTGTAGATCGCGTCGAAGTCGAACGCCTCGGGGTGCACCTTCCGCTCGGGAACGGCCTTGCAGTAGAAGTCCGTCCCGCGCTCCGTGTCCACGTACGCGACCCGCTTTCCGCTGATCTTCGCCAGCCCCTCGGCGATCAGCAGCGCCGACAGGGTCTTGCCCTTGCCGGGCGGACCGTACAGCCCCATCTTCAATGCCGCCTGTTCCGCCTTCGCCTTCTTGAACCCAGCCATGTCAAACCTCCCTTAGTCGTTGAATCTCCACGTACACGCTCCCCCCGCACCGCGTCACCAGCTCCCGCAGCGTGTCGAGCAACCGCGCCGCCGGCACTTCCTTCCGCACCGCGACGAGCCGTTCGTTCACGGTCGCGCGGAAGTCCCACAGCGTCTCGCCGACGCCCCGCACCTCCTCGGCGCGGATGACGGCTAGCGTGTCGATGTCACTTGTCATGCCCTGCCTCCCGTTCCTGTTCCTGCCGCCAATTCCAACAAGCGATGTCCATCCCGCACTTCAGTTCATCCCGTATCCGCACGATCTCCGCGAGGTCGGCGCACGCCTGCTCCCAGGTCTTGCGGGGCGGGGGCGGCGGGGGTTGGTCACGCGGGGGCGTCATTGGTCCACCCGCTTGAACGTGATTGCCCATACAAACGGGTTGCTCTCCCACGAGCCGTCGCCGTTGATCCGCTTCCATGCCGCCGCAAACGCGCCGCGTGCCCACCGCCACGCGAACTCGGCAGGATCGCCGGGGTCGGCCCACGGTGCCTCGTCGTAGTTGTCTGCCATGCCCCCGAGGAACTTCATCCCCTCCGCGATCGCGTCGCCCTCGCTGATCTCCCGCACCCGCTGCACGCGCACGTCGGTCACCTCCAGCGTGAGGCGGGACGCCCAGCGGGGCATGTGGATGGAGGAACGAACGATCCGGCCGTCGTCGTAGAAGTCGCCGTTGGCGGCGTAGTTGACTCCGTCCTGCGCACGCTGCGTCCACTTCGATGTTTTTTCGCCCGGCGGCAGCGTGAACTTCTCCCGCACCCACAGCCGGTCGCCGACGCGGCCGTAGGGGCAGAACTCGTTCCATCCGTCCGGCCCGTTCGGCTTGCAACTCACCCTGAACGATGGCCCGCCGCCCGGATACGGCCAGATCCAGTCGCCCTCGTGTGTCGGGATGAGTGCGCCCGGGCCTCGATCGGCCGGGAACGGCTGCGGCTTCACGATCCGCCGCGTCTGCGTCTTTCGCCCGGCGAGGATCGCGCGGACCATCTCGCCGCTGAACAGGATCGGCCGCTCGCGTACTGCTGTTGCCGTTGTGCTCACGCCGCACTTCCTTCCTTGTGGTTCGCGAACGGGAACGGCCCGTCCACCTCGACCCGGAACGACCGGGGATGTTTGTTGCGGTTGAAGCACGGGATGCACTCGTCGGACCCGCATCCCTGACACTGAAGGACGGCGGCGGCTCCGCAGGCGCATCGCGCGCCGGGGGTGCAGGCCGGGCCGTGGCCTTTGACATATCCATTGGGATAGCCGTTAAAGTCGATGATCTTCACGCCGCACCCCCGAACAGCACGCGCTGCGCGAGCCGCTTCACCGCGATATCGCAATACTCTTGATTGACCTCGATCCCCACGCCGATCCGCCCGCATTCCCGCGCCATCTTCAACGTCGTCCCACTCCCGCTGAACGGGTCCAGCACCGTGTCGCCGGGGTTGCTCCAACTCAGGATGTGGTCTTGGGCTAACTCCGACGGGAATGGTGCCGGGTGCCCATTGAACGTCCCGGCGGTGTATTCTGCGTTCTTCCCGGCGTGGTACTCCCAAACGTTTCCGCGCACGCAGACGTCTCCGGTTATCACTTCCCTGTTGAATGACCGACTGCCTAGCGCGTTCGCGTGCGGGCTGCTCGACTTCCTTCTTCCCGCCGTCCTCGTTGGCTTGGTCAGTCGGTTCACCGCCGTCGGCCGCCCTTTGGACAACACGAACATGAACTCCCACGATTGCCAGTAGGCCAAATTGCTCCCCTTCGCACCCGTCCCCGGCACCTGATAGATCATCGTGTCGTGCAGGTTCAGCCCGAGCCGCTTGAAGTGCAGCGCCTGCTCCATGCTGCTCCCCGTCTCGGAACCGTCGATGGTTGCGTCCGCCACCACCCACACGATCACACCGCCGGGCTTCAGCAGCCGCTTGAGGTTCCACGCCACGCCGTAGAAGTCCCACGAGTGCCCGCCGTATGTGCGCAGGTCGTCGTAAGGGGGGGAGGTGACGACGAGATCGACCGACTCGCGCGGCATGGCCGCCATCACGTCGCAGTTGTCCCCGTGGTACAGCGTGATCCCGTCCTGTTCGTAGTAAGGCTTCACGCCACCCTCCGCAGTTCCGCCCGATCCACCCGGACCTCCCGCGGCGAGTCCACCGCGATCCGCACCGCCCGCGCCGTCGTGAACTCCCGAAGAATCACGACCGCCGGCCCGCACCGCACCGAACCGCCGACGGCGAGCCAGTGCCGCCGCGTGGTCCCGTCCGCCGTGCGGTGGTCGATCAGGACGCCGGCGCCGTCACGCTCGGCGTAGACCACCTCGTCGCGGCGGCCGATGAGGATGGATTGGCCGGGGCTTCGTTGGAGACAGAGGACGCTCATCGGGCACCGGCCTTTCGCGTTGCGGTCACGAACTGGCGAAGGGTGCGCGGTTTGGGGCACGGCTCGGCGGGAATCGGAAGTTGCAACGGAATTCCGAGGACCGTGACCGCGAAGCTTCGCTGCCGGTAGCCAAGCGTGCAGCGGTCGGGGCTGCCGCTGTTCCCGGCGCAAAGACCACGGCATCCGTCGCAAGAACTGTGGTTGCGGAGCTTCATCGGGCCTCCCCGTTCGGCAAAAGGTCTGTTGAAGAATCGCCCGCCGTTATATTTGCCCCCAAGGGCGGCGGCGTGCGAACATGCGCCGAGGGGTGCGCGGTGGGGGCGGGGGAGGGGGATGAAGAAGGAACGTAGCGGCCGTAACGATCCGTTTGCCGCCACACGGCCAGCACTTCGTTCGTCCGAGATTCGTCCTCCCAATCGTCGGCGGCGGCGTACGCCGACGCGAAGTAGTCGAGTTGGAAGCACCGGGCCGGCGCCTTCTTGAATGGGAAGCCCTTGAGGTGGTGGTAGCGGGGGAACTTGTGGCACACGATCCAGCGGACCGCGTATTCCGGCTCGCCGCCGTCCGACTCGTGCCCGCAGTGCTCGCACTCTTCGCACGACCACTGACGATCGGCCTCGCGGTTGGCGATGCAGATGGCTTCACGGAGACTGATGCTCCGGCAGGTCTGCTCGATGTCCCCGTGGCGGTGGATGTTGATGAGCGGGAGGGACACACGGGCGTGCCCGCGCTCGCCGCGGGCGGGGGGTGGGGTCAGCATGCGGCACCCCCGATCCGCATCCGCGTGGCCTGCTCGTCGATGCGAGCCGCACGGTCAAGCGCACTCATGCAGAGGAGCGCTTCGATCAGCCACTCGCGCGACGTCGCGCTCATGGCATCCACGCCGGCCGTGAGACCCGCCCAATTGATCGGCGGATCCACTTCGTCCGAAGCGATGTAATCGAGCAGTTCCGGGGCGGGGTGGAACCATTCGCCATGGATGTGATGCGTGGCGAAGGCGACGTGCAGCCGCTTCTCGGCGGACAGGAGCGCGGCTTTGCTCTCGGCGGTCTTCGTCCCCAACAGCCGCAGGGGTTGCGGCGAGTTGCACTGGATGGACTTCATCCGCCGGTACGGCGAACCCTCCGTGTACCCGATCTTGATAGCGCCGTCGGCGCCGCTTTGGATGAAGTAGATCCAGAGGCCCGCGCTCGCGTATGGGTCGATAATCCCACGTGGGGACCTTGCCGCGCGGGTCCGACCGTCCACGATTGCGGCCATGCGGACACTGGGGAGGCGACGGATCGCCTCGATCGTGAGGGGGGGCGTCAAAGGCCACCCCCTTCGCCGAGCCGGTGTGCGCACAACCGGGCAGCGCCAGAAGTACCGTTTTTGCGAGAGTTTTGGAACGCCCCTGAACTCCGGTTTGCGGCGTGGCCGCGTGCCGTAAGTTCTGATCCCCTCTTAAGTAGCACCGACAGGACTCGAACCTGTGACCCGGGGCTTATGAAGCGGCGGGCACCCTTGCGATTTGCTGAATGATTCGCATGATTCCCGGAGCGCACAACCGTTTTGCACAACCGGGAGCCCCAATGAGCAAGCCGCAGAAGCCCTACCCCAGCTTCCCGCTGACGCCGCACGTGCGCGGCGGGTGGAGCAAGAAGTACAAGGGCCAGCAACTCTACATCGCAGACCGGGATCCCGATGCAGCGCTGGCGACGTTCCACCGCCTCGCCCGCAAGATTGACCGGGGCGACCGCGTGAAGGGGGAGGTGGCGAAGGATCCGGCCAAGGCCACCGTTTACGACGTGTGCAACCGCTACGTCTTCGAGCGGGAGGCGGACGTGGCCGCCGGCACGCTGAGCCAAGGGGCGTGCGACGACTACGCCGACGCGGCCGACGAAATGGTCGAGTCCTTCGGCGCCGGCACGCTGGCCGACGACCTGACGCCCGACGACTTCACCCGCCTGTTCCGCCGGCTTGAGGGGAGGCTGAAAGCCCACGCCATGGGGCGCATGGTGCAGAGCTGCCGCACGATCTGGCGTCACGCTTACGAGAACGAGTGGATCGACCGGATGCCCCGCTTCGGATCCAAGTTCAAGAAGCCCCCCACCGCCAAGAAGCAGGGCCACGGGTTCACCGTCGACGAGGCGAGGATCCTGATCGCCTGCTCCGTCCGCAACGTCGAGCTGGAGGCGACGCTGCTGCTCATGCTCAACGGCGGGTACACCGCCCGCGATTGCGAAGCTCTCCCCCGGAGCGCGCTCGACTTCAAACTCGGCGTGATCCGCTTCCCCCGCCCGAAGATGACGCGTCGCAACGCGGTCGACCGCGTGATGGTGATGTGGCCGGAGACGGCCGAGGCGCTGTCCGAGGTGATCGCCGGCCGCGGCGACGCCCCGCTCGTGTTCTCCGCCGCCCGCTCCGTCCGCCGCAGCCTGAGCCGGATCCAGCACTCGCTCGGGTGGGCGAGCGCCAAGGTCAAGGCACGCGGCCCATCGTGGTTCCGCCACCTCCACCGGACGATCGCCGACGAACTGGAGAAGCCCAACGCGGCGGCGCGGCTGATGGGCCATCGTCTGCACGGGCTCGCGGAGGTTTACGTCGATAGGGTTGAACATAGCCGGATCCAAGAAATCACCGACCACATCAGGCGGAAGCTTTGGCCCGCCGCCGCTTCCCGAGAACGTCAGGCACCGCCCGGAACGCCGCCGGCTTCTGCCGGTTAGCGGGGATCCCCGGCGACTCGAACTCCGCGACGGCGTCGGCGTGGATCCGCCACGAGCCGCCGATCTTCATTCCCTGCAACTTCCCCCCGTCGAGCAGGCGGTGGACCGAGTGAGCGGACTTCCCCCACCGCTCCGCCAGGTCCGCGATCGTGAACCAGATTTGCGTCTTCATCGTGGGCTCCAAGCTACGTCAGCACCCCGGGGAACCGTGCAACGTTTCATGCGAGATTTCCCGCCCACCCTCCGATGTCCTCGGGTGTCCGCCGATGTCGCCGTGTGTCCGCCAATGTCCATCCTGGCGATTGTGGATAACTCGGATTTTGCGTTTCATGTTGGATTGGCGTCCTCGTCCCGCCGTCGCTCATCGCCGTCCCTCCGCCTTGGCCGCGTTCGCCAGCATCCGCGCCAGTTGCTTGCCGTACCGGATCGCCTCGTCGTGGTACATCGCCAGCCACGCCTCGGCCTCGGTCGCGTACAGCGGGCCGCCGCCACGAGCGCCGCCGCGGTATCCGGTTTTCCCCTTGGGGTTTTCGCTGAAGTAGCAGTCCCAGCTTTGCCACTCCTTGACGACTCGCGGGGTGTCGTGCGTGCTCCACGGCGTGCGCGTCGCCCAGCCTTCGATGTACCGCTCGCCGGACTCTTCGGGCGTCGGCCGCCTGAGCGGCGCAGGCTTCGGGAAGTTCGGCCACGCCAGCGCCCGCGCGATGTCGCGCTCTTCGGCGATCCGCTCGGCATCGGCGATCATTGCGTCGAACTCTGCCTGTTGCTGTTTCGTCAGCTTCGCCATCGTCCTCACCTCACCGCTTCCCGGCCTTGGCCTCACTTCCCCAGCTTCGGCCACCACTCGCGCAGCCACGCCCGGACTTCGCTCACCTTGTTCGTGCTGATGCAACTGATCCGCACCATGTACCGCATGAACTCCGCGCGCCACTCGCCGCCGGCACGCCACAGGTTCATCGCGCCGTTGCTCCCGGCGGTCGTCACCGTCTCGCCCTTGATGAGCAGGTCGAGCGCGTCCGTGCGGCTCGTCGCGTCGCACGCCATCGTCTCGCCGGGGCGGCCGGGAAGATCGACCAACCGAACCGTCCGCCGCTTCCTCGCCGTCAGTGTCATCGCATCCTCCGTTTCACCGTCTGATCC
>DASPKW010000102.1:0-5898 GCA_035627895.1 Tepidisphaeraceae bacterium | reverse complement strand
ACGGGCAGACCGGGTGGGCGCAGGGGTACGAGTGCCGGGTGGCGATCGGGCCGCACCAGTCGAAGAACAAGGGCGGCCCGTACACCTATTGGCACAAGAACAGCCCGGACGATTCGCGCGTGTTGTACGTGCCCAACGCGGTGAAGCGGTATCAGGGCGAGTGGAACGACGGGACGTTCGACCGCGACGCGTATCACGAGGACTGGGAGGGGCCGGACCTGTGGCTCGACGTGACGGTGCCCGAGGGCACGCACCGGGTGAGCTTGTTCTTCATCAACTTTGACGGGACGAGCACGCACAACCGGCGGCGGGACTTTTTGGTCGAACTGAAGAAGAACACGGGCCCGATCGCCGAGGCCGCCGATTTCGCGGGGCCGCTGGCGCGGACGCGGGTCGTGAACTTTTACAACGGCGTGTACAAGCAGTTCGTGGTCGCCGGGCCGGCGAAGTATTACGTCAAGATTAACCGCAACTACAGCATGTGCACGAAGCTGTCGGGCGTGTTCTTCGACCGGGTCGCGGGGGCGGGGCCGGCGAACGAGCCGAGCGGGGTGCCGATGATGGGCGAGCACCAGGTGAAGCCGCCGGCGCTGCCGCCGGACCTGACGGCGGCGCCGAACGTGGCGCTGCGGACGGCGGCGGAGCTGACGGCGGCACTGGACGGTGCGTGGGCGAGTCCGGCCGCGATTCCGCTGCAGCGGCCCGGGCGCATGGCGGCGATCCGGCTGGCGGCGAACGAGGGCGGGGCGCCGAACGTCGTGACGAACTGGCGGTTCGCGCTGCCGCTGATGCTTGCGGAGGACCGGCCGGACTTTAACAAGACGGTGGCGGCGGCGGCCGATCATTTCCTGATCATGAACCCGCACGTCGCCGAGACGGCACTCAAGGCGCAGTTCGCGGATGCGTGGAGGAAGCTCGGGAAGCAGATCGCCGCGGGCACGGGGCCGGACCCGGCCAAGCTCGTGGAGCCGGGCGCCAAGCCGGACCCGACGGACGCGGCGGCCGTGCGGGCGGCGCTGGTGCCGTACCTGCTGGCCCGGGCGGGGAAGCAGATCGAGCCGCGGTCCTTGACGACGCGCGAGGAAGCTCCGACGGGGTTTCTGAACGACATTAAGAGCGTCGGGAACGACAAGCCGGCGGTCTACCAGCGCGTCGGCGAGGTCCTGCAGTGGAGCCAGGCGAACTCGGAGCGGACGAGCGAGACGGCGCGCCGGCAGGGGCTGGCGGCGGCGCTGGGGGCGGCGCGGGCGGCGCTGGACCCGCTGGACGACACGTGGCTGGCGGCGCGGATCGCGGAGGGGTTTGTGGCGCCGCAGTTGGGCGTTGCGACCGATGCGGGGCCGCTGGCGCGGACGGAGGTGCTGTCGACGATCATCGCAGCCCACACGGACGATCCGGACGCGCTGTCGAAGTGTTTGGGGAAGGTGCTGGGAGGCGTACCGACGGCCGGGGCGGCGGACGCGCTGCGGCTGGACGTGGCCCGGGCGTTGGCGGCGGCGCACAAGAAGGCGGAGGCGGCGCAGGTGCTGAGGGACATCCCGGAGAGTCGGCGGACGCCGGCGGCGGCGAAGCTCCTGAAGGAAGTCGAGTAGCGCGGTAGAATGCGGGCGATGCGAACGCCCGCCATTTCCGTTTTCGTCGTCGTCCTGCTGATTACCGGCGCCTGTTTCGCCGAGGCGCCGGCTGCTGCGCCGGCGAAGCTTGCGGCGGAGGCGCGGGCGGTGCTGGACCGGAACAACGCCGCGGCGCCGCCGGCGGTGTCGATCGAGTTCGGGCGGCCGCGGCGGGTGGAGGCGTCGCTGGCGTTCGTGGCGGCGGCGCCGCGGATGGTGGCGAAGGCGTGGACGATCGTCGGGCCGGTGCCGCCGGTGCTGGCGTCGCAGCGGGACATCACGATCGAGTCGACGCCCAAGGCGGAACGCGGGGCGGAGGCCGCGCCGCCGGCGCGGCCGTTTCTGGTTTGGCGGATCACGCCGGCCGAGGACCCGCCGAAGAAGCACGTCGCGATCGGGATCACGTACTCGTTCGAGTTGGTGCCGCGGACGCTGGCGAGCAAGCCGCCGGCCGGGCCGGTCGCGCCGCTCTCGGACGCCGAGCGGGTGCTTTTCACCGCGCCGGGCGGATTGGCGGATTACGAGTCGCCGGCGCTGCAGGCGTGGCTCGCCGAGCGGGGGCTGCGGCCCAAGGCGAAGGAGACGGACGTCGACTTCGCCCGGCGGTTGTTTCTGGACGTGAAGGACTCGGCCGACTTCGAGTACCTCGACAAGATGGACCGGCGGGCGTCGGCGGTGTGCAAGGCGATGAAGTCGGACTGCGGGGGGCTGACGGCGCTGTTCGTCGCCGCGTGCCGGGCGAACGGGATCCCGGCGCGGCAGCTGATCGGGCGGTGGGCGGAGTCGGCCGAGAAGGACGAGAAGCTTCACGGGCACGCGTGGCAGAAGGAGCACATCAAGGCCGAGTTTTTCGCGGCGGGCGTGGGGTGGGTGCCGGTGGATCTGTCGGTCGCGGTGGACCTGGACCGCCGGCCGGGCAGCTTGCGGCACTTCGGGCGCGACAACGCCGACTTCATCACGATGCACGTCGACCCGGACGTGAGGGTGGAGATGGATGGCGGGCGGCGGACGACGACGTTCTTGCAGGAGCCGGTGTTCACGGTGCGCGGCACGGGGACGATGGCGGGGGCGCAGGCGCGGTCGGATTGGGAAGTGAAGGGGAAGAAGTGATCGTTTGTCGCTTCAGTCGCTAAGTCGCAAGCGGCGACGACAAACCGCGCGATTCAACCCTGACTCATTTCCCCAGCGCCCGCATCAGTTCGGCGACCTCTTCGTCGACGTCGGTCGCGGTCAGCGCGTATTCGGCGACGACGCCCCTGAGGATTCGCGAGAAGATGCGCTTGGCGGTCTGCAGGGCGCTGGCGGCTTGCGCCTCGTCCTTGAAGCCGAGGCGGGCGATCAGCTCGGCGTACGCGGTGGGCTCGGCGTTGTCGAAGGTCGGGCCGATCACGCGGTCGTGGAAGACGCCCCAGAGGTCGGGGCGGGTTTGCTCGGTCTGGGCGCGCATGCGGTCGATGGTTTGGCGGACGACCTCGCAGGCCCAGGATGCGTCGAAGGCCTTTTCGGGGTCTTCGGCGTCGCCGGCGAGGTGGTCCTGGTGTTCCTGGACGTCGACGCGGTGCTGGTCGCCGCCGCGCTTCTGGGCGCCGGCCTCGCGGAACTGGTCGACGGCGTAACGCTCGAGGGCGGTCATGAGGAAGTTGCGGAACGTCCCGCGGCCGGCGTCGGCGCGGCCGATCATGTTCTTTTCGACCATCCGGCTGAGGACGAAGCCCTGCACCATGTCGTCGGCGCGGTCGCGCGTGAGGCGGTAGCGGGTCATGACGAACGTGCGGAACGCGCCGGTGTAGCGCTGGAGGAGTTCGCCCAGCGCATCGCGTTGCGATTCGGAGGGGTCCTGGCCGGCCTTGGCGACCAAGGACCAGTGGGTGGTGGGGAAGAGCTGGAAGCCGTCGTTGGCGGACATGGGGTGGGAGTATAACCGTCGGTGCGGGCGCACGTGGGAAAACCGTGGAACATGGGCACCGGAGGCGCCCAAGCCGCTTGGGGGTTACCCTGTATAATCGCGCTCCGACCGATGCCCGATCCCTCCTCCATCCCCGGCCCCGGCTCGCGCCTGGGGCAGTATGAGATCGTCCACACGGCCGGCGTGGGCGGGATGGGGGTCGTCTACCTCGCGCGCGATCCGGACCTCGAGCGGGACGTGGCGATCAAGCTGTTGAAGGCGGCGAAGGACACGGCGGCCGCGCCGGACGCGGAGGCGGCCGAGCGGTTCTTGCGCGAAGCGCGGTCGGCGGCGCGGCTGAATCATCCGAATACTGTCGCCGTGTATCAGGTCGGACGGCACGAGGGGCTGATCTTTATCGCGATGGAATGGGTGGACGGGGGGTCGATGGCCGAGCACTTGCGGCACCATTTGTTCCTCGACTGGCGCGAGGCGACGGCGGCGGTGCGGGATGCGGCGGCGGGACTGGCGGCGGCCCACCGCGCGGGGATCGTGCACCGCGACCTGAAGCCCGCCAATTTGATGCGGACGCGCGGCGGCGTGGTGAAGGTGACGGACTTCGGGCTGGCGCGGGTGTTGGACGCGAAGTCGGAGCTGACACACGCGGGGACGATTTTGGGGACGCCGGCGTACTTGTCGCCGGAGCAGTGCCGGGGGGAGCCGGCGACGATCGCGTCCGACGTGTACGCGCTGGGGTGCGCGTTCTTCACGCTGCTGACCAGCCGGCCGCCGTACGATGCGCCCAACTTGCCGGGGATGCTGCACTGTCATCTGAACACGCCGTTTCCCGATGCGCGGATGTTCGCGGACGACATTCCGGACGCGGTGCTGTCGATCGTCGAGCGGTCGACGCGGAAGGACCCGGCGGGCCGGTACCCGAGCGCGGACGTGATGCTGGCGGACCTGGAGGCGGCGTTGGGGGACCGGCCGATCGCGGCTGCGCTGCCGGAGACGATCGTGACGCCGCCCCCGGTCGGGCTGGCGGCTGCGATCGCGCCCGCGCCGGGCGCGGCCGGGCCGCCGCCGAATAATTTGCCCGAGCCGACGACGAGCTTCGTCGGCCGGACGCGCGAGCTGGCCGAGGCGCGGGACCTGATCGGGCGGCACCGGCTGGTGACGCTGCTCGGGCCGGGGGGGACGGGGAAGACGCGGCTGTCGCTCAAGCTTGGGCGCGACGTGATGGCGCTGTTCGCCGGCGGCGTTTGGCAGGTCGAACTGGCGGCGCTGACGGGCGAGACGGCCGACGCGGTCCCCCAGGCGATTGCGGCGGCACTAGGCGTCCGCCCCCCTGCGGGGAAATCGGCGCTGGGTGCGGTGATCGAATGGGTAGGGGATAAGGGGTGCCTGCTGATCCTCGACAACTGCGAGCACCTGATCGACGCGTGTGCCGACGCCGCGGCGGCGGTGCTCAAGCAGTGCGCGGGCGCGCGGATCGTCGCGACGAGTCGGCAGCCGCTGGGCGTGGCGGGGGAGGTCGAGCTGCGCGTGCCGGCGCTGGCGGCGCCGGCGTCGGGGGTGATCGGCCCGGCGGAGCTGGCGGAGGTGGATGCGGTCCGGCTGTTCGTCGACCGGGCGGCGCAGGCGCGGCCCGGGTTCGCGCTGGTCGCGGATAACGCGGCGGCGGTTGCCGACATCTGCCGGCGGTTGGACGGGATCCCGCTGGCGATCGAGTTGGCCGCCGCGCGCGTGAAGGCGCTGGGGCCGGCGCAGATCGCGGCGCGATTGACGGACGCGTTCGGCCTGCTGACGACGGGCCCGCGGACGGTGCTGCCGCGGCAGCGGACGCTCCGGGCGCTAATCGACTGGAGCTACGAACTGCTTAGCCACGAAGAGCGGGTCGTACTGGCGCGGCTGAGCGTGTTCGCGGGGTCGTGGGCGCTGGAGTCGGCGGAGGCGGTCGTCGCGGGCGGTGAGGTCGACGCGGGCGGGGTGATGGACGTGCTGGCGAGTTTGGTCGACAAGTCGCTGGTGGTCATGGACGAGCGCGGCGGGGAGGCGCGGTACCGGATGCTCGAGACGATCCGGCAGTACGCCGCGGAGAGGTTGGACGCGTCCGGCGAGCGCGCGGAGGTCGAGGGCCGGCACCTCGATCACTTCGCCGCGCTGACCACCGAATACATGCCGAGGTTGTGGGGCCCGGAGCAGGGGAAGTGGCTCGCGCGGACGGACCTGGAGCTGGACAACGTGCGGGCCGCGCTGGACCGGGGCGTGCGCGACCCGGCCCGCCTGGCGCGCACGACGGAGCTCGCGACGGCCGCGTACCAGCACTGGCTGATGCGGGGGCTGGTGACCGAGGCGGTCGCGCGGTACGAGGCGCTGATCGCGGCGGGCGGCGCGACC
>DASPKW010000101.1:0-20882 GCA_035627895.1 Tepidisphaeraceae bacterium | reverse complement strand
TGAACGACTTGGTCATCCTGGCGAACAATTACGGCCGGTCGCTCCAGCCCGCCGCGGGCGGACCGGCGCTCGACTCGGCCCCCGCAGCGAGCCCCGCCGACCAACCCGATTCCGACGAGGAGGCCGAGCCGTTGAACCCGGCGCCCGCCGAAGATGGTTCGATCGACACGGGGGACGTCGACGGCGCAACATCGGCCGGTGACCCGTCGGAGCTTGAAACGCATGCGTCGGCTCCGGCGCCGACCGCCGGAACGCAAGCGCCGGCCGAGGCGCCTGATCCCGAGACGGTGCCCCAGCCCGAGCCCGAGACGGTGCCCGAGCCAGTGCCCCAGCCCGAGCCCGCGCCCGAGCCAGTGGTGTCGCCGCCGGCCGCGCCTCGGATCGCAGTGCCCGACCGCCCCGCGCCGCACGCGCCGGCAAGCGCGCCCGTGCCCGCCGCCATCGCCGCGCCCGCGCCAGTCGCGCCTGCAGGCGACCCCGCGCCCGCTACCCCCGCGCCGCCGGACGTCGCCGCGCCACCCGCGACCATCGCGCCTTCGACTCCCGACGCCCCGCCGACGCCGCCAGTGGCCGACGCGCGACCCCAACCCACGGCGTTCCGTTCCGGCCCGGCGATCCGGTACCTGCGGCGCGGGCCCGCGGCCGCACCCGCAGTTCCGCGCTCGACCCCGCACGACCAATCGACGGGTACCGAACGGGCGAACCCGGCGCCGGTCGCGAGCCGGCCGGCCTTCCGGCCCACACTCTCGTCCGACGACGACGCCGAGCGGAAGCGCCCCAAGCCGCCCGCCGTGTTCGCCGACTCGCCGGTCGTCGCCCCGGCTCGCACGCAGCGCGGCGGCCCGCGCGGCCGATAGCTCGTCGCCCGTTCGGAGTCCGTCGGTCGCACCGCACGACGATTGGCCCCGCCCCTGCGTACTCCGACCCATCCCCGCCGGCGCTCGCCGACGCAGGTTACAAGGCCGCCGCGCCCGGACCCGCCCCGCGGCGCGCCGCTTGCACTCGTCGGACATGGACGCCGTCCGCGACCTGTCCCCCGGCATCGTCGACCACGCCCGCTGGGCCGTCAGCAAGTGGTTCTACGCCAACCCCATCTGGTACTACCACCGCCGCGGCACCGACGAGGAGCTCGTCGCCTCCCGCAAGTTCTACGACCTCGTCGACCCCGGCCTCCGACCCCTCGTCAAGCTCCTCCACGACAACGGCCTCCACACCACCCCCTCCTGCGAGGGCCACTTTTACCCCAAATCGCGCTTCGAACAGATCTGGGCCGAACTCACGCGCGAGGCCGAGCAGATCCGCGACGACGGGCTGGTCGTGAAGGACTCCGAGACCGACAAACCCTACCGCTTCCACGACCCCATCTACACCCTCCCCTGGCCGACCTTCGACGCCTTCTACGCCCAGGCCGGCGCGCACCAAGGCATGGGCTACCTCGGCGTCCTCCTCCCATGCGACTGCGCCGCCGTCGCCGACCAACTGGCCGAACTCGCGTGCGACGAGCCCGCGCTACACATCGGGTTTGACGCGGAAAACGGCAAACTCCTCGGCAGGCGCCTCCTCGGCATCCTCGCCAGGCCGGGCGACGTCCTCGAGCGCGAACGGGTTTGGGCGGACGTCACGGAACGATTTCGGCGGATCCTCGACCGCTACGCCTGCCCGGCCCCGTTCACCCCCTCATCCGACGCCGAACTACGAACCTCCGCCTGAACTCCCGAGACCACAGCACTCGCCACTGACAATTAACAATTAACAGCTGACAACTGACAACTGACAATTCCTCACACCAACCCCAGCAACGGGCACAGCACGCGTAGTCCCGCCACGATGATCACGAACCCGAGGACGTCGAACAGGATGCCGGCGCGGATCATGCGGGTGATCGGGACCAGGCCCGAGCCGAACACGATCGCGTTCGGCGGCGTGCTGACGGGGAGCATGAACCCGAAGCTGGCGCCCAGGCAGGCTCCGAGCGCGGGCGGGACCGCGCTCACGCCGATCCCCTGGGCCATGACGATCGCCACGGGCGCGAGCATCGTGGCGGCGGCCGTGTTGCTGGTGGTCTCGGACAGGAAGATGCCCAACGCCGCCATCACGGCGACGAGCACCCAGAGGCTGTTGGCGCCGGTCTTCTGGACGGCCCAACTGCCCAACGAGTCGGCGACGCCCGTCTGGAACATCAGGTCGCCCAGCGCGATGCCCCCGCCGAAGAGCAGCAGCGTGCCCCAGTCGATCTTGGCGGCCTCGCCCCAGGACATGGTGAACTTCCCGTGGCGCAGATCGGTGGGCAGGATGAACAGGAGGAGCGCGGCAAGAAGCGCGACGCTGGCCTCGGGCAGGCGGCCCTTGCCGGAGAAGAAGGCGAGCGCTTTATCGATCCCGTTCTGCTGCGCCGCTTGCGGCTTCGCCCCGCTCGCCGCCTCAATAGGCTTGGTCGTCGTCACGTCAGTCGCGGGTTTCGCCCCCACGAGGGTTCGCTCGGATGTGATGGTCGGGGTGACGGGTTTCTTGTCCTTCCCCTCGGCGAACACGCTGAGAATACCCGGCGTGACCCACAGGCCGACGGCGACGGCGAACGCGATCAGCGTGTTGCGCTGGCCGGCAGTCCAGCGGCCGAGCTTGGCGCGCTCCTGGGTGAGGAAATCAGCCAAGCCCTGCGATTCGGACGCGGCGTGCGCGCGGTCGGCGCCCGGGCGGGCGGCCGTGCGGTCCGGGTGGAGCCAGTAGAGCAGGGCCAAAAGCACCGCGCCCATCACCGCGAGCATCGGCACCATGACCATCATCCACTCGAAGAACGTCATCGTGCGCCCGGTCATGCGCTCGAGCTGGCCCAGCGTGATCAAATTCGGCGGGCTGCCGACCTTCGTGCCGATCCCGCCGATGCTCGCCGAGTACGCGATCATCAGCAGCATGCCGGTCGCGAACGGCCACCGGCGGGCGTCCATCGGGCCCGAGGCGAGGCCGACGCGCGTGCGCACCTCGTGCAGCGCCGCGAGGATGCCCAGCGCGATCGGGAGCATCATCGCCGTCGTCGCCGTGTTCGACACCCACATCGAGATGACGGCGGTGATGACCCCCATCCCGGCCATCACGCGGCCGGGCCGCCCGGCGATGATCGGCCAGCTCAGAAAGCCCAGCGCGATCCGCTTGTCGAGCCCGTGGAGCGACATCGCCCGCGCCAGGATGAAGCTCCCGAGGAACAGGAAGATCATCGGGTCGGCGAACGGGGCGAGGACCACCTTCGCCTCGGCCACGCCCATCAGGATGCACGCCATCGCGCCGACCAGCGCGGTGACCGGGAGCGGCAGCGCCTCAGTGATCCACAGGACGCCCACGCCCGCGAGGATGGCGGACAAGGCGACGCCGGCGTCCGCGGCGAACGTGGCGGACTTGGGCTTGAACGTGGTGCCGGAGAGGGCCCAGAAGACGAGCAGGAACACGACCGGCGCCGCGACCGCCCCCACCATCTTCCGCCACCGCTCGAACGTCTCCTCCGCCGCCGTCAGGGTCTCCGCCGGCGCCGCCTGCTCACCCGATACGCTCATCGCCGACCCTCCGCAGTCCGCCGCCATCCACAAAGTCCGACCCGAGCCGCGGATTCTGCCACATCCCTCCCCACTCTCCAACCGCGCCCGCGATCCATCCCCTGCGTCGAGCACATTCCGATCCGTCGCAACGAAGGTCCGGCGCCGCCCGCCACCATCACCACCGGCGCGCTACCCCTCACACGACAAATCCCGAAGAATATCCCCGCCCCACGCCGCGCCCCGCGGGGTCCGTGCGCCACCGTCACCACCGCGACGCGACACCGCCCGTAAGTTAGACCGACCCGCTCTTTGACAACCCGCCACCGCGCGGGGCCCCCGAGGTACCAGAAAGTACCGAGAGGTACCGAAAAGTCCCGGTTTGTACCGCTTTTGCCCGCTTTTGCCCGACCGCTCTCGCCGCTCTCGGCCCTTTAACCCGAGTCCCAACTCGTTCGCGCCCATCAAGTTGCGCACGCCCCGCTCACGTTCCACCGCCCCTCGATACCCGTCGACCCCTCCCCAAGCGCAAAAAAATTCCACTCGCGTCGGCCCACTCCTCCCGTCGCGCCGTCGCGTCTTTGCGACGTCCTCCGTTCACCCTACACTCCCCCCATGCCGCAGCAGAAAGTCCTCGCCGTCGTCTCCGTCATGGGCAAAGACCAGAAGGGCGTCGTCGCCCAGTTCGCCACCTACATGGCCGACCGCGGCATCAACATCGAAGACCTCTCCCAGGGCGTCCACTACGGCTTCTTCGTGATGGACATGCTCGTCGACCTCAAGGACCTCAACGTCGACCTGTCCGCCCTCATCACCGGCCTGCTCGGCCTGGGCCAGAAGATCGGCATGGACGTCCGCGTCCACCTCCACTCCGAGCGCCGCAAAAAGAAACTCGCGATCCTCGTCTCCAAGGAGCACCACTGCCTCGAACAGCTCGTCGAGGACCACCGCCACGGCAAACTCAACTGCGACATCGTCGGCGTCTTCGGCAACCACCCCGACCTCGAGCCCATCGCCAGGCGAGAAAACCTCCCCTTCGCCTCGCACCCCCACGACAACCTCGACCAGCACTTCGACTGGCTCGCCAAACAACTCTCCGCCGCCCGCGCCGACGCGTTCGTCCTCGCCCGCTACATGCGCATCCTCCCGCCTAAGCTGATCCAGGCCTACCCCCACCGCATCATCAACATCCACCCGAGTTTGCTCCCCTATTTCCCCGGCGCAGCCCCGTACAAGCAGGCCTTCGAATCGGGCGTCCGCGTCCACGGCTGCACCGCCCACTTCGTCACCGAACAGCTCGACGAGGGCCCCGTCATCCTCCAGGACGTCTTCCACATCAACGTCGGCTCCGACACCTTGGACGACGTCAAGCGCAAGGGCCTCGAGCTCGAAGGCCACGTCCTGTCCAAGGCCGTGCAGCTATATCTCGACGAGGAGCTCGTCGTGGTCGAAGGAAAAGTCATCTTCAAACCCGGGATCAGCCGCTTCATGAAGGCCCAAGCATGACCGACCGACACCCCCCACCGTCATCCTGAGCGCAGCGAAGGATCGAGCTTCGAACGGCAAGGGAGGTCCGATCTCGGCAATCGTTCTCCAACGCGAATCGCCAACGTCGGACGCCCCTCGTCGCACCAGCTAGATCCTTCGGAGTACCTCAGGATGACGGACCGCGCCTTACCGCAACCACCGCCATGACCTGCTGCCTCCCCGACCGCATGCCCACCCCCGCGTTCCATCTCGCCGACCGCTACGCCCCCCTCTGGCGCGACCTCGCGCTCACGCCCGAATCCGTCTTCACCGACCCCCGAATCACCGTCTGGCGCGACATCCCCGAGCGCCAGAACTGCACGCTCGACGCCGGCAACACCCGCCTGCACGTCAAGCGCTACCACCCCGTCGGCGGCTCCCCCTCCCCCGCCGAGGAAGAGGCCCGCGGCATTCGCCTGCTCGAAGACAACTCGATCCCCACCACCCCCCTCGTCGCCTGGGCCAACCTCGCCGACGGCCGGTGCTTCGTGATCACCGAGGACCTCGCGGGCTACCGCGCCGCCGACAAGCTGCTCGCCGCCGGCGCCGCCTCGTTCGCCGACGTCCTCATCCCCACCGCCGACCTCGCCGCCCGCCTGCACACCGCCGGCCTGCACCACCGCGACCTCTACCTCTGCCACTTCTTCGTCAAGACCCCCGCCGACCCCATCCACCTCATCGACGCCGCCCGCGTCGCCCGCCTCCCCCGCTTCCTCACCCGCCGCCGCTGGATCGTCAAAGACCTCGCCCAGTTCTGGTACAGCACCCACGCCCACCCCGACATCACCGACGCCCACCGCGACGCCTGGCTAGACCGCTACCGCCAACAACGCCCCCTCTCCTCGATCGCCGGCCTGCGCAAATCCATCGTCCGCAAGTCCGACCGCATCCGCCGCCATGATACGCGACTAAAGTCAAAGCAACCGACGCGCAACGTCTCGATCCCCGGGGCCTGACATCTGACTGAGGGGGACACGTGTCATTTCTTCCAAGCCGTCTCCGCGAAATCCATGTAATACCCCCAGTCGACCGGCAGCAGATTGTGCCCGCCCTTGCGAACGTGATAGTGCAGCTTCCCCCGATTCAGCGGCGACTCCAGCGCCGGCATCTCCGTCGGCGCCACCGTCGGCTGGCCGTACAGCGCGAACACCGGCCCCGCGTGCGCCACCGCCAGAAACTCCCCGCGCGGGTCGGCCCACAGGTCCGTGTCCGCGCTCCCGACCGCCACCGCCCGCGGCGCCATCAGCGCGACGAGCTGATGGTGGTCCACCGGCAGTTCGTCCTCCTTGTCGTCGAACTTCTTGTAGTTCCCGCAGAACCAGAACGGGAACGACTTGTTCAAATGTGCCACGCGCTCGCCCAGCTGCCGGCGCGACAAGCTTGCCCCGCCCTCGCCCGAGTTGTTCGAGACCGCAATCGAGAACCGAGTATCCTGCGCCCCGGCCCACAGCGCCGTCTTCCCCCCGCGGCTGTGCCCGATCACCGCCACGCGCTTCGCGTCCACGGCCGGCTCCGTCTCCAGCCAGTCCATCACCCGCGACGCCCCCCACGCCCACGCCCCGATCGTCGCCCACGCGTCCCCGTCGGCGACCTTCCCGCCCCCGTCCGGCCAGACGCCGCGCACCCCCTGCGCCCGCGCCTCGTCGCCACTCTTGTCCGGGTCGACGTCCCACGTGCGGAAGACGGCCGTGGCGAACCCGCGCGCCACGATCTCCTCCGCCGGCCAAAACCCGTTCTTCTCCGCCCGCGTCGGGTCCGCGCTGGCGACCGGCCGATTGTTGATCAGCAGAAACGCTGGCACCGGCCCCTTCGCCCCGTTGGGCAACATCAGCGACGCCTCAAACGCGTACGACTTTCCACCCCCGTCCAAACTCGTGATCTTCACCCGCTTGTGCGTCGCCTTGCCCTCCATCGCCTTCGGGTCGTCGAGGAGCACCTCGAACTTCATCGTCGTCGGCCTGGCGGGCGTCTTCCCGAACACGTGCGTCGCGAACAGGTCGAGCGTGCGCTGGCGCTGGCCGGATTCCCACTCCTGCGCCGTCGCGACCCTCGTCCCGTCCGCCTTGGCCAGCGGGTCCGGCAGCGTGTACTTCGGCACCCCCTCCTCCCGGTACATCACGCCCTTCCGGCCCTTCTCCGCCGACTCGACGACCTTCGGGTCCGCCCGCCACCCCTCGGCGGCTAGCACGGACGACGAGCAGAGCAGTGCGGCGATGGAAAGGGCGCGGTGGGTCATAGGTACTCTCGTTACGCGCGACGCCTCGCACGCGTTGCAGAAGCGATTCCCCCGCACCGGCGCGCCGCTTGCTCGTAATACTCCCGCGATGGAACTCTTCCTCCTCTTCATCGTCGTCCTCGGCGTCGCCCTGTTCGCCCAGCGGGCCCGGGCGCTGGCGGCCCAGCGCTCGACCTGCCCCCATTGCGGATCCCGTCGCACGCGCGAGTTCTGCGCCCGGTGCGGCACGCGCGTCCGCGCGAACGGCGTCGCGCTTCACCACTGACGCGCCCGAGCCCGCGTTACGTCGGTGGAAGGATCGTCAGGAATTGCCGGATCGGGCCGACGGCGTCGCGGTACTGGTAGGCCATCGCCTTGGCGACCTGGTGGGTGTGGCCGAGGTCGTGGACGACCCACGCCGAGAGGATCTGGCTCGCCGTGAGAGGCCCGAGCTGCGGGTGCGTGCCGCGGCGCGCGAGGTCGGTCGGGGTGAGGCGTAGGGCCGCCAACGCGTCGAGGCTCCGCGCCCGCTCGGCCGCAAACTCGCCCAGCAGGTCGTCGATCGTCTTCCCACGACTCGCCTCGAACATCGCGTACCGGTCGAACGGGTCGAACGGCCGCGCCTCGCCGTCGTTCAAGATGATCCGCAGCCGAGGGAGCCAGTTGGCCCGCTCGGCGTGCAGGAGGTGGCCGACGACGTCGAACGGGCTGAACGTCCCGTCCCCATAGGTCGCGCGCGTCCAAGCGTCGTCGAGGCCGGCGAGCAGCGCGGTCAAGGCGGCGGGCGTGCGGCGCAGGACGGCGGCCGAACGATCGAGGTCGAAATTCATAGGGCTCCGTGAAGGACGCCCGCAGGATACCGGGCTCGCGCGACCCGCGGCCCGGTACGCCCGAGCGGATTTCGAAACGGCACAGTTGGAAGGCGTGATTCGTATGCGCGCGACGACGCCCGACCGAAAGGGTCGGGCGTCGTCGATTTCCGCGGTGTCCGGGCCCGGTCACTGAAGTGACACAGGCCTCTTGCGCGTCGGGCGCTACCTCTTCGACTTCGAGACCTGCTCCTTCGCGGCCGACACGACGTTCTCGACCGTGAACCCGAACTTCTTGATCACGTCCTTGATCGGGGCGCTGGCCCCGAAGCTCTTCATCCCGATCGTGACGCCGGCCTGTCCGACGTACCGCTCCCAGCCGAACGTGCTGCCGAGCTCGACGGCCACGCGTGCGGTCGTCGTCGGCGGCAAAACGCCGTCGCGGTAGGCCTGGTCCTGGTTCTCGAACAGCTCCCAGCTCGGCATCGAGACCACGCGGGCCTTCACGCCCTCGGCCTTGAGCTTCTCGTACGCGTCGGCGGCCAGCGAGACCTCGGAGCCGGTCGCGATCAGCAGCACGTCCGGCTTGCCGTCGGGGGCCGCGCACGCCAGCACGTACGCGCCCTTGGCCGCGCCGCTGGCGGCGTTGTACTTCGTCCGGTCCAGCGTCGGCATCGCCTGCCGCGTCGTGACCAGGCACACCGGGTGGTGCTTGGTCTTCATGATCACGCGCCAGCACTCGGCCATCTCGTTGGCGTCGCCGGGGCGGATGACGAGCAGGCCGGGGATGGCCCGCAAACTCGCCAGGTGTTCGATCGGCTGGTGGGTCGGGCCGTCCTCGCCCACGCCGATCGAGTCGTGCGTGAAGACGTGGATGGTCGGGATCTCCATGATCGCGCTGAGCCGGATCGCCGGGCGGCCGAAGTCGCTGAACACGAAGAACCCCGCCCCGAACGCGCGAACCTTCGACAAGCTCATCCCGTTGACCACGCCCGCCATCGCCAGCTCGCGCACGCCGTAGTGGAAGTTCCGCCCGGCGAACGAGAAGACCTCCGTCGCGTGGTGGGCGCCGTGGCTGTCGGTGCCGCCGGTCTGCGGCGTGAGCGCGGGCGGGCCGAAGTCGCCGGCGCCGTCGAACGTCAGCCGCGTCTTGGTGGACGGAGCGAGGTCGGCGCTGCCCCCGATCAGCCACGGCACCTGCTTGGCGATCGCGTTGAGCACCTTCCCGCTCGCGTCGCGCCCGGCCATGCCCTTGGCGTCGGCGGGGAACGTCGGGATCTCCTTGTCCCACCCGTCGGGGAGCTCGCGGTGCTGCATCTGCAGGAGCTCGCGGGCTTCCTTCGCGTACGCGGCCTTGTACTGCTCGTACTTGGCCATCCACGCGCCGCGGGCCTCGCCGCCGCGCTTGCCGATGCCGCCCGCGAAGTGCTCGCGGACGCCGTCGGGCACGAGGAACTTCGGCTCCGTCGGGAACCCGTACGACTTCTTGGCGCCCTCGATCTCCTTATCGCCCAGCGGCTCGCCGTGCGCGCCGTGGGTGCCCTGCTTGGTCGGGGCGCCCCAGCCGATGTGGCTGTCGACGATGATCAGGGTCGGCCGGCCGTTGGTCTGCTTGAAGACCTGGAACGCCCGCTCGAGCATCTGCAGGTCGTTGGCGTCGCCGACGCGCGTCACGTTCCACCCGTAGGCGATGAACCGCGTCGCCACGTCCTCGCTGAACGCCAGGCTCGTCTTCCCCTCGATCGTGATCTCGTTATTGTCGTAGATCCAGCAGAGGTTATCGAGCTTGAGGTGGCCGGCCAGACTCGCGGCCTCGCTGGCGGCGCCCTCCATCATGCACCCGTCGCCGCCGATCGCGTAGACGTTGTAATCGAACATCTCGAAGTTCGGGCGGTTGTACGTCGCCGCGAGCCACTTGCCCGCGATCGCCATGCCGACCGAGTTCGCATACCCCTGCCCGAGCGGGCCGGTCGTGGTCTCGACGCCGCTGGTCCAGCGGTACTCGGGGTGCCCCGGGCACTTCGAATCGAGCTGGCGGAACTTCTTGATCTCGTCGAGCGGGACGGCCAGTTCGCCGACCATCTCGTACTTCGCGTTGACGGCCTTGACGCCCGTCAGGTGGAGCATCGAGTAGAGCAGCATCGAGGCGTGCCCGGCCGACAGCACGAACCGGTCGCGGTTGGGCCAGATCGGGTCGTTGGGGTCGAAGCGGAGGTGGTTCTGCCAGAGCTGGTACGTGACCGGCGCCAGCGCCATCGGCGTCCCGGGGTGCCCGGAGTTGGCGGCCTGGACGGCGTCCATCGACAGACAGCGGATCGTGTCGACCGTCGTCTTGACGATGCCGGCGGCGGTGGACGAAACGGACGTGGACGAACCGGCGGGCGCCTGGGGCGCGGGGGCGGTGGAGGTGCTCATGGATCCTGGATGAAGAGGGACAGATCGGACCAGCGCGGTCGCCCGCGCCGGCGGGTGGTTCAGCCGCCGACGCGGGAACGGCGCATTTTGCCGTTTTGTCGGCAAACGGCAATCACCGGGACCGGTATGAAGGGCATTTTCTCATGACCTCGGGTGAAAAGACGGGATGGGACGAATCGAAAGTGCTCATGGGAGGGAGAGTTAGGCGCGGGGAGCGCGGAACAGGCATGACCCCGCGTTTCCGTGCGCAGCGCCCGCTTG
This sequence comes from Tepidisphaeraceae bacterium, assembly GCA_035627895.1. Lineage (GTDB taxonomy): Bacteria > Planctomycetota > Phycisphaerae > Tepidisphaerales > Tepidisphaeraceae > DASPKW01. The sequence goes on along the minus strand of DASPKW010000101.1, from coordinate 10,131 downwards.
CGGGTTAGCAGACCCACGGGTGCAACATTGCCAGCAACTTCCGTCGCCGAACATGGCACCCACGCCTGGTTACAATCACTTCATGCCGATCCACGACTGGACTCGAGCACCGCTGGGCGTCTACCACGACTTTCATTTGGCGTGGGTCGTGGAATTGCAGAAGGCGTTGAATCGACTCCTCCCGTCCGATCGCTATGCGATGATCGAGTATGCCGAGCCAGACCGGGCGAGCGAGATCAAGTTCGGAGAGGGAACGAACCTCGACGCGGACGAGGAAACGATCCTGGGTGAAATCCGGAACCGTGTCGCCGTCCGGCGCACCGACGGGGACGGGCTCGTCGCCGTGTTGGAGATCGTGCCCGCCGCCGCGAAACTGAACCGCGCCGTTGCCGAGGGCTTTGCTTCGCAGATGGCCGCGATCATTCGACAGGGCATCAGCCTCCTTCTAATCGACATTCTTCCGCCGACCGCGGTGGTGCCGCACGGGATACACGACTTGATCGCATCGAGGTTCGGCCTGCCTTTCGACCTACCCGCCGAAGCGCCGCTCGCCGTGTCGGCGTTCGTGACGAACTTCGCCTTGACGGACGAGTTGGAATTCCGCTTGGAGAGCACGGCCCTCGGTCGCGAGTTGGTCGACATGCCGCTCTTTCTGGATCCGATACACGCCGTCCACGTGCCACTCGAAGAAACCTATACGGCGGCGTATGAGGGCGTAGCCGACCGGTGGCGGAGAGTGATCGAGAAGGCTGATCCCGTTGTTCGGAGCGCGGGCCCGTCCGAACGTTCGTAGCCGCGGAGCGGCGTAGGACTAAAGCCCACGGCGCAAGCCGTGGGTAGCAGACGCGACGAACAGGGAGCCCCGGAGGGGCGAAAGAGGCGGTCGCGCGACTGCCTCGCGAAACGGTCTTACGTCCCTCCGGGACTCTGGTGAATTCGCCACCTCGCAGACCCGCGGCTCAGGCCGTGGGCTTTAATCTTACGCCGCTCCGCGGCTCAATCGCGTTCGCGCCCTCACTCCAGCGCCAACCTCACCTCCCCCAACTTCCCCCCGTACTTGAACGGCGCCGCGTACTCGCCCACCCGCGCGTTCGCGTCCTGCCCGGCGCTCAGCCCGTCCGTCGGCGTCGTCGACAGCAGGTCCGGGATCCGGCCGGCGCCGATCTCCTTCCCGTTCGCCGTCAGCGTAACCATCCCGCCTTCCTTCAACCGCGCGACCAGGTCCACCGGCGCCGCCGGCAATTTCTCCTTCGCCGACACGCTGTACAACTTCGACCCGAGCCGCGCCGCCAGCGTGACCGTGCCGTCCTTCACGTATAGCGTGAACCCGTGGCCGGTGCCGCCTTGCGCGAGGATCACGCCGTCGCCGATCGTCTCCAGCCGCGCCGTGATCGTCAGCGGCTTCTCTGCGGAGTCCGGCGCGTCCTTTCCGGCCAGGTAATCGCCGGCCTTGAGCGTGAAAACCTTCTCCGTCGACGACCCGCGCGCCTGGGCCCGACCGCCGTTCTTCGCCGGCCCCTCGCCCGCGACCGCCTTCTCGCCGTACGCCGGCTTCCACGGCCACGGGATCGCGCCGGTCCGCTTCGCCCACGCCTCCCACTGCGCCACCAGCTCCTTCACCCGCTCGGGCTGCGCCTTGGCGAGGTCCGTCGTCTCCGCCCGGTCCGCCTCCATGTCGTACAGTTCCCAGGCCCCGCCCGGGCCCTTCGCCACGAGCTTCCACTGACCCGCCCGCACCGCGCGGTTGCCCTCGTGCTCGAAGAAGATCGGCTGGGGGCGCTCGATCGACTTGCCCGCCAGCGCCGGCGCGAGACTCTTCCCCTCCAACGGTGTGATATCGATGTTCGAGAACTGGTGCGGGTACTGCGCGCCCGTCACCTCCAGGATCGTCGGCATCAAATCGATCAAGTGCCCCGGTGTCGCGTCGATCGAGCCCGCCTTCGCGGTGATCCCCTTCGGCCAATACGCCACCAGCGGCGTCGCGATCCCGCCCTCGTGGTTCCAGTGCTTGTATTCGCGGAACGGCGTGTTCGACACGTTCGCCCACCCGCCGCCGTACGCGATGTGCGTGTCGTACCCGCCCGGCATCACGCCCGGCCCGACGCGGATCGGGTACCCGTCCCGCGTCTGCTTGGGCGTCGAGCCCAACTGCACCTCGTCCTTCCCCATCGGCGGGAACGGTGGCTTGTCGGGCCGCTCCTTGGGCACGTTCGCCCGCGCCTGCCGGCCGACCGTCTCGGCGCACCCGCCGTTGTCCTGCAGGAAAAAGATCAGCGTGTTCTCGAGCTGGTTGCCCGCCCGCAGTTGCTCGATGATCTTCCCGACGTTCTGGTCCATCGCGTCGATCTGGGCCGCGTACACCTCCATGCACCGCGCCTCCCACGCCTTGTCCTTCACGACCTCCCAATCGCCCGCCTGCGGCGACGGCTTCAGGTCCGCCTTGATCAGCCCCAACTCGCGCAGCCGGTTCAGCCGCGCCTCGCGGATCGGGCCGTACCCCGCATCGTACTTCCCCTTGTACTTGGCAACGTCCGCCTCGCGCGCGTGCAGCGGCCAGTGCGGGGCGGTGAATGCGCAGTACAAAAAGAACGGCTTCTCCGGCGTCGCCTTGACGTGCTCGCCGATGAACTGCGCCGCGTGGTCGCCGATCGCGTCGGTGTAGTAAAAGCCGTTTTTCGGTTGGTACGCCGAGTCGTTCTCCGGCGTGATCGGCGTGTTGTCGCGGATCAGCATCGCCGGGTCCCAGTAGTTCCCGCCGCCCTGGATCGTCCCGTACAGCCGGTCGAACCCGCGCTGCAGCGGCCAATTCGTCCGCGGGCCGTCCGGCTTCACCTCGCGCGTCACGTGCCACTTGCCGGTCATGTACGTGCGATACCCCGCGGGCCGAAGGGCCTCGGCGATCGTCACGCACCTGTCGTTGAGCATCCCCTGGTACCCCGGGAGCTTCTTGTCGTCGACCATGTGCCCGACGCCGGCCTGGTGCGGGTACAAACCCGTCAGCAGCGCCGCCCGCGTCGGGCAGCAGCGGGCCGTGTTGTAGAACTGGCTGAACCGCACGCCCCCCATCGCCAGCTTGTCCAGGTTCGGCGTCGCGATCTCCGACCCGAAGCACCCGAGGTCGGAGTACCCCATGTCGTCCGCCATGATCACGATCACGTTCGGCCGCGGCGCCGCCGTGGCGGCCAGCGGGATCAGCGCCAAAAGTCCGATCAGTGGAATGCGCGGCATGTCGACTCCTCAGAGATGTGACGATCACTTGCGAACCCCGCCCCTCCAAGCCGGAGGCGGAGCCTAGGCAACGCCCCGGACGTGGCTTTCGACATTGTCACCCTCCGTGGCAACTCGGGCAATCGCTGACACCTGTGCGGGTTGTGCGGCCCACGCATTGTGTGCCAACTCACGGGCCGGGAGATTCGGGGAAATGCCGATGAATTTCGCACGAACGGCTTGCGACTCCGAGGGTAACTCCGGTACTTGAAAGACGGAGGATGGTTCGAGATGCGCAAAGCGAAATGGTCATTGGCCCTGGTCACCGCGGCCGCCGCGGCTTCGTTCGGTCCGTCCGCGCACGGCGCGACGATCTACGAGCCGTTCGATTACGACAGCGGGGTGTCGCTGACGTCGGGGCTCGGCGCCGGCGACGGGTTCGCGGCCGGCCAGACCTGGGGCGGGGGCGCCGGGGCCGCCTACACGATCACCGCCGGCGGCCTGTCCCTCGGTTCCCTGAGCACGAGCGGGCGCGCGGTCAGCGGGTCGACCACCGCCGGGATCACCGCCGGCCGGCAGGTCGGCGTCGCCCTGACCGGCGACGTCTTCGCCAGCTACCTGTTCAACATCGCCGCCCGGCCGACCGGGTCGGTCGGTAACTTCGCCGAGGTCCGCGTCCACACCAGCCAGGCGGGCGCCGGCAGCGCGTCGGGCGTGCACTTCCGCATGGAGGCCGACCAGCACAACGGCGGCGCGACGCCCAAGCCCGGCATCAGCTATGAAGGCATCAACGACACCGCCGCCACCGTCGGCAGCAGCACCCCCGCGACCGGCACCACCTACATCTACCTCGCCAAGTTCACCAACGTCGGCGAGACGCTGGGCGCCGTCAACACCGCGTCGGCGACCATGTGGATCCTCACGGCCGACCAGTTCGACCACTTCCGCGCGGGCGGCTTGACCGAGGGCGAGTTGAACGGCGCCCCGCTCGGCACCGGCGCGACCGACGTCTTCGACCGCACGTCCGACGGCTCCGTCGCCGCCGGCACGTTCTCGCTCAACACGTCGAACTACGTCCAGCTCGCCACCCTCGGCACCGGCGGCAACCCGACCAGCATCACCTACGACGAGCTGCGCTTCGGCGTCACGCTGGATGACGTCACTCCCGTTCCCGAGCCCGCCGGCCTGGCGTCCCTCGCCGCCGTCGCCGTCGCCGGGCTCCTGCGCCGCCGGCGCGCGCGGTAAGCCAAGGCGCCCTCCGTCCAATAGCCGTTTAGGCGCGACCCGTAGGGCAAGCGACAGCGCCGCCCGCAGGCGAGCGCGCGAGCGTCGTTAGCGAAGGACGCGGTTGAGGCCTCGCCGTACCCATTCCGCCGGTACAATCCCGCTCGATGGTCGACCCCGACGAGCCGCGCGCCGCGCTCCCCGTGCCGCTCGAACAATCTCCCGTCGCGCCCGACGGCTACCCCCCGCGCGACCACCACAAGCCCGCCTCGGGCTGCCTCGTCGTGCTCCTGGTGCTCGGCGTCCTCGTCGCCTTCTTCCACAAGCAGATCCTGATCCTGCTCCTGGTCTTCGCGACCACCTCCAGCAGCAGCGTCGGGCCCGACGAGGCCGGTCGGCGTCGCCTACCGGCTCGGCGAATGGACGGTCACGGCCCCCTTGGGCGAACCGACGCGGCCGGCCAAGTTCGCCGCGATCGAGGCCCGCGTCCGCGGCATCCGCGGCTACACCGAGAGTAGCAGCCGGGGCGACGGCTCCGACTGGTTCGAGGCCGAGCTCACGCCCGACCTGGTGGCCGAGGTCCGCTCCCGACTCGACGCGTCGATCATCGGACCCGACCGCCGCGTCCTGAACGGCCGCGACGCCCCGCACGACACCACCGCCACCCCGCGCTGGTGGCCCGACCACTGGCCCGCCGGCACCGTCACCTACTGGCGCGGCCACTCGATGCTCATCCTCCCCCCGACCGGCACCCGCGCGTGGCTGATCGACTTCCGCCTCTAGCGCCGGCCGCGCCACCCGACCGATAACCCGCCCCGCGCGCCGGTTGGCGCGCCACCCCGTTAGACCAATGAAGAAGGCCGCCCGTGGGGGCGGCCTTCGGAGAGCAATTTTGCGGATCGACGTTCCAGACAGGCTCAGGCCTGGCGGCGACGGCGACCGAGGGCCAGCATCGCCAGTCCGACAAACCCGAGCGAGGTCGGCTCGGGGACGTTCGTAAAGTTCACTTGGTATCGAGCTTGACTCGTGTCACCACCGGCGTTCGGAAGGAACGACCCAGCAACCGTGAACAGGTGGCCCGTCGGAACGATCACATTACCGAAGCGGAGAGTACCCGTCAGACGCGCGTTCGGCTGGGGCGAATTCGGAAAGGCGTACGAAGCAGCAACCCGGAACGACTTAACCGTCGCGTAGTTGCCGACCGTCAGATCGGTGGGACTCACAGTGCCGATCAGGTGGTAGCTGCGATCCGGGGTGTAGCGAGCGCCAAGTTCCGAGGCGCTGTTGTTTTCGACGACGCCGATGAACGTACCGTTCCCCTTGTTGCCCGCGTTTTGGCCCGTGAAGCCACCCGTGCCGTCGGAGTTGATGATGTTGGTGCCGTTCGTGGCTCCGTTAAGGAAAATCTGAGCACCGGTCGTGCTCACTTCGTCCCCATCGTTCCAGAACCAGAAAGGCTGCAGGCCAGCCGGAGTCACGTTGGCGGCATGACTGGTGACGTCCAGTTCCCACGCTTGAACATCGTTACCTGTGCCGTTGGCACCGTCGTTCGTCACCGAGAGCCGCCAAATGTCGTAACCCGCAAGCGGACCGGCACCGCTGATTTTGTCGCCAGTAACAATGAAATTGGCGCTCGCAACTTGTGCGAAAGCCGCCAAGAAAACGCCCGCCGAAATCAGTGCTGCTCTCCTCATCCTCTGCTCTCCTGAAATGACTTTTCTAGAATACATGAGCCCTCCGCGGTCTGCAAGCAATTTCTGCCAAGCTTATTTCGACGTTAGCGAACCGCCCCGCTTGCGCCTTCCGAGGCATCCCAGAGCCCCCAAAGTGAGGCTCACCAAGGCCCCGGTGGGCTCCGGCACGGCCGAAATCTGATCCATCGCGTACGCCCAGTCTGCCGCGAACGTCGGGGTGCCGTACGCGTTGGCGAGAAGGACCAGGTCGTTCAACTCGATCCGCCCGTTGAAGTCGAAATCGCCGTCGAACCAGGTCCCCGCGCTGCCATAATGGTTCGCCAGAATCACCAGGTCGTTCAGGCCCACCAGTCCGTTCAGATCGGCGTCGCCGATGCCGGCGCGGTAGGTGGTGCCGGAAATTCCGCCCGCGGGCGTGGTCCCCAGGACCCCGGTGTGATACCGCGGGTCGATCACGATCGTGTTGCTGGCCTGCTCGGTGTTGCCCCAGCCGTACCAGTTGGTCGTGCCAACGTCCGGGTCGGCGTCGCGCAACACGCCCGCACCCTTTCCGGTGGGGTAATTGACCACCAGGCCCGTCGCCGTGTTCGGACCCGGCGTGTACTTGCCCTTGGCCACCGTCAGCGGATAAAGCCAGGAAGTGGCGCTGGTTAACGCGCCCCCGACCGATCGGCTGCCGCTTTGATCTGGCATCCCCACGTTCTGTAGCACAAAACTGTCGAGCGTCGTGTTGCGGGGCTTGCCGTACGACGTCAATTGCGCGCCTTCGATGTGCTCGGCGCCCAGCGCGGTCATTACTTGTTGATCGCGCAGATCCCAGAACCCGTAGCCGACCGGCTCGGCGGGGTCGCCCGAAAAGAGCACCGCGGAAACGTTGGTCGTGCCGAAAGGGAGGGCGTTGGTCGCAGAGGTGACCGTGTTCCCGCCGTTGTTCAGCACGTTGATGCTGACGCTGGACAGCCCGACGACCTTGGTGATCCCCTCGGCGGGCGTGGCGACGTCCGAGTTGGAAACGCGGGCGTAGACGGCCCAGTCCCCCGAGGCGGGCACGTGAATGCCGAATAGCTGCACGTCGGCCGCATCGGCCGATAATGCACCCCCGGTAATGGCTGTACAGAGCAGCCAACGCAATCGCATGTCTCTCTCCACTGGATTCGCCCGATGCCCTCCGGGCGATGGATTTCCCCCGCGTTCCGCCGGAAACATAGCCCCCTGCGAGAGGCAACGCAAGTAAAAAGAACCGCCCCGAATATGCGCTAATCGTTCTCTAATCTCCCGCGACTCTCCCCCGTTTCACAATCCCTGTGGTTCAAGCGGGCTGCAGCGTGAAGATGGGCACTTCAGGGCGACAGCAGAAGCGCGTCCGCGTCAGGAAGCCGACCCCCCTGCTCACGTAGAGTCGCGCGTGGGCGAGTTGGAACTCGCCCTTTTGTAAATGTCGCTGTTGGATGGGCAACAGGAGGGCGCCATAGCCCGGGATGCGAATCTGCCCCCCGTGGGTGTGGCCGGCGAGGATCCAAGCCGGCCGATAGCCGTCGACCACCACACCCGTGTCGGGATTGTGCGAGAGGGCGATCGTGGGCCGGGCGGTGTCCGCGGGCTCGCCGTCCGAGAAGGCCGTGGCGGGGGCGAATCGGCCGCTCCACAGGTCCTCCATGCCGACGATCCGGAGCGTCTGACCGCCCCGGCCCCAGGTCGCCGCGCGGTTCCTCAGGACGGTGTGACCGGCCCGGGTGAGCCGGGCCTCCAGGTGGGCGGCGACGTCGACCTCGCCCCCGCCGGGCAGCGCCTCGCGGCCGTAGTCGTGATTGCCGAAGCTGACGAACACGGCGGGCTTGAGCTGGGCGACGAGGTCGCACGCCCGGTCGAGCCAGCCGGTCTGGCCGTGGGTGACCAGGTCGCCGGTGACGAGCACGAGGTCGGGCCGCAGCGCGTTGACCTGGCGGACGACGCCGCGGACGTACGCGTACGAGGTGGGGCTGGCGACGTGCAGGTCGGTCAGGTGGGCGACGCGCGCCCCCGCCAGCCCGGCGGGCAGCCCGGCGATCGGCATCGGCCGCTCGTGAAACTCCGGCCAGAACGGCTCGACCTGCCAGGTGTAAAACCCGACCCCGGCCGGGATCGCGACCCCGGCGGCGAGCGTCCGCAGCAGGGCGCGGCGGGATGGGCGGCGGGGGTGGGGCATCTGGGGCCGGATGATAACCGGGGCGCGCAAATGTTTTGAGGCTTGGGTGCCGCGGGGATCGGGTTCCCCGGCCGGAGGGCCCCGGGACGAAACGCGTCGACGGGTCAGCGGACGGCGAGCGTCGCGACGGTGACGACCAACTCGCGGGCGTCGACCGGCTTGGCCAGGTGCATCTGGAACCCGGACAACATCGCGCGCGTCCGGTCCTCGAGCCGCGCGAACGCGGTGAGCGCGACCGCCGGGACGCGGCCGACCTCCTCGCCGAGCATGCGCACCTTCCGGATCAGTTCGTACCCGTCCTCTCCCGGCAGCCCGACGTCGCTGACGAGGACCTGCGGCTTGAACGCGTCGAGGAGGGCCAGCGCCTCGGCGGACGACCTGGCCGTGGCGACCTCGGCGCCCGAGGACGCCAGCACCCGGCGCACGACCTCCCGGGCGTCGGCCTCGTCGTCGACGACGAGCACCCGGACGCCCACCAGCGTGAGGCCGCGCACCTCGAACGGGGCGGTCGCGGTCGCGACGGCCGCCCGCGGGTGGGCCCGCTCCGCCCCGTCGTCGGGCGACCCGCGCCCGTGAACCGCGGTCACGGGCAGATCGACGAGGAACGTCGAGCCCTTCCCCGTCCCCTCGCTCATCGCCCGGATCGCCCCCCCGTGCATCTCGACGATGTTCTTGGCGATCGACAACCCCAGGCCCAGCCCCTTGGTCTTCTGCGTCGCGCCGGACTCCGACTGGCGGAACCGCTCGAACGCGTGGGCGAGGAAGCCCGCCTCCATCCCCTGACCGGTGTCGGTCACGCGGACCTCCGCGTGGGAGTTCACCCGTTGCATCACCACGCGGATGCTCCCGCCCTTGGGCGTGAACTTCACCGCGTTGTTCAGCAAATTCCAAAACACCTGCTGCAACCGGCCCGGGTCGCCCGAGACGGTCACGCCGGGGTCGAGCACCTCCTGGAGGCGGACCCCTTTGGCGGCGGCGGCGGGCCGCGCCGTGTCCAGCGCGGCCTCCAGCACGCCCGCGAGCGACACGTCCTGGACGTCCAGCCGCATCTTGCCGGACATGATCCGGCCCATGTCCAGGAGGTCCTCGATCAACTTCGCCTGCACGTGCGCGTTCCGCTCGATGATCGACACGCCGTCGCGCTGCTCCTCGGTCAGTCCGTCGTCGCCGAGCAGGAGCTGGGCCCACCCGACAATCGCGTTCAGCGGCGTCCGCAGCTCGTGCGACACCATCGCGAGAAACTCGTCCTTGACCCGGCTCGCCTGTTCGGCCAGCTCCCGCGCGGCGCGCTGCGCCTCCGTCGCCTCCTCGGCGCGCCGCCGGGCGAGCAGCAGCTCCTGCTCGTACTGCCGGCGGTCGGTCGCGTCGGTGACCGTGACCAGCGTGAGCGCCGGCGCGTCGCCCGCGGCCGGGCGCCGGACGGCGTTGACGAGCACGGGGAGCCGGTGGCCGTCGCGGCGGACGAGATCGAACGCCACCTCCTTGACGAACCCCTGCATTTGCAGGAGCGGCCCGAAGTGGGTGTCGTGGTAGATCCGGCCGGGGGTGCTCAGCAGCTCCGCGAACCGGCGGCCGGCGAGCAGCCACTCGCGGGGGTGGCCGGTCATGTCGACGAACGTCCGGTTGACCTGCACGACGGTCCCGTCGGCGAGCGTGGACAGGTAGCCGCACGGCGCGTTCTCGAACAGCTCCTCGGCCGTTTGCTCCAGCAGTTTGCGGTCCACGAGCACGCGACCTCCCGGTTTCACGCTTCGGCGAGGAACTCCTTCATGGCGGCGACCGTCGCGGCCGGGGCACTCAGGTGCGGGCAGTGCCCGGTCG
>DASPKW010000100.1:0-4067 GCA_035627895.1 Tepidisphaeraceae bacterium | reverse complement strand
AGATCGAACGCGCGCTCAAGGACTGCCTGCCCGCCTCCGTGCTCGTGCGCGGCGAGATCTCGAACTTCAAGCACCACTCGGCGTCCGGGCACATGTACTTCACGCTCAAGGACGCCGACGCGTGCATCGACTGCGTCATGTTCCGCTCCGAGGCCGCCCGCCTGAAGTTCAGGCTGGGGGACGGGCTGGACCTGGTCGCGACGGGGCGGGTGGGCGTGTACGGGCAGCGCGGGAAGTACCAGCTTTACATCACCACGCTCAACCCGCTCGGGCAGGGGGCGTTGGAACTCGCCCGGCAGCAGATCGAGTCGAAGTTGAGGGCCGAGGGTTTGTTCGAGCCCGACCGCAAGCGCGAGCTCCCGCGGTTCCCGACGCGCCTCGCCGTCGTCACCTCGACGGGCACGGCCGCGCTGCAGGACATCCTCAAGGTCGTGCGGCGGTTCCCGTTCTTGTCGGTGTGCGTCTACCACGTGCCCGTGCAGGGCGACGGCGCGGCCGCCAAGATCGCCGCCGCGCTGACCCATCTCGGCAAGACCCACAAGCAGCTCGGCGGGGTCGACGTGGTGCTGCTCGCGCGGGGCGGGGGGTCGCTCGAGGACCTGTGGCAGTTCAACGAGGAAATCGTCGCCCGGGCGGTCGCCGCGTGCCCGATCCCGGTCATCTCGGGCATCGGTCACGAGATCGACGTGTCGATCGCGGACCTGGCGGCCGACTACCACGCCCACACGCCGACGGAGGCCGCGCAGGTCGCGACGCGCGAGTGGCGGACGGCGGGGGAGTTGGTCGACTCGGTCGCCCACCGCGTCCGCCGGCAGGTCCGGCTGACGGTCGCCGACGCCCGCCGGCGGGTCGACGGCCTGGCGCGCCACGAGGTCTTCCGCCGCCCCGCGGACGTCGTCGACAGGCTCCGCCAACAACTCGACGACCGCGAGCAGGCGCTGGCGCTCGCCGTCGGCGCCCGCCTGCGCGTGGGCCGGGCGAAACTGGCGAAGGTCGAGTCGCGCCTGGTCGAACGGCACCCGCGGCACCTGGTCCGCCTGCACGGCCAGCGGCTCGGATTGGCTGCCAAGTCGCTCGGCCGCGCGATCGCACACTGGCGCGAGCACTCGCGCGACAAACTCGACGCGCTGGCGGGCCGGGTCGAGTGCGTGAACCCGGAGGTCGTCCTGAAGCGCGGGTACAGCGTCACGCTGCTGAAGAAGGGCGGGCAAGTCATCCGCGACCCGGCCGACGTGAGGCCGGGCGACCGGATCGTGACGCGGTTGAGCGGTGGGGAGATCGAGTCGCGGGTCGAGGACGTGAAGCAGATGGAGTTGTTCGGGGAGTGAACGAAAAACCCACGGAACGAGTTCCGTGGGCTTTCGAGTTCAATTCACCGACGTCGGGTTTAGTTCATCTGCCGCTTCTTCAGCGTGTGCTCGATGATCTCCAGGCGGCGCTGGACGTCGGCCATCGTCTCGGGGCGCTTGAGCGGGTTGATCCGCACGCACTCCATGACGAGGTTGGAGAGCGTTTCGGGGATGGCGGGGTTGAGGTCGGTCGGGGTCGGGATCTTCTCGTGAAGGAGAAAGCTGTTCTCGTCGCGCTTGATCGTGTAGAGCGTGGGGATGTGCTTCCCGGCCAGGGCCCAGTAGAGCGTGGCGCCGAGGTTGAAGATGTCGGTGCGGACCGTGCAGGCGTCGCGCTTGACCTGCTCGGGGGCGATAAAGTCGGGCGTGCCCTGGATGCGCTCCTTGACCGTCCCGATCTTGCAGGCCTGGCCGAAGTCGATCACCTTCACGTGCCCGTCGGCGGCGACGAGGATGTTGTTCGGCTTGAGGTCGCAGTCGACGTAGCCCGACTGGTGCAGGGCCTCGAGCCCCTTGGCGACCTGGATGAAGATCTTGACGGCCTCGAGGGGGCTGGACGGGGGGTTGGTCTCGAGCGGCGAGCCGTCGAACAGTTCGAGGACCAGGACGGCCTCGGTCACCTTGCCGAGCCAGGTCTTGGTTTCCTTCATGTCCAGCGCTTTGCGCAGGTTCGGGTGCGACAGGCGCTTGGAGACCTCGTACTCGTTGACCAGTTGGTCGACGAACCGGGCGTGCTTGTCCGTCTTCCGCTCGACGTGCTTGAGCGCGTAGAGCTGGTTCGTCCGCGGGTCGGACACGACGTAGATCAGGCTACCGGCTCCCTGGCCGATGTAGTCGATCACGTCGTACCCGAACAGGGAACGCGGGCGAGACCCGTGCTCGCTGGGTAACGTGTGAAAATCGATGGCGCTCATTTACATCCACTCCTGCGGCCCGCGTGGAGGTGTCAGCCGTCGACACTCCCGATCAGGAAAACTTCACCCACGTTTCGCGCGGTCATCGCGCGGCCGCTGCACTTCTTATTTATACGTCCGTTCCACCGGGACATTTAACTCGCCGCGCCGATTTTGCCCGATCTCTCATTAAACCCGGCGCAAACTGGGCGGGGGACTACGGCGGGCACACCTGCTCGGTTTGCGCTCTCGCGCGTCCGTCACTTCTATGGGACCCGGCCCGGTCGGCACAATAGTCCGTTTGGGGGATGCCCGGACGCACCTTCCACTCAGCTAGTTATGAGTGAGGGCGGAAGTGGAAAAGGGTGTGCGACAAAACAGGAGCGGGAGCGCTTTCGCGCTCCCGCTCAGTGTTCTTCGTCTCGACGTGTCAGTGTTTCACCGAATCGTTGCTCAGTTACTTCCACGACTTCGTCTTGAAGTCGTTCAGCGCCTGCTTGAGTTGACCTTCGATCTCACCGGTCAGCTCGCGCTTGTCGGCCAGGGCTTGCCGGACCTGCGGGGCGCTGGTGTCGATGTACGAGAGCAGGGCGTTCTGGAACTCCTGGACGCGGTTAACGGGGACGTCGTCGAGGAAGCCCTGGGTGCCGGCGTAGACGACGATGACCTCCTGCTCGACGGGCATCGGACGGTACTGGGGCTGCTTGAGCAGTTCGACGAGGCGGGCGCCGCGGTCGAGCTGCCGCTGGGTGGCCTTGTCGAGCTCGGTGCCGAGCTGGCTGAAGGCTTCGAGCTCGCGGTAGGCGGCGAGGTCGAGCTTGAGCGAGCCGGCGATCTTCTTCATCATCTTGGTCTGGGCGTTACCGCCGACGCGGGAGACGCTGATGCCGACGTTGACGGCGGGGCGGACGCCGGCGAAGAAGAGCTCGGGCTCGAGGTAGATCTGGCCGTCGGTGATGCTGATGACGTTGGTGGGGATGTAGGCGGAGACGTCGCCGTCCTGGGTTTCGATGATGGGGAGGGCGGTGAGGGAGCCGCCGCCCTTTTCGTCGGAGAGTTTGACGGCGCGCTCGAGGAGGCGGGAGTGGAGGTAGAAGACGTCGCCGGGGAAGGCCTCGCGGCCGGGCGGGCGGCGGAGGAGGAGGGAGAGCTGGCGGTATGCGGCGGCCTGCTTGGTCAGGTCGTCGTAGACGCACAGGGTGGCCTCGCCCTTCCACATGAAGTACTCGGCCATCGTGCAGCCGGCGTAGGGGGCGATGTACTGGAGGGGGGCGGGGTCGGACGCGGAGGCGACGACGACCGTCGTGTAGTCCATCGCGCCGGCGGCGCGGAGGACCTCGACGATGCCGGCGACGGTCGACTCCTTCTGGCCGATCGCGACGTAGAAGCACTTCACGCCCCGGCCCTTCTGGTTGATGATCGTGTCGATCGCGATCGCGGTCTTGCCGGTCTTGCGGTCGCCGATGATCAGCTCGCGCTGGCCGCGGCCGATCGGGATCATCGAGTCGACGGCCTTGATGCCGGTCTGGAGGGGTTCGGTGACGGGCTTCCGGTCGGCGATGCCGGGCGCGATGATGTCCATCTTGCGCGTCTCGGTCGTGGCGATGGCGGGGCCGCCGTCGAGGGGGACGCCGAGCGGGTTGACGACGCGGCCGATCAGGGCGTCGCCGACGGCGACCTCGAGGAGGCGGCCGGTGGTCTTGACCGTGTCGCCCTCCTTGATGCCGAGGTAGTCGCCGAAGACGACGGTGCCGATCGAGTCTTCTTCGAGGTTGAAGACCTGACCGATGGCGCCGTTGGCGAACTCGAGGAGTTCGCCGGCCAT
>DASPKW010000099.1:0-27670 GCA_035627895.1 Tepidisphaeraceae bacterium | reverse complement strand
CGCGCTCATCACGTCCGCCAGGTCCAGCTTCCACCACAGCTTCAGCCGCTGCGCGCACTTGAAGATCGCCCGCACGAACTCCGCCCGCTCCCCCTCGAACCGCGCGATCATCTGCTGGCTCGTCACCAGCGGCTGAAACTTGTACTCCCCGTAAAACGGCCCGGTCGCCGCGATGATCCCCGCCAGTTCCAAATACGTCAGCACCGTCTCCACCACCAGCGGCCGGATGTCGAACCGCCCCGACAAGTCGTACGTCGACACGTCGAACACCGGCCCCTGCCCCAGCACGTCCGCCAGCATCCCCCCGATCGACCGCGCCGTCGGCGTATCCCCGTACGTGAAGTTCTCCAGCGTCACCCGGTCGCCCAGCGCCGCCAACACCTCGCACATCGACTCCCTACCGTCGCGCCCCGCCCGCCCGATCTCCTGCGCGTAGTTCTCCAGCGTCTTGGGCAAATTGTAGTGGTACACGTACCGGATGTCCGACTTGTCGATCCCCATGCCGAACGCGATCGTCGCACACACGATCGACTGCCCCGACGACATGAACCAGTCCTGGATCACGTGCCGATCGTCGGCGTTCAACCCCGCGTGATACGCCTTCGCCGGCAGCCCCTGGTGCGCCAAGAACTCCGCCACCGCCTCCGCCGTCTTCTGCAGCGTCACGTAGACGATCGTCGGCCCCGCCGGCCGCGTCCGGATCCGCTCGAGCAGGATCGATAGCCGTAGATCCTCGCCCGGCGCTGGCCGCCGCGCGGCGTGGCCATCCTGCCCACGTGTCACCTCATGCTCATTCGCCCCGTCCACCCCCGTCACGCGCAGCACCAGATTCTTCCGGTGAAACTCCGTCTTCACCACGTCGTCCGCCGCAATCTCAAAGGCCCGTGCAATATCCCCCGCCACCGCCGGCGTCGCCGTCGCCGTCAGCGCCAGCACCCGCTGCACGCCCAGCTCGCGCGCCAGCGGCGCCAGCTTCATGTAGTCCGGCCGAAAATTATGCCCCCACTCCGAGATGCAGTGCGCCTCGTCGACCGCCAGCAGCGAGATCGTCAGCCGCCGCAGCGTCGCCAGAAACCGCTCGCTCGCCAGCCGCTCGGGCGCGACGTACAGCAGCTTCAAACGCCCCGCCCGCAAGTCGTCCATCACCCCGCGCAGCTCCTCGAGCGTCAGCGTCGAATCCAGCCGCGCCGCCGCGACGCCCTTGGACTTGAGGAAATCGATCTGATCCTTCATCAGCGCGATCAGCGGCGAGATCACCAGCGTCACGCCCGGCAGCAACAACGCCGGCAACTGATAACACAACGACTTCCCCGCCCCCGTCGGAAAGATCGCCAACACCGACTTCCCCGCCAACAACCGCTCGACCACAGGCGTCTGGCCCGCGCGGAAGTCCGGAAAGCCGAAAACGGATTGCAGGGTCTCGCGGGGTGATGTCGTCGTATTTTCGTTCATAGGCTTCTCCCGCACGCGCCCGTCATCCTGAGCGCAGCGAAGGACCTTGCCGCGAAGGCCGACGGCGCGACTTCGCGATAAAGCGTCGGACCCGTCATCCCGAGTGTACTCACGAGGGATCTGGCCGGTCCTTATGGGCCTGCTCGATGCGGGATCGCTCTCGAACGTCGCCGCCGCGCCGATCGGAGGGCCCCGACGCGCCGGCCAGATCCCTCGGAGTACCTTCGGGATGACAGCCCAAACGTTCGTGCCCGTTCGTCAGACTCCTCTGCTCCTCCTCCGTGTCTCCGTGCCTCCGTGGTGAACTCTTCCGACCTCACGGCAACGGCACGTCCTTAAACTCGAACGTCACCGGCAACTCCCGCGTCTCCGTCGGCACCTCCCACGTCAGCTTCACCGGCCGCCCGATCCGGCTGGCCTTCGGCGGGTCCTTCTCGAACTTGAAGATGAACGACAGCTCGTCCCCCTTCCCGCCCACGCCGAACCCGCGCGCCACGACCGACCGCCCCTCCGCGTCGCTGAGCTTCATCGACTGCCCCGGGAACACCGCCCCCGCCCACTGCTCCGCCGTCAGCTGATCCCAGCTCAGCGTCATCACGGCCTCCCACTCGCCCTCTCCACGCCGCAGTTCCTTGAGCGTAATCTTCCGCCCCGCCACCGATTTGCTCGCCCCCTTGCTCGCCACCGGGTCCGCGATCTCGATCACCTCCGACTTCACCTGCGCCACGAACTTCGCCGAGCACTTCAGCACCGGCAATTTCGCCCCCGCCCCGTCCTTCGGCGGATATTCCAGCGGTGCGTCGAGGTTGTAGACCCACGACGTCACGAAGTTCATCGTCTCGGCGTCCGCGTCCGGCGTCTTCCGCACGAGCGAGTTCCCCTTGTCGTCCGTCGCCTGCTCCACCTTCGCCACCATCGACCCGCGCAGCAACCGCACCCGCGGCTCGCAGAACACCGTCACCTTCGCCACCAGCGACCGCTGCACGTCCGCCGGCTTGTGCATGTCCACCGTGCTGCTCCGCTGCAGCCCGCGCAGGCTCACCAGAAACGGCCCGCTGGACACCGACGGCAGCTGCGTCCAGTTCTGCTTGTCCCGCGCCAGAATCACCCGCGGCTCGGCCGTGTCCGTCGCGTACTTCAGCGACACGTCCGCCTTCGCGCACGCGTCCTTCATCGCCAGCCAAAACGGCTGATTGTCGATCGCCACCGACAGCGGCGCCGTCGTCGTGCTCCAGAACGTCTTCGCTGGCGAAACCGAGAACTCCGTCTTCCCCTGCTTCGCAATCTCCTCAAATACCTTCTGCGGCGGCGCGTTCTCCAGTTTCAACGTCACCATCGACGCCTTCGACACATCCCCCGCGTCCTTCGGCTGGGCGAACGCAACGGGGGCGGTGAGCAAAGCTAGAAACAGGAGGGGGCGCATCGGCGGGTTCCTTTCGCGAGCGGGATCGTCCGGGATTGATAGTCCGATGTCGAGGGGTGGGTTGAGACCTTCCGGTCCCCTCTCCCGGACGCGCCTGCGCCGCTCGTTCGCGGTCCGGCGCGGCCGCGTCTGGGAGAGGGTTAGGGTGAGGGCATGCAGCAGGCATTCGCGAACCGGCGGCGTTCGTTCCTGAGTGGTCGCCGCGTGCCCTCACCCCGCCCTCTCCCAGACGCGATAGACCTGCTCACCGGAACAGACGAATTGGCGCGTCCGGGAGAGGGAGTCGCCATCCCCCCCCCGCCCGCGCACAATACGCCCCGCCCACTTCCCCCCGGAGGCCGCGCCCGTGCCCCTCGCCCAATACCTCCAGAACTACGACCCCGTCGCCTCCCCCTTCCTCTCCACGCTCCTCGCCGCCGTCCCCATCGTCGTATTACTGTATCTGCTCGCGTTGCACCCCGTCCGACGCGCCGATGGCTCGCTCCACCTCGGCATCGCCGCCCACTGGGCCGCCCTCGCCAGCCTCGTCACCGCCTTCCTCATGGCGTGGCTCGTCTTCAAGATGCCCGCCCCGACCGCCACCATGTCCATGGTCTACGGCGGCCTCACCGGCCTGTTCCCCATCGGCTGGATCGTCGTCAGTGCGATGTTCCTCTACACGATCACCCTCGTCAGCGGCACCTTCGAGACCGTCAAAAATTCCGTCGCCCGCCTCTCCGACGACCGCCGCGTCCAGGCCATCCTGATCGCCTTCTCCTTCGGCGCCTTCGTCGAAGGCGCCGCCGGCTTCGGCACCCCCGTCGCGATCAGCGGCGCCCTCATGGTCGGCCTCGGCTTCCGCCCCCGTGACGCCGCCATCCTCTGCCTCATCGCCAACACCGCCCCCGTCGCCTACGGCGCCCTCGGCACCCCCATCACCACCCTCGCCACCGTCACCGACATGAACGCGGTCACCCTCGGCAAGATGGCCGCCCGACAGCTCCCGTTCTTCTCCCTCATCGTCCCCGTCTGGATGACCGCCGTGCAGGTCCGCATGGCCGGCGGCCCGTGGCGCGACGTCTGGGCCGTCTGGCCCGCACTCCTCGTCGGCGGCGGATCCTTCGCCCTCACCCAGTTCGTCGTCGGCAACTACAT
Source organism: Tepidisphaeraceae bacterium (assembly GCA_035627895.1). Classification (GTDB taxonomy): domain Bacteria; phylum Planctomycetota; class Phycisphaerae; order Tepidisphaerales; family Tepidisphaeraceae; genus DASPKW01. The sequence continues at coordinate 23,661 of DASPKW010000099.1, read as the reverse complement.
GGACTACCACCTCGTCGACATCGCCGGCGGCGTCGTCTCCATGGCCGCCGTGGCACTGCTCTGCAAGGTGTGGAAGCCGAGGAGGGCAGCGGCGGCGGAACCGCCAACCGTCATCCTGAGCGGAGCGAAGGATCTAGCCGCGAACGGTGAAGTGCCGTCGCAAGTCCGAACGGGCCCCGACTCACCGGCCAGATCCTTCGGAGTACCTCAGGATGACGGTCCGCGCCGTTCGGCGACAAGTCGTTCGGTCCTTTTCGCCTGGCTCCCTTGGGCCATCCTCGTCGTCTTGGTCTTCCTTTGGGGCTACGGTCCGGTGAAGGCGCGGTTGAATTCCATCCCCAACGCCGTCCCCGAATGGCGCGTCAACGAAGTTCAGGACGTCGTCTTCCGCACGCCCCCCGTCGTGCCGGCCAAGTCCCCCGAGAAGGCCGTCTACAAGTTCGAGTGGGTCAGCACCGCCGGCACCGCCATCTTCATCTCCGCGATCGTCGCCGGCCTGATCTGCCGCCTCCGCCCCAGCCAGTGGCGCCAGGCCGTCACGCGCACCGGTTCGCGCGTCGCCCTGCCCCTGCTCACCATCGTCCTGATCCTGGCGATGGGCTTCGTCACCAAGTACTCCGGCATGGACGCCGTCCTCGGACTCGCCTTCACCAAGACCGGCGTCCTCTACCCCTTCTTCTCCGCCATGCTCGGCCGGCTCGGCGTCGCCCTCACCGGCTCCGACACCGCCTCCAACGTCATGTTCGGCTCCATGCAGAAGATCACCGCCGAGCAGATGGGCCTCTCCCCTGTCCTCATCGTCACCTCCAACAGCACCGGCGGCGTCATGGGCAAGATGATCGACGCCCAGTCCATCGTCGTCGCCACCGCCGCCTGCTACGAAGACCGCAAAGAGGGCAAACTCGCCGCCGGCCCCATCTTCCGCGCCGTCTTGCCCCACTCGATCGTCCTCGCCGCCCTCATGGGATTGCTGGTGATGGCGCAAGCCTACTGGTGGCCGTGGATGGTGCCGTGAGGACGAGGGAAACGAAAAACGAAAAGACGTAAAGAAGGTCGCGTCGTCCTAAGATTCTCCCGGGACGCTGTATCTTTACGTTTTTCGTCTTTTCGTTTTTCGCAATCCCCTCCCATGCTCCACACCATCACCTGGACCAACTCCGCCGCCCGCCTCCTCGACCAGACCAAACTCCCGACGGAAACCGTCTACGTCGACATCACCGACGAGCGGCAGATGTGGGACGCCATCAAGCGCCTGGTCGTCCGCGGCGCACCCGCGATCGGCGTCGCCGCCGCCTTCGGCGTCTACCTCGGCGTGCGCCACGACCCCGCCGACTCCCTCGAAGACTTCGACCGCCGCGTCGACGACGTCTGCGCCTACCTCGCCACCAGCCGCCCCACCGCCGTCAACCTCTTCTGGGCCCTCGACCGCATGAAGCGCGTCAGCCAGGACACCCGCCAACAAGGCTCGCGCACCGAAGACCAGATGGTCGCCAAGATCAAGCAGCGCCTCCTCGCCGAAGCCCTCACCATGCTCGAGGAGGACACCCAGGTCTGCCGAAAGATCGGGGAGCACGGCCTCGCCCTTTTGCTCGAAACAGTCGGCGCCGAACATGCCGGGGCACAGCACACGGGCTCCGCCCGAAGCGCCGCCCCGGATGCGGCGCCCGCGACGCGCACCTCCCAATCGGCAATCGGCAATGGGCAATCGGCAATCGACTCGCAACCCGCAACTCGCAACTCGCAACTCCCCCCGATCCCCCTCCTCACCCACTGCAACGCCGGCGCCCTCGCCACCGCCGCCTACGGCACCGCCCTCGCCCCCGTCTACTACGGCCTCGAACACGGCCACACCTTCCACGTCTTCGCCGACGAGACCCGCCCCCTCCTCCAGGGCTCCCGCATCACCGCCTACGAGCTCCAGGCCGCCGGCGTCCCCGTCACCGTCATTTGCGACAACATGGCCGCCACCGTCATGGCCCAGGGCAAGGTCCGCGCCGTCATCGTCGGCACCGACCGCGTCGCCGCCAACGGCGACGTCGCCAACAAGATCGGCACGCTCGGCGTCGCCATCCTCGCCAAGCACTTCAACATCCCCTTCTTCGTCGCCTGCCCCATCAGCACGATCGACCTCGCCCTCCCCACCGGCTCCCAGATCCCCATCGAAGAGCGCAACCCCACCGAAATCACCAACGGCCTCGGCAAACAAACCGCCCCCACCGACGTCGACGTCTACAACCCCGCCTTCGACGTCACCCCCGCCGACCTCGTCACCGCCATCATCACCGAACGCGGCGTCGCCCGCCCCCCCTACACCGAATCCCTCCGCAAACTCTGCCCGTAACCGACCCGCCGTAGGGTGGGCACCGCCCACCGCGCCCCGCGCGCGACCCAATGGTGCAGGCATTCTTGCCTGTCGCGGACGGGTGAGCGGGGGCATTCCTGCCCCCCGAACCCGTCCGTTCTCGGGCGCACCGCTGACCACCCCCGCGCTACCCCCGCCGCAGACAAAATCCGAAAAGCTTCCCCCCTCCCCGCGCCCCATCCCACCTCCGTGCGCGCCGGTCGCCACGCCCGCGTGACACCCCCCGTATTAGAGACGCACCGCTCTTTGACATCCCACCCGCGACCGGGAACCGATAAGTACTGAAAAGTACCGGTTTGTACCGAAAAGGCCCGGTTTTGCCCGCTTTTGCCCGCCCTCCCCATTCGCGTAAACGCTGACCAAAACCACCCTTACGCCCCCCACGCACCGTGCCGCCCCCCCGGAGCGCAAAAAAACGCCGCCTCACCGCACCCGCAACCCCCGCCAGGTCCGCAGCATTTCGTCCATCACCCAGCTCGTCCGCGCCGCCGTGTGCCCCGTGCTCGGGCTCGCCGCCCCCGGCAGGCCGCGGATCTCATCGACGATCTGTTGGATCATCGGCTGCTGGATGTGCGCCGGGTGCGGCACGTCGAACGACTCCGCCTCCCCCTCGCTCTCCAGCACCACCGGCTGGTCCGCCCCGAACGTGCCGAACGAAATCCGCCCGCGGTCGCCGATCAGCTCGACCACGTCCTCGCGGTGGTGGGCCGTGAAGCACCAGAACCCGCTGCCGACCGTGCCCGTGTCGTGCACCCACGACCCGCTCACCACGTCCTCGGCCGGGTACAGGTTGGCTTGGTTCGCCGCAAACCCACACGCGCGGTTGACCGGGCCCAGGAGGAAGTCCAGCAGGTCGAGCGTGTGGGATGCGAGGTCCAGGAACTTGCCCGCCCCCGCGATGTCCGGCTTCACGCGCCACGGCAGCGCCGCCGGGTCCCGGTCGTCCGGCGCCGCCGGCTGGTACAGCCGCACGTTCACCACCCGCACCGGCCCGATCGCCTGCGCGTCGAGGAGCTCTTTGACCTTCAGGAACCGCGGGAGGGACCGCCGGTAGTACGCCACGAACAGTTGCACCCCCGCCGCCGCGCACGCGTGCACCATCCGCTTGCACTCCTCGTACGTCCGCGCCATCGGCTTCTCGACGTACACCGGCTTGCCCGCCGCCGCCGCCATCGCCGCGTACGCCTCGTGCGAGTCCGGCGGCGTCGCCACGTACACCGCGTCGACCTCTGGGTCGGCGATCAGCTTCGCCCCGTCGTCGTAGCTCCGCGGGACGTTGTGCCGCTTCGCGTAGTCGGCCGCCTTGGCCCCGTCGCGGCGCATGACCGCCACGAGCCGCGACCCCGCGACCTTGGCGAAGGCCGGGCCGCTCTTCACCTCGGTCACGTCGCCACACCCGATGATGCCCCAGCGGACGGTCTGCATGACGACAGAACATACGCGCGGGCGAGGATTTGTCATGGCGAGACACGTTATCGGACCTGCCTGCCCGCGCGATTTATGGGCCCGGTTATCCGACCTGCGAGGGGTGATTCCGGTCGTGCCGGGTCCGCAGGGGCGTCAGGGGCGGAATATCCGAAAACGGCTCGCAAATCTGGGAAAGCTGGGTTGTTTTCCCTCCGGGTGTTTTGGAAATCAACGAAAGAGATCGAGCCGGAACGGACGATGGAAGGAGTCGTGGCTCAAGCCCGTCAACGACGGGCTATGGCCCCTGAAAGAGTGCGGATGACGTTCGGCCGGAGGCCGGACCGGTACCGGCCAGGGATTGGCCAGCGAGAAATGTAGTCCCCTTTCGCTGGAGCCCGGTCATGCGAGTCGTTTACTCCACGTTGTCACACGTCGTCGAGCTCGGGATCTTCGCCGCCGCCGCGGGGGCGCTGGCGGTCGGGATGATGAACTTGCGCTGAGGGGCGGGCAGGGGATGACGGCCGGCACGGGGCGCCGGTACAGTGCGGGGCATGCCGCAGCTTCGCGTCGGCATCTCCGGCTGGACGTACGCCCCCTGGCGGGGCACGTTCTACCCCAAGGGGCTCGTGCAGAAGCGCGAGCTCGAGTTCGCCAGCCGGGCCGTCAACTCGATCGAGATCAACGGCTCTTTCTACTCGCTGCAGCGGCCCGAGAGCTACCGCCTCTGGCGCGAGCAGACGCCAGAGGGCTTCGTCTTCTCGGTCAAAGGCGGCCGCTTCATCACGCACATGAAGAAGCTGCGCGACGTCCGCACGCCGCTGGCGAACTTCTTCGCGTCGGGCGTACTCGCGCTGGCCGAAAAACTCGGCCCGTTCCTCTGGCAACTCCCGCCGAGCCTGGGCTACGACCGCGGGCGCCTCGAGACGTTCTTCGCCATGCTCCCGCGCGACACGGCGTCGGCCGCCAAGCTCGCGCGCGACCACGACGACCGCCTGGCCGATCGGAGCCTGACCCGCACCGACGAGAACCGCCCGCTGCGCCACGCGATCGAGGTGCGCCACGACACGTTTAAGACACCCGAGTTCGTCGCCCTCCTGCGCGAGCACGACGTCGCGCTGGTCGTGGCCGACACGGCCGGGAAGTGGCCGTTCATGGAAGACGTGACCGCGGGCGACTTCGTCTACGTCCGCCTGCACGGCGACGAGCAACTGTACGTCAGCGGGTACACCGACCCGGCGCTCAACCGTTGGGCGGCCAAGGTGACCTCGTGGGCCGCGGGTTCCGACGCGCCGGGGGCGGAACTCGTCGGCCCGCCGGCCAAACCGCTCAAGCGAGGCCGCGACGTGTTCGTGTACTTCGACAACGACGTAAAGGTGCGCGCCCCGTACGACGCGATCGGCCTGGCGAGGCGCGTCGGGATCGAGTGGGGCGAGGGCGTGGGAAGCGCGGCGTTCGGGGAGGTGAGGGAGGAGGCGCGTGAGAGTTGGCCGGCCGTCCGGCGCGGGCGGAAGAAGTGAGGTCGAACGTACGTCGCGCGAGCGGTGGGCAGGGCCCACCCTACCGAATCGCGCGGTAGGTCTTGCCGTCCTGCGTGATGCGGAGGGCGATCACTTTGCCGGCGTCGTCGAGCTCGAACGTGCCGGTGGCGCTGGTGGCCTTGGCGAAAAATTCGGTCTCGGTGCGCGGGTAGATCCGTCGAGACGGTTGATTGGGGGCGCGGGTAAGCAGGCGGTCTTCGTCGCGCACGACCAGGAGCGAGCCGGCGTTGTCGGGGAGCTTGTACTTGCCGGCGTACTTGTCGAGCGTGGCGGCGGGGAGCGCGATCGCGACGGGCAGGTTGGGCTTGGCGGGTGCCAGGCCGCAGGCGATCCGGAGGGCGCCGCTGCCGATCGCGTCGGCGCGCATGGTGGCGGTGTTGGCGAGGACCACGACGCCGACCCCCCTGCCGGGGTCGATCGCGACGAACGAGTGATACCCGCCGGTCTGGCCGTTGTGGAACAGGCGGCCTTCTTTCGAGCGGTGCCAGCCGAGGCAAATCTGCATGTCGCCGTCGGCCCTGTCGCGCGGCTGCTGGACGGCCGCGAGCGCGGCGGCGAGGGACTTGGGCGAATCGGCCGGGACTTCGAGGTGGGCCTTGAGATAGCGGAGCAAATCGTCGGTCGTCGAGTGGAGTGCGCCGCCGGCCGGGATCGCGCCCAGGTCCCACTCGTGGTCGGGCTCGAGATCGGCGTCGAACGGCGGGGCCAGGCGCGCGCGGAGCTTGGCGTCGAGCTTGATTGTCGTCTCGGTCATGCCCAGGGGCTGGCAGACGCGGTCGATCAGCAGGGGCTCGTAGTCGGTCTTGGCGCGGCGGGCGAGCGCGTGCCCGAGCAGGCCGTAGGCGACGTTGCTGTAGAGGAACTTTTCGGTGGGGTGGACTCGGGCGGTGGGCAGGAAGGCGTAGAGGTTTTCGACCGTGTACGCCGCATACGGGTTGTTGGGGTTCGGGGCGGGGAACAAATTGTGCGGCAGGCGCGGGAGGCCGCTGTGGTGCGTGGCCAGGCGCTCGAGCGTGATCGGCTTGTCGGTCTTAGGAAGCTTGACGTCGGCGGGGAGGAAGGCGTCCAGCGTGTCGTCGAGCTTCACGTCGCCGCGCTCGGCCATCTCGGCGAGCAGGAGCGCGGTGAACGTCTTGGTGACCGAGGCGATCTCGAACACGGTGCGGCCGTCGGGGGCGCGTTTGTCGGAGTCGGACAGCTCGCCGAAGCCGTAGACGCGCTGGGCGGCGGCCTTGTCGACGATGCCGATCACGACGGATTTGACCCAGCCGCCGTCGACGTAGGGGGCGGCGAGGGCGCGGATCTTGTCGGACTCCCCGGGCACGGCGGCGGCGGCGGGGAGGGTGAGGAGGAGGAGCAGGAGGCGCATGGGTGTCATGATAGCGTATGGTTCCCTCTCCCGGACGCGCCGGGTGCTGCGGTTCGCGAGTGGGCGTTGTCGCGTCTGGGGGAGGGTTGGGTGAGGGCATGAAGTGAATGAACGCGCATCCGCGCGCCTCGTACACTCGCTTCATGCCCTCACCCCCGCCCTCTCCCAGACGCGGCAGCGCGTCTTAGCAACAGGCGATGGTCGGCGCGTCCGGGAGAGGGAGTCGGCCGTTCGGCTACTTCACGCCTACCGCGATCACGCCGTCGAGGTCGGGCGGGATCGTCATGACGCGGGGCCAATAGGTGCGGAGCGCGGGGGTGGTCGAGATGCGCTCAATCACCTCGCGGCCGGTGATGGTGGCGCGGGCGTGGATGGAGCAGGTAAACAGGGTGCCGGGTTTGGCGTCGGCGGGGGCTTTGATCTCGAGGTCGGTGTCCTTCCGGCCTTTGGCAATCGTCGGCGTCTTGAGTTCCCAGCCGGGCGGGGCGTTTTCGAGCGAGAGGGTGATCGGGCCGTCGTAGTCGAGGCGGGCGAGCTTGACCTTGAGCTTGGCGGAGCCGCCGGGCGCGACGGTGAGGCCGTCGGTTTCGGTGTCGAGCGTGAAGCCGGGTTGGATCAGGTCGAGATGGAGTTGATAGACGTGGGCGGGGCCGGTGGCGCCGGTCAGCTCGGAGACGATCAGCGTGTGTTGGCCGTCGGCGGTGGCGGTGGCGTCGAGGAGGCCTTCGTCGGCGCTCGCGGGCTTGGACTCGGCGAGCTTTGCGCCGTCGGGGCCCAGCAGGTCGAGGCGGAGGACGGCGGGGGAGTTGAGGACGCGGGTGCGGGCGCGGACGGCGAGCTTCTGGTCCTTCTTCAGGTCGAGCGAGAAGCGGTGGGTCGGAAGAGACGCGGGGGCGAATCGGCCGGCGACGGTGGCGGGGAGCGTCACGGCGATCGCGCTAGTGCGCGTGCGGCCAACGTCGGCCAGCGGTTTGGGCGTCGGGCCGGAGCCGATCGGGACGACGGCGGTGGCTCGGCCGGCGGGGCCTTTGACGGCGATCTGTGCTGGCCCGCCGGGCGTGGGTGCGGGCTGCGCGTTCAGCGTCGTGCCGTCGTCGGGCCCGGCGAACGCAAGCGCGGCTTGGCGGCGGCGGTCCGTAGTCGGGATCGCGACGGTCACGGCGGGGAAGTCGCCGAGGCGCAGGCGGTAGCGGAGCTCGGCGGCGCCGGCGTACTCGGTGTCGCGGACCGCGATGACGTACCGCCCGTCGGCAGGAAGGGTGGCGCCCTTGCGGATGTCGGCGCCGAGGCCGGGCGTGTCATCGACCGTGCGGAGCTCGCGGCCGTCGGGGCCGATGAGCGTGACGACCGGATCCGCGCGGAAGCCCAGCCGCTGGGCGTAGACCTCGATCGCAATTTGTTGGCCGTTCTTGCCGGTGAAGGCGTAGTGGTCGACGGTGAGAGGTTCGAAGGCGCCGTCCACCGCGGAATCGAAATCGATCGGCTGGGCGGTGGCGGGCGAGGCGTTGCCGGGCGTTTTGCGGGTCGTCGGGAGGTCGTCGATCAGGACGAGGATGGGCGGGCCGACGGCGGTGGAGGTGAGCAGGCGGACGGCGTAGACGCCGGGCGTGACGGCGGGGTCGGGGCGGACGGCGAAGCGCGGGTGGCCGTCGGAGCTGGGGGCGATTGGCGTGACCTTGGCGGGGAAGTTGGTCCAGAGGGCGCGCGGGTCGCCGGGCGGGGCGTTGCGGATGGCGAGCTTGGTTTCGGCATCGACCTCGAGTGCGCCGGGGAGGGCGAAGGGCTGCGAGGTGGCGTCGCGGCGGGTCTGCGCGAGGGTCGGGAGGGCGAGGAGGATTAAAAGAAGGTGGCGCATGTCGAACGTCACAAGTGCGGTCCTGAAGACGAGTCGGCTTTTGAGATCGCTCATGACCGTGAATGCCCGGGCGAGCGCTGTTTGACGTTCGCCCCTCACCCCCGCCCTCTCCCCGCGGCGAGTGAAGTGGTGCGGCGGGCGACGCGGGTTGGCGCCGCTGGGAGAGGGAGTGGACGTTACGCGATGATGCCGGTGATGGGGTGGCCGTCGGAGATGGTGACGGGGCGGTCGCCGAAGCCCTTTACTTCCGTGTGCGGGTCGATGCCGAGGAGGTGGAAGACGGTGGCGGCGAGGTCGTCGGGGCGGACGGCGTTGCTGGCGGGGTAGGCGGCGTGCTTGTCGGAGCTGCCGTAGACGAAGCCGCGTTTGACGCCGCCGCCGGCGAGCAGGACGGTGTAGCACTGGGGCCAGTGGTCGCGGCTGGCGTTGGCGTTGACCTTGGGCGTCCGGCCGAACTCGCCCATCCAGATGACGAGGGTCGTGTCGAGCAGGCCGCGTTCGTCGAGGTCGGTGAGCAGCGTTGGAAGCGTCTGGTCGGTGATGGGGAGGTGGTATTTTTCGACGATCGGGTACATGCGGGTGTTGTCGAACCCGTGGGTGTCCCACCCGCCGGACGTGTCGAGCCGCCCGCCGATCGAGTCGGAGAAGTAGACGGTGACGAACTTCGCGCCGGCCTCGACGAGCCGGCGGGACAGGAGCAGGGACTGGCCGTAGGTGTGGCGGCCGTAGGCGTCTCGAGTGGCCTTCTTCTCCGCATTGAGGTTGAACGCGTCCCGCATCTTGGTGCTGTTGAGCATCGCGAGCGCGCGAGTGTAGTAGTCGTCCATCCCACGGGCGGCGGCGGAGTGATCCAAGAGGCGGGACTGCTTGTCGATCAGCTTTTGGAGCTCGCGGCGTTCTTCGAGGCGGCCGATGGTCATGTCGGCGGGGAGGCTAAGCTCGGGCAGTGCGAAATCGGGGGAATTGGGGTCTTGGCTGAAGAAGAACGGGTCGTGGGCCTTGCCGAGGAAGCTGGCGTGTTGGCCGGGCGTGACGGCGCCGTCGCGGATGACGTAGGGGTAGGAGACGGAGGTGGGGATCTCGCCGGCGGCGGGGGCGAGCGCGTCGACGACGGAGCCGTACGCGGGGAAGAGGTCGAGGGTGTCCTTGAGGCGGATGTCGTCGACGGGCGGGGCGTGGCCGGTGAGCGCGTAGTAGCTGGCCGAGTTGTGGTTCTTCATGGTGTGGGTGACGCTGCGGATCAGCGTGACCTTGTCCATGATTTTGGCGACGCGCGGGAGGCGCTCGGAGACCTGGATGCCGTCGGCCTTGGAAGAGATGGGCTTGTGGGGGCTGCGGTAGCCGGACGGGGCATCCGGCTTCATGTCGAACGTGTCGAGCTGGGAGGGGCCGCCGAACTGGTAGAGGAAGATGACGGACTTGGCGCGGGGGGCGATCTTCTTGACGGCCTGCGCGGCGACGGGGTCGGCGGCCCGGAGGAGGCGCGGCATGGTGAGGCCGAGGAGGCCTGCGCCGCCGACGGAGAGGAGGGAACGGCGCGAGATGGATCGGAAGGAGGGGCAGGCGGAGGATTGGGGGCGTTTCGACATCAGATCGCTCCGTTGATCGCAAACAGCGTCCGAGCTGTCATTCCGAGGTACTCCGAGGAATCTGGCCAGCGTTCTGCGGGCCTGTCGCGATCGGGCAGTGGTATTCCGGGACGGGTTTCCAACGTCGAACAGGCCTCGACGTTCGAGGCTAGATCCTTCGGAGTACCTCAGGATGACGGTGAGGGACGTGGTTTGTGGTTATCGTCGCAGTACGAACTCCTTGGAGTTTAGAATTGCCCACAGCACGTCTTCGACGGCCTTGCGCTTGTCCTTGGACTTGGCGATGTGGCCGGCGAGGGCAGTGCGCTCGTCGTCTGTGGGCTGGCGCGAGAGGGCGGACCAGTAGACGTCGTCGATCAGCGTTTCGGCCGACGCGCCGGACTCGATCCACTTGGCGATGCGGCTGTCGGGGGAGGCGAGGAGGGCTGAGACGCCGGGGCCGGCGACTAGCTGGAAGGTTTGGCCGAGGGTGGTTTCCATCGAGCGTTCGCACTCGCAGACCTGGACGCGCGGGGGTTTGCCGAAGGTGACCAGGAAAGTGTCGGCCGGCGTAGGCTTGGGGCCGCGGCGGCTGGTGCCGCGAACGCCGGGGAGCTGGCCGGCGCGGATGCCCTTGGGGTAGCCCGCGAACTCGGCGGGGACGCCGGCGATTTGGTGTTGGGCGTCGAGCAGTTGCTCGGCGGTCAGGCGGCGGACCAGCGCGTGCGAGTAGTTGATGTCGTCGGCGGCGTTGGTGGCGTTGGGCTCGGCGGACAGGCCGTAGGCGTGCGACGTCATTATCGTGCGGATCAGCCTTTTGACGTCGAACTTGCTGGCGGTGAACTCGGCGGCCAAGCGGTCGAGCAGCTCGGGGTGGCTGGGCGGGTTGGTCGGGCGGAAGTCGTCGATCGGGTCGACCAAGCCGCGGCCCATGAGGTGGAACCAGATGCGGTTGGCCTGCGATTTGGCGAAGAAGGCGTTGTCGGGCGACGTGACCCAGGCGGCGAGGGCGTCGAGGCGGCTCTGCGAGTCGGAGAGGTCGTTGTCGAAACCGAGCAGGCGCGGTTTGACCTTGCGGTCGGCGCCGCGCGGGTCCTTGATGTCGCCGGTCGGTTTTTCGAACACGACCTGCTCGCCGACGAACTCGTGGGAGTCGTTTTTGTCGAGTCGGCGGTTCTCGAGGACCTTGTAATCGACGCGGGCGAAGACGTCGGCCCAGCCGTAATAGTCGTCCTGGGTCCAGCGGTCGAACGGGTGATTGTGGCACTGGGCGCACTGGAGGCGGACGCCGAGGAAGAGCTGGGCGGTGGCCTCGCCGCGGGTGACCGGGTCGCGGTTGGCGCGGTAGTAGTTGGCGGGCGGGTTGGCGTAGGTGCTGCCCTTGCCGGCGATCAGCTCGCGGACGAACTGGTCGAGCGGCTTGTTGGCGGCGAACGATTCCTTGATCCAGCGGTGGAACGCCTGGACGCCCTTGCGGTCGAGCGTGCGCTCCTCGTTGCGCAACAGGTCGGACCATTTGAGGGCCCAGTGCTCGGCGTACTCGGGCCGGTCGAGGAGGGCGTCGATCAGCTTCGTGCGCTTGTCGGGCGCGGGGTCGGCGACGAACGCGCGGGCGTCGGCGGCCGTGGGCAGCACGCCCAGCAAATCGAGGTACGCCCGGCGGAGGAACTCGCCATCCGTCGCCGAGGCGGACGGGTTGATCCGCATCGTTCGCAGCTTGGCCAGCACGTGCTCGTCGACGTAGTTGGCGGGCGCGAACGTCGGGGCCCAGGCGAAGTCGGGCCGGGCGGAGACGAACGCGAGGCGGACGGGCTGCTGGAGGTGGAGGTAGCGGACGATGACGGTGACCTCGCCGTCGCGGTGGCGCGTGACGGCGCCGTCGGGGGCGATCTTGGCGAGCTCGGTCGACTGCTCGTAGACGGCGAGGCTCGACACGTCGCGGGACGTGCCGTCGGAGAAGCGGGCGGTGGCGGTGATTTTGAGGGCGGACTCGGGCGCGATCAGGACGCGCTGAGTCGGGGAGACGTCGAGGCCGACCAGGCGCGGCGAGTCGGATTGGTCGGCGCGCGCGCCGGCGGCGATCCAGTCGCGGACGAGCTTGTAGAGGTCGGAGTCGGCCTTGAAGCGCATGCCGCCCTCGTGGGGGACGCGGCCGGTGGCCTTGAGCAACATCAGACTGTTGTCCGGATCGGAAGCGTCGACCCGGCGGGCGAAGAAGTCGCGCGTGAGGGCGGCAAGGTCGTCGTCCGGCTCCTGGCCGCGGAGCGAGAGTTTGAGGCCGCCGCGGCCGTTCATTTTGCCGTGGCACCCGCCGGCGTTACAGCCCGCCTTGGAGAGGACGGCCATCACGTCATTGCGGAAGGAGACGGGCTGGTCGGCGCGCGCGGCGGGGCTGGCGAGCAAGCAGATGAGAATGGCGATCGCGGATGCGCGCATACAGAGGTGCCCCCGAATTCAGTCTACCACGGATACGGCGGAGCGTTCGGCGGGTTCTTCGTGGCACGGGCGGCCCGCCCGTGATGGAATTGCCGCGAACAAACGTCGCGTGGATTGTAGAACAGAGTGAATCACGGGCGGGCCGCCCGTGCCACGTCCCCGCCACGTCGAACTTTGGAGACCGCCTGTGCCCTCATCGCTCTCGCGTCGAACGCTCCTCCGCGCCGCCACCGCCGTGACGGCCGCTTCGGTGCTAAGCCGGTATACGGCGCCTCACGCGGCGCTGGCGTACGTCCCCGGCCCCGGCGAGGTGCCCGCCGGGGCTCGGCCGGCGCAGGACGCGAGCGTGAGCGTGCTGCACCCGCGCGGGCGGGTGCCGCTGTCGTTCATCATCGACGACTCGACGTGCCTGGTGAACATGGGGCACTACTGCATGCCGCAGTTCAAGGCGGCGTGGCCGCAGAACCCGGCGTACCGGCGGCCGTGGAAGGAGTGGCCGCGCGAGATCCCGGATTCGTTCGTGCGCGAGTTCGGGGAGTGGTGCGCGGGCGCGGGCGTGCGCGGGAAGTACTCGCTGGTGCCGTACCCGGCGTGCGTGGGGTGGCTGGACCGCGGCGATCTGCCCGGTTGGAGCAAGCAGGAGGTGCAGGACTCGCTCAAGCTCGTGCGCGAGGTGATGGTGCCGAACTGGGACATCTCGCCCGAGATGATCACGCACACGCGGGTGATCGACCTCAAGACGGGCCGGCCGATGGCGGAGATGAACTCGGCGACGATGGAGAACAGCTGGCCGCCGGAGAAAAAGTCGGTGGACGAGATGGCGGCGTACGTCGCGTACGCGGTGCGGATCCTGAAGAACGCGGAGATCCCGTGCAACGCGGTGACGACGCCCGGCGGGTTCGGGAACAAGGCGAAGAGCGAGCTGTCGATGGGGATCCGGCAGGCGCTGGCGGACGTGACGGGGCCGGAGATCCCGCACTACTTCAAGTACATCGCGGACGGCAAGGAGAACACGAACCCGCGGCTCGAGCACGTCGAGGGCATCGGTACAAACAACCTCAAACTCGTCGCCAACGTGCCGGCGGGGATCGGCGATTACTTCGGCGGGTGGGACGGGGACATCCCGCCGCAGCCGGACAAGTACATCACGGCCGACGCGTCGGGCGGGCGGATGAAGGAACTCATCGAGCGCGCCGACCCGGCGGTCATGTTCTGCCACTGGGCGGGGCTGTACTCGAACGGGAAGAAGACGGGGTTCGACGCGTGCAAGCGGGTGATCTCGACGGTGAACTCGACCTACGCGGATCGCACGGTGTGGATGACGACGGGCGAGATGGCGCGGTATCAATCGGCAAAGGAGCTCACCAAGATAGAGCGCGTTGGGGAGAAGGTTTCGCTGACTGCGCCGTTCGCGTGCCCAGCGTACACGGTGAAGGTGTCGGGCGCGCGGGCGAACGCGCCGGTCGTCATGAGCGGCGGGAAGCCGGTGGAGTTGAAGGAAGTGCGGGCGGCGAAGGATCTGGTGGTGGGGTCGTTTTTGAAGGAGGGGGAGGTGGTGACGGTGTGCTGGGATCTGGGGAAGGGGCAGACGACGGTGGCGGTGTGAGTCGGAACGCGCGGATCCCGGGCGGCGCTTCGGGCGAAGCCCGCGTGCTCTGCCCCGGCTTGTTTTGCGAGCTATCCCGGATCGATGCGGTCGCGGCGGAGCGTGTTGTTTCCCGTGCCGCCGTCGACGCGGGCGTCGGCGATGCCGTCGATGGCGTCGAGGGTGTCGTCGCCGGCGTCGCCCTGGAGGGAGTCGATGCCGGCCCCGCCGACGAGGGTGTCGTTGCCGTCGCCGCCGAGGAGGTTGTCGTACCCGTCGTGGCCGCGGAGCAGGTCGTGGCCGGCCCCGCCGATCAGGACGTCGTCGGCCTGGGTGCCGTCGATCGTGTCGTCGCCAAGGCCGCCGTCGAAGGTGCCGTTGAGGTAGAGGGCGGCGGCGCTGATCGAGTCGTTACCGTCGCCGCCGCGGACGACGATTTTGCCGACGCCGGCGAAGGGCCCGCCGATTTGCCGGCCGTTGATCGTGACGACGAGCGCGGCGCTCTTTCCGGAGAGAACGATGGAGTCAGCGCCGGCGGTGCCGGTGACGGTGAGCGTGTCGCCGGCGAGCACGGCGGTGCCGCCCGATGGGGGCGGGGGCGGCGGCGTGGTCGGCGTTGGCGCGGGCGCGGGCGCGGCCGAGACGGTGCCGGCGATGGCGAAGTCGAACGCGCCGATCGCCGGGTCGGACGTCGTGAGCCGGACCTGTCCGCCGCGCGAGCCTGCGGTGGACGTGCTCAGCGCGACGGTGAACTCGTCGACCTGCCCGGGCGCGAGCGATGCGCTCAATCCCTCGACCAATGTGAAGCCGGCCGGCAGCGTGAGTTGGCCGAGCGTGATCGTGCCGCCGCCCTCGTTGGCGACCCGGAACGTGCGCGTGGACGGGTTCTGGCCGACCGTGGCGGGCTCGAACTCGACCGGGGCGGTGTTGCCGTCGGTCAGGCGGATCGCCGAGCGCTCGGGGCGGACGAGGTAGACGGCGGCGCGCGGCGGAGCGGCGGGCGTCGGCGGGTTGGACGCGGGCGGTTGCGGCGTCGGCGGGGCCGTCACCCTTCCCGTCAGCGTGACATCGAACGTGCGCTCGTCGGAATCGTTGGTCGTGAACGAGAGCTTGCCCGAGCGCGTGGCGACGACGCCCGTTTCCATGCGAACGGTGAACGTCGTCCCCTTGCCGGCGCTCACGCGCCCGGCCGGGGCGTCGATCAGCGTGAACCCGGCGGGAAGAGAAACGGCGCCGACCGTCAGCGTGCCGCGGCCGGAGTTGAAGATCGCGAACGTCCGCGTCGGTGGCGTGCCGCTTCTGACGATTTGGCCGAAGTCGACCGCCGAGGCGCCGTCGATCAGGGACCGCCGGCCGGTGTAAAGGGCGATTTCGGGCGACTTCTCGGCTTTCTTCTTGAGCGGGATGGCGATGGTCGGGCCGGCGGGCGGGGTGGTGAACGTCTCGAGCGTGCCGACGGCGCCTGAGAGCAACCGCCGGGGCTCGAGAAGGTCGACGTCGAACGAAATGGCAAGACGTGGCACTCACTCACCTCCGCTCGAGAACCTGGGGCTGCGGGACCAGACGGTATCGGCCCCGCGCCCGTTTCACGGGGGCGCACTTTAAGCCGGCCCGGCGCCGGCCCGGAAGGCGGATCCGGGCGGATCGACGTGGATCGCCCCCCGAATGTCGGAAACGCGCGTCAACCTGGCGCGATTGGTCCGTCTGGCGCGGGGAGTCGGGCGCTGGGGCGCCTAGGATTTCGCGTGCGACGCCCGCTCCCGAACGTTCCCAGAGGCCCGCGGATTCGGAAGCCGTGCACCGAGACCGTGCTGTTCGCGTGCCCGCGGCTGTCGCCCGAGTGGGAGCTCGGGGCGCTGGTCGCGCTGATGAAGCCCAAGCCGCACACGAAGGCGGCGGTAGCGAACCGGGCGGGGGATCAGCCATGGCCGGCGGGGGCGGACGCGGAGCTCGACGAGGTCGTGTCGGTCGCGCGGGACCGGATGGGGCTGGCGCTCGACGTGCACCGTGCCGCGGGGGATTACCACTTCGCGTGTACCGTCGCCCGCGAGCGGTTGCCGGACATGCTCGCCGTCGTGCGAGACTTGTCGCAGAGGCTGCCAGAAACCTGGCTGACGCTGGGCCGGCTGTACGTGCACGGGGGGACGTTTTACCGGCGGAAGTTCGGGAACCGGCTCGAGCTGGTGGTCGCGAGGAACGTGAGCGTCCCGCGCGAGGTGACGGCGCGGTGGCGGGGCAACCCGATGTAGCGCGCACCGTCATCCTGAGGTACTCCGAAGGATCTGGCCCCGAGCGGCGGGGCCTGTCCGACGTTGGAGAATCGTCCTCGACCGCTCCTCCCCAACGCCGAACGGACCTTTACGCGCCGGCCAGATCCCTCGGAGTACCTCGGGATGACAGTCACCACGTCTGGCCGTTATCCTCACGCGCATGCCGAGCATTAAGATCGAGACCGAAGTCCTCCGCACGACCGCCCGCAGCCAGATGGTCGAGGTCACCGACGCCGTGCAGAAGGTGGTGTCGAAGCACAACGTGCAGGAGGGGCTGGCGATCGTCCACGTGCCGCACACGACGGCGGCCGTCACGATCAACGAGAACGCCGACCCGGACGTGAAGCACGACATGCTGCGCAAGCTCGAGTCGCTGATCCCACAGCACGAGAGCTATTACAAGCACGGCGAGGGGAATTCGGACAGCCACGTGAAGACGTCGCTGGTCGGCAACAGCGTGACCGTGTTGATCTCGCGCGGGAAGCTCGTGCTGGGAACCTGGCAGGGCATCCAGTTCTGCGAGTTCGACGGCCCGCGGTCGCGGCAGTTCATGGTGCGGGTGGTGAGCTTCGACCGGGCGGAGGGCTAGACTCCCTCTCCCAGTCGCGCCAGTCGGTGTGCTAGGCCAAGGTCTGTGTTCGCGACGGGGAGAGGGCGGGGGTGAGGGGTGAGCTCCAAACGGCGCAACTTCGCGCGCGATCAGCGCCGTTCGGTGGTTCGCCCCTCACCCCAACCCTCTCCCCGCCGCGATTGACCTGTTACGCGTATCACGTGCTTTGGCGCGGCTGGGAGAGGGAGTAGGAGACCTTACGCGTGTCTTAGCGCATCGATCGGGTTCATCTGCGCCGCCTTGTACGCCGGGTACAGGCCGAAGCCGATGCCGATCGCGCCGCTGACGATGAAGCTCCCCAGCACGCTCCACGTGGTGACGGCCGTGCGGTAGTCGCCGCCGTCGGCGAGCAGCGGGATCAGCTTCGCCCCGCCCACGCCCAGGCCGATGCCGATCAGGCCGCCGGTCAAGCTGATCACGGTCGTCTCGATCAGGAACTGCAGGATGATGTGCTTGCGCTTGGCGCCCAGGGCCCGGCGGATGCCGATCTCCTTGGTCCGCTCGGTCACGGTGGCGAGCATGATGTTCATGATGCCAATCCCGCCGACGACGAGCGAGAAGCTGGCGATCCCGACCATGACGAAGTTGAACACGCGGTTCAGCCGCTCGGCCTGCCGGAGGATCTGGATCGGGGCCTTCACTTCGACGTCGGCGACGTTGCCGTGGGCCGTCTTCACCACGTTCTCGACGATCCCCGCGACGTCCTCGACGTGCTTGACGTCGTCCACCTGCAGCCAGACGTCCGACAGCTCGATCAGCTTGCGCTCGAACCCGCCGGGCACGGGCTTGGAGATGTTGTCGGAAAACGTGTCCTCGGCGAGCGACAGGGGGAAGTAGACGTCCTGGTCGAGGTTGCGCTCGACGAACTTGCCGGCGGCGGATTCGGCGCTCAGGCCGGTGGGCGCGAGCACGCCGACGACGGTCAGCATGACCGTCCCGCGGCCGGGGGTACCGATCATGACGGTCTCCCCGAGCGGGTCGGCGAACGGGAATAACTGCCGGGCGGCCTCGGAGCCGATCACGCACACCTGCGCCGGCGGGTCGGCCTCGTACTCGTACTCGGTGAAGTACCGCCCGCGCTCGAGCGACAGGCGCATGACGGAGAACGCGTCGGGCGTCGTGCCCATCGCGTTGGCGGTGGCGCGGACGTGGTCGCGGATCACCTTCTGCTCGGTGTCGCGGAGCGAGACGACCGTCTTGACGTGCGGGATCTCCTTGAGCCGCTTCACGTCCTCGCGCTTCAGGCCGTAGGTCAGGACGCGCTGGGTCTTCTGGCTCGCGTCGTTGCTCTCGGGCGGCTTGACGCTGCGGACCATGATGTTGGTCGCGCCGAGTTGCTCCATCTGCGCCCGGGCGGTCTGCTTGGCGCCCTCGCCGATCGCGACCATGACGATGACGGCCATCACGCCGATGATGATGCCCAGCGCGGTCAGGAGGCTCCGCAGCTTGTGCAGGTGGAGGTTCTTGAGGCCGAGGAGGAAGGTTTCGACGAGGAAGTTGAACATCGGGGCAGCTACGTGCATCACTGAAGTGAGCACGCCGGGGGTTGCGTTGACAGGGGGTGCGACGGGCGCGTCAAATGTCGCGTGCGGCGCGCCGATTTCATTTCTACCAGACGAGTCAAGTTATGACGCTGTTCGAGAAGATCATTGCGAAACAGATCCCGGCCAAGATCGTTTACGAGGACGATTGGTACATCGTGATCCACGACATCTCGCCGCAGGCCCCGGTGCACGTGCTGGTGATCCCGAAGAAGGTAATCCCGACGCTCAACGATGTTGAGGAGGGCGACCGCGAACTGGTCGGCGGGATGTTCCGGGTCGCCAGCAAGGTGATGGCCGAGCTGGGTCACACGGATTACCGGACGGTGTTCAACTGCGGGGCTGGCGCGCAGCAGACGGTGTTTCACCTGCACCTGCACTGCCTGGCGGGGCGGGCGTTCACGTGGCCGCCGGGGTGAGGGCGATGCGCGGTGCGAGGCGCGGGCGCGTCAGCAACGCGTTGCGTTGCAGCTATCTCGGACGTGTCTGCGCCCGTTGCCATTTTGAGGCTCACTTCAGAAACCGCCCGACTTTCCCCATTAGCTCCCGAAATCCCGCCCCTTTCACGACGTAATCGTCCGCGCCGGCCGCCTTCGCCCGCTCGATGATCGCGGGGTCGGCGACGGCGGTGTACATGACGACGGGCGTTCGCGCGACGGCCGGGTCGGCGTCGGCGCGGAGGCGGGCGAGCACCTCCAGCCCGTCGACCTCGGGCATCATGTAGTCGAGCAGCACGACCGCGGGGCGCGTCTGGCGGATCGATTCGACGGCCGCCGCCCCGGTGTCGACGCACGCGACGTGCCCGGCCCGGCCGAACAGGCGGCGCAGGGCTTCGCACGTTTCGGAATGGTCATCGATCAGCAGAATCGTCGCCACGGCACCTCGTTCGTCGGCTCGCAGGACAAGGCGGCGTCGCCCGGTCGCGTCATGCGGTTCACTGAGTCTAAACGGGGGCCGGCGGGGCAAAGTTCTCCGTCTGGGCATAAACACTTAATCCGGCGACAGATGTGACGCGTCTCAGTGAGGATTTTCACCCGCCGAAAGTCATCGGGATCGGTCCGCGATAACTTTCCGCTTGCTTTGGTGTCCAACGTACACTAAGCTTAGTGTGTCAATTACACCGAGGCGCGACGCGATGCCCCACACCTACGAATATCCCCGCCCCGCCGTCACGGTCGACTGTGTGGTCTTCGGGCTCGATTTGTCGGCGGCCGACCTGAAGATCCTGCTCATCCAGCGGTCGGGCGAGCCGTTCGCGGGGCAGTGGGCGCTGCCCGGCGGGTTCGTCGACATGGACGAGACGCTCGACGCCGCCGCCAAGCGCGAACTCCAGGAAGAGACCGGCCTGTCGCGCTTGTACCTGGAGCAGCTGTACACGTTCGGCGACCCGGGCCGGGACCCGCGCGACCGCGTGATCACCGTCGCGTACTACGCGCTGGTCAAACTGACCGACTTCAACCCGCGGGCCGCATCGGACGCGAAGGACGTCGCGTGGTTCGCGGTCAGCGATTTGCCGCCGCTCGCGTTCGACCACGACCTGGTGATCGAGACGGCGCTGACCCGCCTCAAGGGCAAGGTCCGCTACCAGCCGATCGGGTTCGAGCTGCTGCCGACCAAGTTCACGCTCAGCCAGCTCCAGCGGCTGTACGAGACGGTGCTGGAGCGGACGCTCGACAAGCGCAACTTCCGCAAAAAAATCCTCGGCATGGGCCTGCTCGTCGAGCTGACGGAGATCCAAAAGGACGTCGCCCACCGGGCGGCCCGGCTCTACCGGTTCGACGAGGACCGGTACCGGCGGCTGGTGAAGCAGGGGTTTAACTTCGAGATCTGATGCGACGCGTCATGGGCTACCAGCCCGTGCGGACCGACGGTCACGCCATGCGATACATCGAAGCCCCCAACGAAGTATCAGAACTCGGCGGCCGTTCCGTCTTCCTCGCCGGCGGAATCTCCGGCTGCGACGACTGGCAGACGCGCCTGGTCGCCCTTCTCGCCGACACCGATCTCACGCTCCTCAACCCGCGGCGCCGCGACTTTCCGATGGACGACCCGACCGCGGCGGAGGGCCAGATCGCCTGGGAGTTCCGCCACCTCCGTGCCGCGTGGGGCCGGGTCTTCTGGTTCCCGCCGCAGACGCTCTGCCCGATCACGCTCTTCGAGCTCGGCGGTGCGTGTCAGTCCGACCGACCGCTCCTCGTCGGTACGCATCCCGACTATCAACGCCGCCAGGACGTGATCATCCAACTCCGGCTCGCCCGGCCAGGCGTCACCGTCGTTCACACGCTCGAAGCGCTCGCCGAACAGGTGCGCAGGACCGCCGGGACCCGATAGCTGGCCACCGACCACTGACAACGGACCACTGACATGCCCACCGTCCTCCTCATCGACATCCAGAACGACTTTCTCCCCGGCGGCGCACTGCCCGTCGCGGACGGCGACGCCGTCGTCCCCATCGCCAATCGCCTGATCGCGTCCGGCAAGTTCAGCGAGGTCCTGGCGACGCAGGACTGGCACCCCGCCGGTCACGGGTCGTTCGCCAGCGAGCACCCCGGCCGAAAGCCCGGCGAGGTGATTGACCTGTTCGGCTTGCCACAGGTCCTCTGGCCCGACCACTGCGTGCAGAACACGGGCGGCGCGTGCTTCGCGCCGGGGCTGCTCACCCGCCCGATCCGCCGGATCTTCCAGAAGGGCACGGACCCGGCGATCGACTCGTACTCGGGCCTGTTCGACAACGGCCGCCGCAAGTCGACGGGCCTGGCCGACTACCTCCGCGCCCGCGGCACGCGCGCGGTCTTCGTCTGCGGCCTGGCGACCGACTACTGCGTGAAGTTCACCGCCCTCGACGCCCGGCGCGAGGGGTTCGACGTCACGCTCATCGTCGACGCCTGCCGCGGCATCGACCTGTCCCCCGGCGACGTCGACCGCGCGATCGAGGAGATGCGCGGGGCGGGCGTGCGCGTCGTCACGAGCGCGGAGTTGCTCTGACACACGTTGTGGCGCACGCGCCCCAGGGCAAGCCTCGAGGCACGCGAGACGCGTGCACCACAATCTCCGTCAGACTCGCATCGCCGCCCGCGTCTGTGGCGCAACCAAGGATTTCTCATGCCCGCCACATCCAAATTCCTCTCCTACGTCCTCCGCCACCGGCCCGACGAAATCGGGCTGTCGCTCGACGCCGCCGGGTGGGTCGGGGTGGACGACCTGCTCGACGCGCTTGCGGCGCACGGCGAGCCGACCACGCACGACCAGCTCCTCGCGATCGTCCGCACCAACGACAAGCAGCGCTTCGCCCTCTCCGAAGACGGCGCGCGCATCCGCGCGAGCCAGGGCCACTCGGTCGACGTCGAGCTCGGGTACGCGCCGGCCGAGCCACCGCCCGTCCTGTTCCACGGCACCGTCGAGAAATTCGTCGATTCGATCCGCGCGACCGGCCTGCGCAAGGGCGAGCGGCACCACGTGCACCTCTCGGCCGACGAGGCGACGGCTTCGAAGGTCGGTGGAAGGCGTGGCAAACCCGTCATTCTCCGGATCGATGCCTCGGCGATGCGCGCCGCCGGTCACGCGTTCTTCCGCTCGGCGAACGGCGTGTGGCTGACCGAACACGTGGCGGCGGAGTTCATTGCGTTTCCGTCCGGCGTTTGACCTGAGGAGCACCAGAATGCTGATCGAACTCGCGATCGCCGACGCCTACGGGGCTGGCTTCGAGTACGTGAAGGACGAGATCGTCCGCACGCGCAACACGCTGGCAGGGTACGTCCAGCACCCGCGGCACCCGCTCCCGCCGGGCTCGTACACGGACGACACCCAGATGTCGATCGCGGTCGCCGAAGTGCTGGTCGAGGGGCTTCCGTGGACGCCCGAGGTGCTGGCCGAGCGGTTCGTGACCGCGTTCAAGCGCGACCCGCGGAACGGGTACGCGCAGGGCTTCTACCACTTCCTGCAGTCGGTCACGGGCGGGGCCGACTTCCTCGCCCGGATCAAGCCCGACAGCGACAAGAGCGGCGGCGCGATGCGGGCCGCGCCGGTCGGCGTGCTGCCGACGATCGCCGAGGTGATCGACTACGCCGCGCGCCAGGCCGCGCTCACGCACGACACGCCCGACGGGCGCAACGCCGCCGCGGCCGCCGCCCTGATGAGCCACTATTTCCTCTACCGCCTGGGCCCGCGCCGCGACCTCGGTCATTTCGTCGCCGCCCACGTGCCCGGCGCGTGGGCCGAGCCGTACGTCGGGAAGGTCAAGGAAACGGGGTGGATGAGCGTGCAGGCGGCGGTCACCGCGGTCGTCGCGTCGGACCGCATGTCCGATCTGCTCCGCCGGTGCGTCGACTTCACCGGCGACGTCGACACGGTCGCGGCGATCGCGTGCGCGGCTGCCTCGGCGAGCGACGAGGTCGAGCAGGACCTCCCGCGGCACTTGTTCGACGGCCTCGAGAACGGGCCGTACGGGCGGGATTACCTGATCGACCTTGACCGTCGACTGCTCGCGCTCGTGCGGCGGTAACCAATCCTCCGACAACCGAATCCTTGGACTCCAGTCATGCCCCTCCCCCTCGCCAACTACGTCGAACAATCCCAGCGCTGGCCGCGCGCCGGCCGGCACATCCTCGCGCACTTCGACGACACCTCCGTCGTCGTCTACCAGGCGTACCGCCCCGCGATCGGGCGGTACGCGCTTGAGAACCAGCGGTTCGGCGGAGAGTTCAGCTTCAGCCGAATGAGCTGGGTCAAGCCGAACTTCCTGTGGATGATGTACCGCTGCGGGTGGGCGACCAAGGTCGACCAGGAGGTCGTCCTCGCGGTGCGGATCCGCCGGGAGGGCTTCGACCGACTCCTCGCTGCCGCGGTGCACTCCACGTTCGTTCCCGCGGTGTACGCCGACGACGCCGCGTGGAAGGCCGCCGTCGCAGGGTCGGACGTCCGCCTCCAATGGGATCCCGACCACACGCCGACCGGCGAGCCGCTCGACCGCCGCGCGATCCAGCTCGGCCTGCGCGGGCAGACGCTTCGGCAATACGGAACCGATTGGATTATTGAGATCCTCGACGCGACGCCCCTCGCGCGGGAGCAATCGGCCAACACGTCGCGCGACCGCCGCTCGCAGCTACTCACGCCCGCCGAGC
>DASPKW010000098.1:0-30405 GCA_035627895.1 Tepidisphaeraceae bacterium | reverse complement strand
CCTGCCGTCCAGCGTCGCGGTCACGGTCGCGGCGTCACCCGCCACGCGCACGGTGATCTCCAACTCGTGCGCCTCCGAGTCCTTCACCTGCTTGCCCGTCACCACCCCCGGCAGGTCCTTCCCCGTCTTCCCGCCTGCCGTGTTCAACCCCGTGTACTTGCCCCCGAACCCGTCGAGCTCAAACCTCGTCATCCGCCCGCCCACCGGCAGCACCACGTGAAACACGTCCTTCGCCGCGCGCTGCCGCAACGTCACGCGAACCCGGTAACTGCCGCCCGACAGGTCCTCGGGCAGCGCCACCGTCGCGTACTTCGTGTCCGAGCTCACCAACTCGCCGTTGGTCAACAGCCACCCGCGGCCCGTCTTCTCAACCTCGGCCGGCGTCAGACGCGCGAGCAGGTCGTCCCAGCCCTCCGCGTCTGCCGCCGCCGCCGCCGCGCGGGCCGGCCGCTTCGCCATCAGCGCCGCGTCCGCGGACCGCTTGCGGTCCCACACCTTGGCCACGCCCTCCGTCGTGACCGCGCCGACCAGCGCCCCGCCCGCGCCCCACTCCACGTCCACGACCGCTGCCGTCAACCCGTAAAACGCCAGCCGCTCCTCGCCCGTCGCCGCGTCGTGAATGCGGACCGTCCCGTCCTGCCCCCCGCTGAGCACCTCGCGCCCGTCCGCACTGAACCTCACGCACCGCACGCCCTCCCAGTGGGCCCGAAATGCCGCCTCCAGCCGCCCGCTCGATGCGTCCCACACGCGCACCCACCGGTCCGGCCCGCCCGTCGCCAGCCGCGCGCCGTCCGGGCTCGCCGCCGCGCGGCCGTGAAGAACCACCCACCGTCCCGGTCGAACGTCACGCGCGACGCCTGATACCCCTGCGGCCGCAGCGACGCGACCTCCTCCCCCAGCCGCGTCGGCCACACGTTCACCACGCCCGCCCCGCCCGACGCCTGCGACGACAACAGCGCCCCGCCGTCCGGCGCGAACGCGATTGCCGCCACCTCGGTCGTCGCCCCACCCGTCGCCGCGTCCCACAGCCGGATCCGGTTCCCCGCGAACGTCGCGACCACGTCCAACTTCGCGCTCAGCCCGCCGACCCGTTCGCCCGCGAAGTGCAGCCCGCGCAATTTCGCCCCCGTCCGCACGTCCCACACGATCGCCTCGTCCCCGCCGAACAGCGCCAGCCGGTCCCCGGCCTCGTTGAATTGCAGCCCCTCCTTGCCGGCGTTGTTGTCCGCCGACGCCTCGAGCGTCTTCCGCACCACGCCGGTCGCCGGCTCGATCAGCTCGACCTTGAACGTCAAACCCTCCCGCGGCGTCGCCACCGCGACCGTCCGGCCGTCCGGCGCGAATGCCGGAATCACGCCCTGGAACGGCCGCGACCACAGCACCGCGCCGCCGCGCGCCTCGTGCGCAACCAGTCGCAGGCCCGCCGTCGTCACCACCGTCCGCCCGTCCGGCGCGAGCAGCACGTTGGTCAACTTTTGCCCTTCGGTCGTCCACCGGTCCGCGACCTGCCCGGTCGCCAGCTCGTACACCGCCACCTCATTGGCGGACGCCGCCATAGCCACCCGCCCGCCCGTCGCGTCCACGCCGAACGTGCCCCACAGGTATCCCGTCACCGGCATCCACGCGTTCGCCTGCCGCCCCGTCGCCGTCGCGAACACGCCGACCACGTTGGCGTGACACCGCGCGACGAACCGGTCACCCCCGGGCAACACGTGCAGCCGCAGCGCCCCGCCCATCCGGGGGATCGTGACCTGCCCGATAAAGTCCCGCGCGTGCGCCCGCAGGAACCGCCAGTTCGCGTCGCGGAACGCCTCGGGCGTCTCCTCGATCACCTTCTGCGCCTCGACGAATTTCCCGCGCTCGAACTCCTTTTCCGCCAGGTCGAGCTGCGACTTCGCCAGCGCCCCCCGGGCCGTCTCCCGCTCGCGCACCGCGTCGGCCTCGGCGGCGATCGCGGCCTGCCCCGCCTTCGTCGCGCGATCCGCTTCCGCCGACGCCGTCCGCTCGTTCCGCACCGCGATCTCCGCCTGCCGCCGCGTCTCCCGCTCGCTCGCCCGCAGGTTGATGACGAACCACGCCAGCAGCCCCGTGATGACCACCCACGCCCCCAGCGCCACGCCGAACTCGCGCCGGTGCCGCCGCACGAGCAGCCGCAGTTGCGTCCACAATCCCGCGTGCTCCGCCCCGGTCGCGAACCCGCCTTAGTACGCCTCGACGTCCGCCGACAGATGCGCCACCGTCGCGTACCGCCGCCCCTTGTCGACCGCCAGCGCCCGCATCGTCACCGCCGACAGCGCCGCCGGCACCTTGTGCCCCGGGCAGTGCGGGAGCGGCTGGAACTGCTTCGGGTCGGCCGCCGTCGCCCCGTTTGACCCGCCCTTCCCGCGCGACTTCGACGGGGCGTTGTACACCGTCGGCGGCGGGATCTCCCCGCGCCGGATCCGCCCGATCACCTCGTCCGCCGTGCCCCCGCTCACCGGCGGGTGCAGCGTCAGCAGCGCGTACAGGATCCCGCCCAGCGAGAACACGTCCGACTGCCGGTCGACCTCCGCCGACTGCCCCTGCGCCTGCTCGGGCGACATGTACAACGGCGTGCCCATCACGTCTCCCTCCAGCGTCAGCGCGACCGACCGCATCAAGTTCGACCCGGCCACCTCCGCGAACCGCTCGGCGGCGCCGTCCGAAACCGCCCGCGCCGCCACCGCCGCCTCGTCCGCGGCCTGCCGCGCGTCCCCCAGGTTTTTCGCCAGTCCCCAGTCCATCACCAGCACCTCGCCGAACTCCCCGACCATGATGTTGTCCGGCTTGAGGTCGCGGTGGATCACGCCCCGCGCGTGCGCCAGCGCGATCGCGTCGCACACCTTGCGGAAGATCGTCAGCAACCGGTCGAGCGTGTAGTGCCCGACGAAGTCCGCGTCGCGCCGCCGCAGGCCGTTGAGGATCCCCTGAAGCGTCCGCCCCTGCACGAGCTTCATCGTGTAGTACAGGCGGTTGTCCGCGTCGAGCCCGAGCTCGTGGATCGGCACGATGTTCGGGTGCTCGAGCCGCGCGAGGACGGTCGCCTCGCGCACGAACCGCGCCCGGCGCGCGTCCGACGCCGCCGACTCCAGCCGCATCACCTTCATCGCCACGACCCGCCCGAGCTTGCGGTCCTCCGCCCGCAACACGCTCCCCATCCCCCCGTGCGCGATCTCCGCCCCCACCGCGTACTCGTCCGCCGGCAGCACCACCGCCACCCCGCAAGCCGCCGCCCCTGACGACGACGGGTCCGCCCGATCGTCTCGACCAAATCGCGTGCCGCCACCTCACCCCCGGCCGGAGCCGGGCCCGAGCCGCCCCCGTCCCAAGCCAGCGTGCGATCCGATGAGGAACGATCGTCGTCCATGAGTGCCGCCCCGTGGGCAGCAAGTTCCCTTATCACAAGTCCGTCCGCGAGGCCCGACCGACGAGCAGCGTTACACCGTCAACGCCGCCACCTCGTGATGACCTTCTTGTAGCCGCCGCATTTGCGGGGCGCGTCGGGCCAACACGAGCGTGTCTGAGGACCAGGGTCGATTGCGCGCCGTCCTTGCCGCCCAGCGCTTCGCGCCCGGCGGTTCTCGCGCGCCATTCTTCCCCGATCCGGATACCTGCGTGGGTTCAAGCCGACGGCTCGCACTATGCCACGTTCGGCGCTGGCGTGCCGCACTCCGGGCACGCGTGCGGGCTCGCGCGGAGGTCGTAGCCGCACGCGGCGCAGTGCCCGGCCCGCGGGCGGCGGCAGAGCCGGATCAGGGCGGGCAGGTAGAAGGCGGCGCGGAACGCGACCACCACGCCAAGGGCGGCCCACGGGAACCCCGGCACGATGCGCAGCGTCCGGTCGAACGTCACGAGGGTGGAACCGGGGTACGCGTCGGAGTAAGGCAGCGCTTCGACCCCCCACTCGAGGCCGAGGAGTTCGGCCGTGGGCGTGTAGGTCGATCGTAGCCGTCCGGAGGCTTTTCGGTCCGCCTTGCGCTGCGCCTCGGTCGGCGGCCGCCCTACCTCCTCGCGGCCGAGGTGCACGATGTACCGCCCGCCATTGGTCTCGTCGTCCAGCAGGCAGCGGAGCGCGAGACAGCCGAAGAAGAGCACCAGTACGGCCGTGGCCGTGTTCAGGATGATCCGGAGGAGCCGCGGCACGCGATGCAGCATACCGCGCCGCGGTCGATCCCGAGCCTTGCGCGAAGCGTCGGGTCTCGTCCTGTATCCCGATTGCGAAACGGGCGGCCGTCGCCGTATCCTTGCCGGCGGAGGCTGCCCGCGATGCCCGACGTCTCGCCGCTCGATTACCAGACGCCCACCGGGCCGATCGTTCGGGTGCTCACGGTCGCGCAGCGGCGGCGGCGACGGATCGCCGTGCTCCGGGCGTGGGCGATCCTCCTCACGCTGCTCGTCCCGTTCCCCGTGGGCCTGTCGCCCGCGTGAGCGTGGCGGACGCGGGCGGCGGCGTCACCCCGGCGCTCGCGGAACAGCGGGCGTTTCTCCAGGGCGCGCGGAATGGCGTGTCGTACGGCGACCCGATCCACTTCGGCACGGCCGGCAAGGTCGCATATGGACCGAATCGCACCTGGTCCTGCCTGCTCGCCATGATCATCGGCGAGATCCGCTATCCGTCCGGCGACGCGGAATACAACGCGCGCGAGCTCTGGGTGTCGGTGCCCGCTGGTTACGAGTTGGACGCCGCCGCCAGCGGGATGACGCTCGTCCGCGAGCGGGCGCAATCCTGGGCGTGGCGGGTCGACGCGACCGGGGAGGGCGTGTCGCGGACGGTAGCCCGAACCCAGCCGCGTGACCTGATCGTCCGGATCAACTCGGCCTGGTCCGCCCGCGACTATAAGTTCGTGTTTCGCACGACCGCCGCGACCCCGGCGACATCCCGCTGACCGGCGGGATTCCCGCCGCGATGGACTTGACCGCGGCCTGAAACGAATCAGGCTTCATTCGTGCGCGCCGCCCGGACGGCAGGGTTGCTTCAGCGGCCCTGTTTCTGGGCGCGCATTCATGCCTGATCCGTATAGTGCGGTCGACCAACGCCGCGTGACGGGAGAACCGCTCCGCACGTCCCAGCCACACGGGTAGGCCTCGCGGCCGTACCCGAGTCACGATTCCCACCGCAAACGACGCGGGCAGACGGCGCTAACCGTCTGCCCGCGAACGATCGTTCACTTCACCGCGCACCTCCCGCCGGGGGCGGGAACCCGACTCCGCAAGGGCCGGCGTGACGGCGGACTACGGAATCCTTACTTCTCCTCCGTGTCCGACAAGTTCCGCAGGTACTGCTCGATCTGCGGGGCGTACTCGCTCGGGGCCTGTTCCTTCCGCGACTGCATGATCGCGTTGCGGTCGCGGGCCGGGAGCTTGATGAACTCGCCCTGGCCCTTGGCGCTGCCGCGCTGGCCGTTGTCGGCCGCCGCCGCGTTGGTCGACTGGCGGTCGCCGCTGCCCTGGGTCTGTGACTCCTGCTGGCTCTGGCCCGGTTGCTGGCCTTGACCCGGCTGCTGGCCCGGGGGGCCCTGTCCGGGGGGACCTTGGCCGGGGGGGCCTTGGCCGGGTTGACCCTGGGCGTTCGCCTGCTGACCCTGGCCCTGGCCCGGCTTCTCACCCTGGCCCAGCGCCAGTGCCGCGGCGGCCTGGGCGAGCGCCTGCTGCGCCTCGCCCGCCTTCGCCTCGGCCTGACCCTTGTCGCCCGCCTCGGCGGCGCCGGCGGCCTCGCCCAGCGCCTCCGTCGCCTCCGCGATCGCCGCGTCCACCGCAGCCGGGGCGCTCGCGTTCGCGGCGGCCTCGGCGAGCTGCTGCGCCGTCTTCTCGAGCTTGGCCGCCTGGGCCTTCTGCGCGGGCTGCGGTTTACCGGCCGGCTGCCCCGCCGGGGGCTGGCCCTGCTGCGGCTGACCCGCCTGCGCGTCCTGCGGCTGGCCCGCCTGGGGCTCACCAGCCTGCGGCTCGCCCGCCTGCGGCTGCTGACCTTCCTGCACCGCCTTGTTGATGTCCTGCTGCGCCTTCTCGATCGCCTGTGCCAGCTGCGCGTTGGCGTCCGCCTGCGCGTCGGCCGGCTGACCGAGTTGGTCCTGCAATTCGCCGATCTTCTTGTCCAGCGCGTCCTTGGCCTTCTCGAGGTTCGCCAGCGCGGCCTTCTCGTCCGGGCGCGCCGCGGCGGCATCGCCCTTCTCCAGATCCTTCTTCGCCGCCTGCATCTCGCCCTTCGCCTGGTTCAACGGGGCCGCCGCGTCCTGACCGGCCTGCGGCAGCTCGGCCGCCGCCTTGGCGGTCTCGTCGGCGTTCGCCTGCTGATCCTTCGCCAGATTCTTGGCCGCCTCTTTCGCCGCGTCGGCGGCCTCCTGCTTGGCCGCGTCGGCCTTGGCGGCGTCCGGCTTGGCCGCCTGCGCCGCATCGGGCTTTGCGGTATCCGGCTTGGCCGCGTCAGGCTTCGCCGCATCGGGCTTCGCCGCATCGGGCTTCGCCGCGTCCGGCTTCGCCGCATCAGGCTGCGCGCCGTCCGGCTTCGCGGCATCGGGCTTTGCCGCATCGGGTTTCGCGGCGTCGGGCTTCGCCGCGTCGGGTTGCGCACCGTCCGGCTTGGCAGCGTCGGGTTTCGCGGCGTCCGGTTGTGCACCGTCCGGCTTGGCAGCGTCCGGCTTCGCGGCATCAGGCTTCGCGGCATCAGGCTTCGCCGCGTCGGGTTTGGCCGCATCCGGCTTGGCGGCATCCGGCTTCGCCGCATCCGGCTTCGCCGCATCGGGCTTCGCCGCGTCCGGCTTGGGCTCGGCGGCCTTCTGCTGCGCCTCGGCCTTGGCCGTCGCCAGCTCGATCTTCTTCTCGTCCTTGATCAGCTGCTCGACCTTCTCGCGCGCCTTCGCCAGCTCGTCCAGGTCCTGCTTGGCCTGCTCCAGCTTGGCGATCTCGTTCTCCAGGATCTTCTCGGCCTTGGCGAGCTGCTCGATCGCCGCCTGCTGCGGCGCCGTCGCCTGCTCGGGCTTGGCCTCCTTCGCGTCCTTCTTGTCAAGCGCCTGCTGGGCCTTGCCCATCTCCTTCGCGGCCTCCGCGATCGCCTCGGCGGCGGGCTGCGACTCGGTCACCGCCTCGGGCTGCAGTTCCCGGGCCTGGTCCTGCAGCTTGCCCTGCGGCGGGGCGAGCTTGGCCAGCTCTTCGGCCTTCTTCTTCGTCTCCTTCTGCTCCTTCGTCTGCTCGGTCGTCTTCTTGAGCTCCTCCTGCTCCTTCTTCAGCTCGGCGACCTTCTCCTTCAGCTCCTTGGCGGCGGCGAGCTTGTCCTGCGGCTGCTCGTTCTTCTTTTCCTCGCGGGCCAGCGCCTCGAGGATCGCCTTGCGGGCGGCGTCGAGGTGTATCAGGGCCTGATCCTGGTTCGTGCCGGCGCCCTTGGCGTCCTTGCCCAGGATCTGCGTCCGGGCCTCCTGCATCCGGTCCTCGCCCTTCTTCAGCTGGTCGGACGCGATCGGGGCCAGGTGTGCCACGTCCTTCTGCACCATGTCCGTGCGGTCGACGACGTCGCCCTGCCGGTCCTCGGCGTCGAAGAACGGCTCTTCGCTCTTAAGCTGCTGGGCGGCCGAGTGCATCGCCTGCGTCTGCGTATTCGTCAGCTTCTGCTCGATGATGATCCGCTCGAGCTCGGCCGCGGCCAGGCGCAGGATCTCCTGCGGCTCGCGCGGCGGGGCGACCAGGCGCGACAGCTCGCGCAGATTATCCCGGGCGTTCTTCTGGCTCGTCGCGGCGCGGAACAAGCTGCCCGCCTTGAGTTCCTCGACCGCGTTCTTGAGCGACGGGACCAGCTTGCCCTTCTCGGCCTGCTGAAACGACTCGGTCAGCCGCTCCCCGGTCGGGCCGTCGTTCTCGGCGACCAAACCCTTGAGCCGGTTCACCAGCGGGTCGGTCTCGCCGAGGATCGCGGCCTGCTCGTCCTTCTGCACCGACAAACTGACCTTCTGGTTCTCGTCGAACCGGTCGAGCGTGGCACTGGACGACTTGAGCGACCGCACGAGCCGCTTGGCGTCCTTGAGGTTCTGGTTCTGGCGGTTGGCGAGTTGCGAGAACCGCAGGGACAGCTCGTACAGTTGCTGCTGGCGCTCGTACTCGAGCAACAGCTGGCGGAGCTGGACGACGATGTTCTTCTGCCCACCGAACGCCTCGGCCAGACGAGCCCGGGCCTTGCCGGCGTCGTCGCCGCGCGACGCGCCCAGGAGTTCGACCACGCGGGCCATGTCCTTGTCGGACAAATTCCCCAGCACGCCGCGGATCAGCCGGAGGACCTTCACGTCCTCGCCGTCGCCCAGGCCGTTGGACTCGAACTCGGCGATGACGGCGGCGAGGTCTTCGCCCAGCCGCGCCGTCTGCGCCCGAACCATCTGCTGCTTCCGCTCCGACTCGCGCACCCGCTGGTCGACCGCGGGGGCCGCGAAGAGCACCGGCGACAATCCCATCAACGCCTGAGACGCGAGGGCTGCGGCGACGGCAAGAACGCGGGCGGACTTTCGCATGGACTGTCTCCTTCGGCTTCCCTGACTGGATCGGATCGCGTTACGCGCAACCCCCCTGCTGACTCGATAGATGCGCCGGGCTGTCTCGTATTACACAGGATTCGGCGACGCGTGGTCAAACGAATCACCGGCAGTGGCACTTCAGTGCCACTGCCGGCGCTCATTCCTACATTACCCCGGTTAAATTCATCACTTAGGCGCCGGAGCCGGGGCCGGCGCCGGGTTCAACCGGTCCTTAATGATCGTCTGCGTACGGCTGGCGATGTCTTCCTGCGACTCAGCCGTGTTCCGCAAATTCGTGCCGAGCTCGGCGAGCCGCTGCTGGATCGCCCGCTTCACTTCCTCTTCCGAACCCACCCGGATCATGTTGTGCTCGGACACGCCCTTGCCCGGCGCCTTGGCGACCGCGTTGTTGTCCTCGACCTCGATCCAGTACTCCACCGTCCGGCCCTCGAGGGTCGGCTTCTCGGCGGTCGGCGTGAACGCGATGTCCTGCAGCTTCCAGGCGAACGCCCCCTTGAGCACCCGGCGGTTCGCGTCCGTCAACGACGACAAATCGAGCGGGATCGTCTGCTCGCCCTTGGCGTCCTCGTCCACGCGGTACTTGAGGTTGGCCTTGGACATGCCGAAGTCGTCGGTCGCGTCGTAAGCGACGGTCAGGCGGGCCGTCCGCACCGCCAGGATCTCCTTGCGGTTGGGCGCGACGATCCGGACGACCGGGGCCTTGTCCGGCACGACCTGGATCGGGTACACGGCCGGGTCCTTCGACTCGATCTGGTCGGCGTCGAACAGGTTGATCGAGAACCCGGTCGTCTGGGCGGCGATGTCGACCTCGCCGGTCAGCTGGGTGGGGTTGGCGGGGTCGACGGCGAGTGGGACACTCTTGTCGACGCCGATCAGGTGGACGCGGTTGGTCTTGTTGTCGCCGGGCGCCGGCACGCGGAGCGGCTTGCTCGCCGTGACCTGCAACTTCAGCTTCGACCCCTCGAGGATCTGAAGCTGGCCCGGCTGCACCGGCTCGGGGCTCTTGCCGGTGTAGGCGGGGTAAACCTTCGTCAGCACGATCTTCGTGACGACCGGCCGGGGCAGGACGGTGACGGTCGCACTACGGGCCGACTCGCCGTCGTTGAGCCGCACGGTGTACTCGAACGACTCCTGCACATTCTCGATCGTCGCACCGAACACGGCGGCGTCTGTCCCGCGGGCGGCGAGCATGTCCCCGACGGCCTTGGCGTCGGCCGGGGTACGCAGGCCGCGGGCGACGGCGTCGTCGAGCACGCCCTTGAGCTGCGCCATGCGGACGCCGTCGATCGTCACGGCGGCCATCTCGAAGTCCTGCTTGCGCTTAGACTCGGCGGTCTTGATGTAGACGGTCTTGGCCCGGTCGCCGGTCGGGACGACGCCGTCGGCAAGGGCGAGGATCTCGACGTTGTCCCCGCGGGCGACGCGGAGGTTTTCGGTGACGTGGATCACGCGGGTGTCCCGCGGGACGGGGATACTGGAAAGGAACGCGCGCTTGAGCAGGGTTTGGGCGGTTTGGCCGCCCCAGGCGAAGGCGCCGCCGCCGAGGATCAGGACGGAGAGGGTGATGATGACGACGCGGGTGAGGACGTCGGTCTTGATGACGCGGGCGAAGTCCATGGGGCCGGCGAGGGACTCGGCCTGGTCGATCATGGCGCGGACGAGGGACTTGGACGCCCCGGCGGCGACGGCCTCGGGGCGCGAGAGCTGGATGGACGCGATCAGGCGGGTGCGGAAGGCGGGCTCGGCGTCCTCGACCATGAGGGCGATCTCGTCGTCGTCGGGCCCGTAGAGGATCGGGCCGAAGACGGCGTACAGGAGGATCCAGACGACGGCGGCGATGTTGATCGCGAGGAAGGCGGCGCGGACGGTCATCGACAGGTTCAGCCACCAGTCGAGGAACATCTCGGCCATCAGGATCAGGACGAACGCGCCGATGGCGGCGGTCAGCCCGGTCAGGGTCGCGACCGTGGCGTGCTTGCGGCGGACGGTGGCGATCTTGGAGGTGAGGATCTGGCTCATGGAGTGCTCGGTCGAGCGGGGTTCGGGGCAGTCGCGTGGTATCGATTAACGATTGATGCTTAAGGGGGCCTTGGTCTGCTTAAGCATTAATCGTTAATCGTTACCGTCGTTTACTTCAGAGTCACGGAACTCGCGTGCTCACTTCAGCTGGACGAGCTTCCGCATCACCCACTCGGCGCCGACGACGAGGAGCATGAGGGTGTAGTAGAGGGGGCTGGTCCAGAATTCGACTTCGAGCTTGGAGATGACCTTGGGGGCCTCGGCCTTGATCTGGTCGGGGGCCGAGTGGAGGTCTTCCTCGCGGAAGAGGCGGCCGCCCGTGGTCTTGGCCATCGAGTCGAGGAGTTCGCGGTTGAGGGCGTTCTCGCCGGGCTCGAGCTTGGGCTCGTTGACGGTCAGGTCGAGGATCGTCGCGCGGTCGATGTCGACGGCGACCTTCCAGGCGCCGGCCTTGTCGGGGGCGTTGAACTCGGCGCGGTACATGCCGGGCTGGTCGGGGAGCGGGCGGAGGACGACCTCGCGGGCGCGGGGGTCGTCGGGGCCGCCCTCGCTGACCAGGGCCCGCACCTTCTCGAGGGTGATCGGGGCGTAGGTCTCGGTGTACAGGCGGGCGTACAGGTTGACCTTCTCGTTGGTGACGTACTCCTTCTTGTCCAGCGTGAGCTGGGTGCGCTTGGACGCGCCGAGGAGGTGGGGGAGGGCGAGGCGCTGGACGACCTGGCCCCAGAGGGTGACGTACTGCTCGTCGCCCTTGTTCTTGCGCCACCGCCAGGTGTTGTCGGTGCCGATGAACATGACCTGGCCCATGCCGTACTGCTGGACGGCGACGACGGGCATCTTGCCGGAGCGGGTCGAGCGGGCGGGGGTGGGGTCGACGAGGAGGACCTCGGCGGCGGGCTTGGCGCGGGCGACGTTGGCGACCCAGTAGATCGGGGGGAGCAGCTTCCACTTGCGCTCGGAGTCGGCCTCGTCGACGCTGAGGCGGAGCATCGGGGCGCGCTTGCCGGCGGCGGTCAGCTCGAGGCGGATCGGCTTGTCGTTGACCTCTTCGCCGCCGGCGCCGAGATTCGCGCCGGTCGACACGCCCGCGTCGAGTTCGACGGGGAGCATCTTGTCCAGGACGGTGCGGCGGTAGGTCCAGGGGGCGTTCTTCTTGCCGGCGACGATGGCGAGGCCGCCGCCGAACTTGGCGACGAACTCCTCGATCGCGTCGCGCTGGGCGTCGGTCAGCTTGGTCGCGTCGACGTCGCCCAGGATGATCAGGTCGTACGCGTAGAGGTCCTTCTTATCTTCGGGGAACCGCTCGAGGTACGGGCTGTTGGGGGTGCGGGACAGGCCGGGGCTACCGTCGAGGAGGACGACCTTGGCGTCGACGCGGCGGTCGCGCGTCAGGAGCGCCATAAGGTACTTGAATTCCCAGCGGGGCTGCTGGTCAACGAGCAGCACCTTGATCTTCGAGTCGATCACGCGGAGGGACTGGCTGGACTCGTTGTCGTCCTTCGACAGCTCGGTCGTGTTGTCCGTCGGCTCGACGCTGGCGCGGAGCGTGTACTCGCCCTTGATGGTCGGGGCGAACTTCATCGAGACGGCGGGCTCGGCGTCGCCGTCAAAAGTGAGGTCCTTCTCATCGACCTTCTGCTCGCCGCCGGCCGAGTCGACCAGCTTGAGCGTGACCTTGGCGGACGTGACGCCCTGGGATTTGACGCGGACGGTGACCGGCACCTCGTCCTTCACGAACGAGACTTCGGGGGCGAAGATGTTGCCGACGATCAGGTTCTTGGGCTTCTCGATGCCGACGCCGTAGAAGAAGAGGGGGACCTTGGCTTCCTTGGCGAGCTGGGCGGCGGCGCGGGGGTCGGAGCCGGCGTTGTTGGCGCCGTCGCCGATCGTGAACACGCCGGCCATCGGCTGGCCGCGCTTGCGGGCGACGATCTGGCGGATGGCGTCGCCGAGCGAGGTCTGCTGGCCCTTGGGCTCGAGCTTGTCGACCCAGGCGAGGGCGGCGGCGCCGGTCGGCTGGGTGGCGGCGGCGTCTGCGCCGTCGGGGGTCTTGCGGTAGGAGGCGGCCGGGAGCTCCGCGACCGTGCTGTCGAACGTGAACGTGTCGATGTTGTAGTCTTTGGCGAGCCGGGAGATCAGGTTGATCTGCTCGCTCTTCAGCGCGGCCTTGTAGAGGTCGACGCGGGAGATCTTGTCGAGGCCGGGGGTCTGGGTGAGGGTCTGGTTCAGGCCCTTCGTGGGGTCGAGCACGCCCTTGGCGATGGCGGCGCGCTTGAGGTCGTCGGTGTCGGAGCGCGGGTCTTCGACCTTCATGCTGGTCGACGTGTCGATCAGGAGGACGAGCTCGCGGCGGATGCTGCTCTCGATCACGAACGACAGGACCGGGCGGAGCAACAGCGCCAGGATCAGGAGCAGGAAGATCGTGCGGAGCGTGGCGAGCGTGTACTTCTTGGCCGGGGAGACGTCCGGGGCGGCCTTGCGGTACATGAGGAAGACCATGACGCCGAGGACGACGGCGGCAAGGACGATCCACTCGGACGCGATGTCGCCGCGGAACTTGAGGCTCCCGTTGTCGATCCGGGAGACCTGTTCGGCGGGCACGCCGAGGAGTCTGAGGAAGAAGTCTTGCATAGGGAATTAACCACGAAGGGCACGAAGTACACGAAGCGGAGCGGAGGAAGGAACCGCAGACGAACGCGGATGTTTTGCGTCACTGCGCTAACTGCGTCATTCCCGACTCCCTGAATCCTTCTGATCCGCGTTCATCCGCGTTCGTCTGCGGTTCCGACTTTTCGTGCCTTTCGTGTCCTTCGTGGTTCATTTTGCTTTGCTGAATCGGTGCGCCAGGATGGTTTCGGCGG
Organism: Tepidisphaeraceae bacterium; assembly: GCA_035627895.1. GTDB lineage: Bacteria > Planctomycetota > Phycisphaerae > Tepidisphaerales > Tepidisphaeraceae > DASPKW01. The sequence goes on along the minus strand of DASPKW010000098.1, from coordinate 16,994 downwards.
TGGCCAGGGCGAGGGCGATGAGGGCCAGGTACTTCCAGAATTCGGTGCCGACGCGTTTCTTGGTGAGGGTGTCGGTGAGGCTGGTGCCGCCGGACCACTTGGTGACGTCGGCGACCTTGCCGAGGTCGTCGACCTGCTGGTTCGCCAGCTCGTCGAGGCGGGACTCGTCGGCGTCGGGCTGGGCGGCGAAGACGAAGTTGACCGGCTCGTCGCCGCCGACCTTGACGGTGTAGGCGCCCGCGGTGGACGTCTCGTCGAAGGTGAGGAGCGGGAGGTTACCGGCGCGGCCGATCTCGCGGCGGTCGGCGACGGCCGCGTTCATCGTGTCGGTCCCGGGCTTGTAGACCAGGGCCTCGCGGCCGACCATGCGACCCTCGGCGCGCCAATTGAACCGCTCGCCGACCTTCACGTTGAGCCCCTCGTCCTGGCGGGAGACGATCGACCCGAGCGTGCGGCTCAGCAGCGGGATGAAGACGTGCGGGCGGGCGCCCAGGTCGTTCCAGGCGGTGTTGGCGGTGCTGGAGAAGAGGATGACGCGCCCGGCGCCCCAGGTGCGCTCCATCATGGCGGGACTGCCGTCCTGGTAGCGGAGGACGGTGCGCGGGCGGCCGATCTCGGTGCCGTCGGCGGCCATGGTCTTTTCGGGGGCGGCCTTCTCGTCGACGGTCGGCTTGAGGTCGACCTTGCGGAAGAAGTGGACGTTGAGTGTGCCGGCCTGAGCGTCGTTCCAGAGCGTGGCGATCGGGTGGTCGAAATTCTTATCTTGGAGGCTGAAGAACTGGTCGTCCTTGGCCGCGTCGCCGACCGAGTCGCCCAGGGCGGCGGGGAGGAACTGGTGCTTTTCGAGCAGGAGCGAGTTGTACGCCGTCTTGTTCACGGCCTCGCCGGGGAAGATGACGAGCCCGCCGCCGCGCTTGAGGTAGTCGGCGAAGGCGTTGGCGGTCTGCTCGGAGAAGTCCGGGACGTTGCAGAGGAAGACGGCGTCGTACTGGTCGAGCTTTGTGGTGTCGAGCTCGGTGGCGGCGATCGTGGTGACCTTGTTGTAGTGGCTCTCGACGTCGACGCGGGGGACGGGGAGGAGCGCGCCGCGGAGGTAGAACGAATCGGACTCGCGGCCACGGGACGGGTCGTTCTCGACGACCAGCACCTTGACCTGGGGCAGGGCGCGGACGGCGAGCGTGCGGACGTCGTCGGCGGGGAGGCGGTCGGCCTCGATGGTGGCGGTGACGGAATGCCCGCCCTCGGTCTTGAGCTTCGCCCAGAGGGGCACGCTGCGGCTGGCGCCCTTGGGGAGGGTGTCGATCGTGCCCTCGTCGCTGGGCGGGTCGCCGTCGACGCGGAGCTTGACGCGGACGTCCTTCTCGTCTTCGAGGCCGTAGTTGGTGACCTGGACCTCGAAATGGAGCGGGTGCCCGGCGACGCTCGGGCCGCTGACCAGGCGGAGGCCGGAGATGCCGACGTTGCGCGTCTGGGCGGCGCCGACGAGGACGACGTTGGGGTGGATGTCCTTGCGGACCTCTTCGAGCGAATTGCGGATGTCGTTGAACTTGCGCCACCCGAGGGCCTGGGCGTCGGTGATCAGGTAGATCTCGCGCTGGCCGGCACGCTTGTCCTTGAGGGCGTCGAGGGCCCGGCGGACGGCGGGGTAAAGGTCGGTGGCACGGTCGGAGGGCTTGGCCTCCTTGATGGTGTTCTTGGCGAGCTCGAGGTCGAACGTGGGCTCGGGGATCGGGCCGGTCGGGACGTAGTCGGACGCGAACAGGACGGCGACGCTGGACCCGGTGGGGAGGGACTCGATGGCCTGGACGGCGGCCTGCTTGGCCTCGTCGAAGCGGCTCTTGTTCCCGTCGCGGGCGGTCATGGAGTACGAGTTATCGAGGAGGAGGACGGCGGTGACCTTGGCCTGCCCGAACCACCCGCCCCCGCCGAAGGACTTGATCGTGGGCCGGGCGAGCGCGAGGCCGAGGAGCAGGAGGAGGAGGCAGCGGAGGATGAGGAGGAGGATGTCCTCGATCTGGACGCGGCGCTGGTTCTGCTCGACCGAGACGCGGAGGAACCGCATGGCCGCCCAGACGACGCGCTCGAACTTGCGCTTGTTGAGCAGGTGGATGATGATCGGGATCGAGACGGCGGCGGCGCCGAAGATCGCGAGTGCGGGGTTGAGGAACCACATGGGGGGTCGGTCCGTTGGTGATCTAGGGTCGGTCGTCGCGTAACGAGTAACGATTAATGCTTAAGGGGGCCTTGGTCTGCTTAAGCATTAATCGTTACTCGTTACGGGCTCTTACCTCGTGTGCGTCCTCAACCGGAACGCCAGGTATCCCGCGAGCATTTCGTGCAGCGGGTGGACGGTGTTGACGAGTTGGTAGTGGGTGTTCTGGCGCTCGCAGCCCTCGCGGATGCGCGTGCGGAAGGCCTCGACTTCCTTCATGTAGCTCTTGCGGATCTCGCGCGGGCGGGTCATCAGCTTTTCGGGGAGCTCGAGGCCGTCGAACTCGACCATGCCCTGGAAGGGGAACTCGAGCTCGTACGGGTCCATGACGTGGAAGACGACGACCTCGGAGCCGCCGAAGCGGATGTGCTGGATGCCGTCGAGGATCTTGGCCTCGTCGTCGAAGAGGTCGGAGATCAGGATGGTGATCCCCTTGCGCTTGATCTGGCCGGCGAGGTCGTGGAGGACCTGCCCGATGTTGGTCTGCCCGGTCGGGTTGAAGGCCGACAGGGTCTGCATGATGTTGTGGATGGACGCGAGGTTGCCGGTGCGGGGGATGTAGTTCCGCATGGACGTGTCGAACGTCCCGACGGCGACGGCGTCGCGCTGGTGGAGGATGAGGTAGGAGAGGCAGGCGGCGAGGGCCTTGGCGTACTGGAGCTTGGTGAGGGTGGCGCCGCCGGGGCGGCCGACCGAGCCGTACTTCATGGACTCCGAGCCGTCGAGGACGAGGTGGGCGACGTAGTTGGTCTCCTGCTCGTACTGCTTGAGGTAGTAGCGGTCGGTGCGGCCGAGGACCTTCCAGTCGAGGTGGCGGATGTCGTCGCCGGGGACGTACTCGCGGTGCTGGGTGAACTCGATCGCGAACCCGCGGAACGGCGACTTGTGCTCGCCGGCCATGTAGCCCTCGACGACGTACCGGGCGTGCATGCCCAGCGCCTCGGCGCGGTTGATGGTTTCGGGGTCGAGTAATCCGATCTGCTTAGCCATCGAAGTGGAACCACGAAGACACGAAGGCACGAAGAAGACGAATCAGCGGACGATTCGCTTGATGCCTTCCTTGAATACCGTCACATTGAAGTTGATCAGGATACCGAGCCGCTTGCCGGTTAGCTTTAGGTAGGTGAGCACTTGAGCGTCGTAGAGGGGGATCATTTTCTCCACGGCCTTGAGTTCCACGATCACGCAGTCGTCGACGAGCAAGTCGATCCGGAATCCGGATTCGAGGATTACGCCGTCGAAGTGCAGCGGGACTTCGACCTGCCGCTCGACCCGGAGGCCACGTTTACGAAGCAGGTGTGCGAGACACGTCTCGTACGCCGATTCCAGAATGCCCGGGCCGAAGTGCCGAAAGACCTGGTACGCCGCGTCGACGATTTCCGTCGCCACCCGCTCGGTCTCCGGCGGCAACGTGTCCCCGATCGGCATGCGCCTGGTTCTCCGGTCTTCTTCGCGCCTTCGTGCCTTCGTGGTTCAACCCGCTTTGCTCAACCGACCTTCGCGTTCTTCGGGACGGCCTCGATGATCTTGCGGGTGATGTCGTCCGACGTTACGCCTTCGGACTGGGCGGCGAAGTTCGGGATGATGCGGTGGCGGAAGACCGGGAGCGCGCCGGCGGCGACGTCGTCGACGCTGACGTGGAACTGGCCGTTGAGGATGGCGCGGGCCTTGGCCGCCAGGATCAGGTTCATGCTCGCGCGGGGGCCGGCGCCCCAGGTCAGCCACTTCTTGCAGAAGTCGAGCACGTCGGCGCCGCGCGGGCGGGTCGAGGCGACCAGCCGCTGGGCGTACGCGATCACGTGGTCGCTGACCGGCATCCGGCGGACCGTCTGCTGCAGGCGGAGGATGTCCTCGGTCGACAGCACCGGCTCGGGCTTGCCGACGTGGATGCCGGTGCCCATCTTCATGATCAGGCGTTCTTCCTCGGTCGACGGGTAGTCGACGTGGATCATGAACAGGAAGCGGTCGAGCTGGGCCTCGGGCAGCGGGTACGTGCCTTCCTGCTCGACGGGGTTCTGCGTGGCGAGCACGAAGAACGGGTCGGGGAGCTTGTAGTCCTGCCCGCCGACGGTGACCTTGCGCTCCTGCATGGCCTCGAGCATGGCGGCCTGCGTCTTGGGGGGCGTACGGTTGATTTCGTCGGCGAGGATGATGTTCGAGAAGATCGGGCCCTTAAGGAACTTGAAGGCCCGCTCGCCGGTGGACTGATCCTGGTAGATCACTTCCGTGCCGGTGATGTCCGAGGGCATCAGGTCCGGGGTGAACTGGATGCGCTTGAAGCCCAGGTGGAGGGTCTGGGCGAGCGTCGAGATCATGAGCGTCTTGGCGAGGCCCGGGACGCCGACGAGCAGCGCGTGGCTGCGCGTGAAGATCGAGATCAGGATCTGGTCGATGACCTCCTCCTGTCCGACGATGACCTTGGCCATCTCGCGCTTGATGTTCGCGTGGGCGGTCTTGAGGTGTTCGACCGCCTGGAGGTCGGCGTCTTCGATGCGGTGTTCCGGGGCCGTCGCAGTGCTCATGAGCACCCTTTCAATCTGGTTGAGGAATCCGGGGGGGGAAGTTCGAAACGGAATCGTACACGAAAGTGCGGACCGCGCGTCGGGCCCGCCCGCATTGGCTGCAGAATAATTCGCCAGAATAATTCGCCGTTGCCCGCGGGCACGTGGCTCGGGCAGTTGCGCGTCAGCGCGGGCCGCTCGCCCGCCGCCGCCTGCCGCTTGCCGCTTGCCGTACGCCCGACCTGCGCGCCCCGCGACGCGTAAACCCCGTGACGGTCGGCAATTCTCACCGGCCGGTAACGGGGCTCGCGCCGCGACTGTCACCTATACCGGAAGGCGTTCAGCGTGTTGAACCTTTGGCCGGTGCGCGGACAAAGTTCTTGAAGCGCGGACGGGCGGACTCACCGTTCGAGGCGGCGTCGGTCGGCCCAGTCGCGGACGGCGCGGGCGAGCTTGACGGCATCGGAGGCGTCCGGAACCGAGTTGAGAATCGCCGCGAGATATTCGACGCCCCCGACTTCTTCGAGGAAGCCGCGGCGCATCAGATTCTCACGGACGACCATCGCGTCGACCGGCAACCCGCGTTGGTAGATTTCGACGATGGCGTCGAAAATCAGCCGGTGATCTTCCTGGAACAGGTCGGCGCTGCGAACGATGGCGAGGATTTCGGCGAGTTGCGCCCGTGTCAGGACCAGGAGCATGGACCCGAGTAAGTGCATTTCCGCTTCGACGGAATTCGGCGGGAGGCGGTTCGGCATACGTGACCCTCTCCCCCGCAGGACGCGACTTCGTCGCGATCCGACTCCACAGGAGTCGGCGTGGGGAATTATCGTTCGATTCCCAGACCCTTGAGCCACTCGCGCGCGGCGGGAGACCCCGAGAGAGTCTTCCATAACCCCGCTGCCGGCGCGGCGGTTTCCTTTCCGGTTTCGAGCGACAGCGTGACCACGCCGCGCGCCGTCGGCACGCTGACGATCGTGCCGCTCACGACGGCGGGGCCCGTGACCATGCCGGCAGTCGGCGAGAACTTCCAGCGGAGCTTGGCGGTCGCGGCCTCCATGCCGATGACTTCGCGCGGGCCGGTGAAGACGACGAACTTCCCGCCGGAGCCGGCGGCGAGGCCGATCGCGGGCAGGTCGACGTTGTCGGCGAGGGTCCAGAGGCGCCGGCCGGTCGCGGCGTCGAGGCCGTAGACGGCGGTCGAGTCTTGCGGCATCGCGACGACCACGCCGCCGCCCGTGGGCCGGTCACAGACGACCGCCGTCGCGCGGTAGCGCGCGGACGACCGGCGGCTCTGGCGGGCTTCCCACTGTCGCAACGCGACGGGGTCGACCCGGCCGCGGACGATCGCCGGGGGCTCGAGCGGGTCGGCGTACGTGTGCACCCAGCGCACCTTGCCGTCGAACCGGTCGACGGCGATGACCGACCCCGCGCCGGGCGAGACGATCACAAGATCGCCCCACACTGCCGGCTCCGCCCACTCCGCCAGCTTCCATAGTGAAAGGTAACCGGCACGCTCGCCGCGGCCGATGCGGATCTCCGACTCGGCGATGTTCCCGAGGTTCGCCTGCCAGGCGGGGCGATCGGTCTGGGCGTCGACGGCCGACAGCGTCATCGCCGCCGTCGACTGGTTTACGCGCGCGACCCCGAGGACGTATACGAACCGGCCCGCAACGGTGGGAAGTCCGGTGTAGGACAGCTCACGGGCGCCGTCGGGCGAGTCGGTCGTCCAGAGGAGTCGGCCGTCGGCGCCGGCGTAGGCGCGGAGGTCGAAGGTGTCTTCGGTCCCGCGGCCGGGCTGCCGGACGACCACGACCGCGGGGCGGCCGAACGCGTCGAACTGCACGGCGGGTCGAAACAGCGGGCCCTGCGCGCGCTCCTGGGCGAAGCGGAACAGGCCGAACGCGTCGCCCGTCGCGGGGTTGTCGACGGACCAGACGACGTGGCCGTCGGCGGCGATGCGAAGCGTCCTGGCCCAAGATGTGACGATCGCCCCGCCCGCGCCGTCGGCGACGGGGAAGAACTTGGGGGCGGCGGCCTGGTCGGGGACGCCGTACCACCGCGCGTCGGCGGGCACTTCGCCGAGCGACGCCTTAGCGGGCGGCGCGTCGGCGAGGTCTCTCGGCGCGGCGAGCCATTCGCCCGCGTCGAGGCGCGCCCAGCGCTGGAGCGACCTTTCTCGCTCGTCGCCGAGCGATGCGCCGTGGCGGCGGGCGTTGTCGTAGAGCGCCCGGGCGGCGGAGACGTCGCCGAGGCGGGCGGCCAGGTCGCCGGCTTCGAGCAACGCCGCGCCGGCGGCGTGCGACAGCGGGAATCGCCGCGCGATCGCGTAGCCGTCCTCGGGCCTGGCGTCGGGATTCCGGCGGAGCCCGTCGAGCTGCTGGGCGGCGAGCTTGCCGTACTCGGCTTCGCAGGCCTTGCGCAGGCCGGCGCGATCGACCTCGGCGACGCCGTCGAACCATGATCGGATGGAAAGTTTGGTGACCGAGACCGCCCCACCCGTGCCGGCGGGTGATTTCGGGTCGCCGGCGGACGCGAGCGCGCCGCCGCGCGACTCGAGGACGGCGGCGAGGCGCTTGGCGGCAGTCTCGTAGTTCCTGGCGGCGAGCTCGCGGTCGATCACCTGGAGTTCGCTGGTCAGGTCGGGGGACTCGTCCGGCGGAGCGTAGGTGATGACGGCGCGCGCGGGGGCGGCGCAGACGAACAGCGCGAGAACGACGAGCGGGAGTTGTCGGAACGGGCTCACCGTTGTCAGTATGCGCGAGCCGGGCGATGGTGGCACGGGAAAAGCGGATGCGCGGTCTGCTCTTGGGTGCCATGGCCACGCGCCTGGCGGTTCTCGAAGAACTATGACCGGTCCGCGCGTGGCCATGGCACCCAGGTCAGCCCTCAACCGCTTGCCGCGCACATTTCCACTACGCACAAACCCGATTCCGCGCGCTCGCGCCCGGTGGGAGTGGGCCTAGGATGAGGTCCCTAATAGAGGAGACCGACTTGGAACCGCGCACCGACCGACCGAACGAATCCGCGTCCGAAACCGTTGGCGGCGCGGGGGCCGCGCAGCTCAGGCGGTCGATCCTCGTCGTCGACGACAACGAGACGGTCGCCAAGGCGCTACGCCTGATCCTGACGGACGCGGGGTTCGAGGTGGCCGCGTTCCAATCCGGCTTGGCGGCACTGCGCTACGTCGAGGGCGACCCGCCGGCGGCGGCGCTGATCGACATCCACCTGCCCGACATCAACGGCCTGGTTTTGACGCAGCGCCTACGCGAAATGCTCGGCCCCGACACCCCCCTGCTGGTGCTGTCAGGGGACACGTCGATGGAGACGCTCAACTCGCTCCCGCACGTGGGGGCGACGTACTTCTTTCCGAAGCCGCTGCAGACGAACCAGTTGATCGAGCGGTTGCGGGAGTGGGTGGGGTAGTCGCGGATTGCCGATTGCCCATTTCCGATTGCCGATTGAAAGGCCGGGGTGGTCGGCGCTGATTGGGCTCCGTCCCGCGACAAGTCGCTGGGCTCCCCTTTTTACTTCTCGCCAATCTCCCCGCGGACGTACTTCTCCACGAGTTCGACGTAGTGCGGCACCAGCCAGCGCATGTACTCGAGTTCCTTTTCCTTCACCGGGCGGACGATCTTGCCGGGGACGCCCATGACCATCATGCGGTCGGGGACGACCAGGCCCGGGGGCACGACACAGCCGGCGGCGACGAAGCACTCTTCGCCGAGCCTGGTCTGACTCAGGACGGTCGCGCCCATTCCGATGATCGAGCGGTTGCCGACGACGGCGCCGTGAACGATCGCGCCGTGCCCGATGGTGACGTCGTCGCCGATCACGTTGGGGACGCCGGTGTCGCAGTGGATGACGGCGCCGTCCTGGACGTTGGTTCGGCGGCCGATGGTGATCGGGGCAACGTCGCCGCGGATGACGGCGTTGAACCAGACGCTGGCCGACTCACCGAGCGTGACGTCGCCGGTGACGACGGCGTTGAACGCCTTGAAGTAGCCGGAAGGGCGGCGCGCGAAGAGGGACGTGGACATGACGGGACACGGTACGCTCGCGAAGGGCGGGTGCAAGGGACGACTAATTGAGGGAATTGCGCACTCGCGTGGCATTGGGGTTGCTCCCCAGTACGTCAACAGGAGACACCATGCCCGATCCGACGAACACCCTCGGCAATAACGACGACGTGAAAACGGCCCCGGAATCCGGCGACGTGCAGGAGGCGGGGCGGACGCGAGGGCAGGTCGTCGGCGAACACCCCGGCGACGTGTCCGAGAGCGAGGATTCGAACAAGACGAATCCCGACCCGTCCGGGCGGCTGCAGGAAGATTGTTCGAACGACCCGCACTACGCGTCGGGCCGGCACGAGGCGGCGCCGCGGGTGACGCAGGCAGAATAGTTTCCCCGGTTTTCGGGAGTACCGCGCGTCCAGCAGGGCCCGGCGTTCCCCGGCCGTCGACGACACGTTTTGGTCGTCATACGTGTCGGTCGGGAACGCCGGGCCCTGTCGTGTTGACGGGGTCAGTTCACCACGGAGTCCACGGGGAGCACGGAGGAGGAGAGAGCAGAAATGGATTGGATGACGGGAGGGGCACGGGTCAGTAGCTAGACCAGTTGGTCGAGGCCACTGAGGCCGATGACCTCGTGGGAGAAGAAGGGCTCGGCGTAGGCGGTGCCGATCCGGCCGCCGAAGTAGCCGTTTAGCGTGCGGATCATGGCGCTGACGTCGCCCGCGGCGTTCCGAGTGAACTGCGACGCGTAGGCGGTGATCGACGCCATCTTGGTCTCCATCTCGGCCGAGACGTCGATGCAGAACGTGGGGGCGAAGTTCATGCGCAGGTGGGTGCAGAAGTAGTAGATGATGCGCTTGGGGTGGAAGGGCTCGCCGGGGATGGCGCTCTTCGACAGTTTGGCGTCGAACCGGGCGTCTTCGCCGATGCGGGTGACGGCGACGTGGTCCGGGTGAGCGTCGACCGGGTAGGGCAGAAAGATGACGTCCGGGCGGTGCACGCGGTAGAGGGCGGCCATCGCGTGGCGCGACTCGAGGCTGTGGACGACCTCACGGTTCTTGAGGCCGAGCAGCGTGCGTTCGACGCCGAGGATCTTGGCGGCGGCGGCGGCCTCCTTAGCGCGGATCTCGACCGAGCCGAACGGCGTGGGCTCGCCGTTCGTGGCGTCGATCAGGTGGACTCTGTGGCCCTGCTTGGCGAGGCGGGCGATCGTGCCGCCCATGCCGAGTTCCTGGTCATCCGGGTGGGGGCCGACGACGACGATCGATGCCATGAGCGGTTTCCGGTGGTGGGGCGGGGATGCTTCGGGTCACGCGCGTGACGAACCCCGGACGATAGACCGCTCGAACGGGCGCGACAAGTTCCGCGCCGGCGCGCTCGCCTGCGGGCTCGCTTAAAGCTCGTCCTCCGGGTCGCGGCTAAACGGGATTCGTCCTCGTCACCCCACCTGGTCCGTCCACACGGTGAACTTCTCGAGCGTCGCGACGCCGAACGCCGTGGTCAGGGCGACGTCGACGGCGTCGCGGCCGCGGGCCATGAGCACCCGGCCGATGCGGGGCTTGTTGTGGCGAGCGTCCATCGTCCACCACTGGCCGCCGAGGTAGACCTCGAACCACGCGCTGAAATCCATCGGGCTGGGCACGCCCGGCACGCCGATGTCGCCGAGGTAGCCGGTCGCGTAGCGGGCGGGGATGTTGAGGGCGCGGCAGAAGGTGATCGCCAGGTGCATGAAGTCGCGGCAGACGCCCTGACGCTCCTTGTAGACCTCGGCGGCGGTGCGGGTGTTGCGCGCGAAGGGGTAGCCGAAGGTGACGTTGGCGTGGACCCAGTCGCAGACGGCCTGGGCGCGGCCCCAGCCGGGGGCGGCGCCGGAGAAGAGCTGCCAGGCGGTGTCCTTGAGGAGGTCGACCTCGCAGTAGCGGCTGGGGAGGAGGAACTGCAGGACCTCGTTGGGGAGCTCGTCGATCAAGTGCTGGCGGGCGTCCCATCCCGCGCGGTCGGGCTGGCCGTCGTCGTAGACGGTGGCATCATTGCAGAGGCGGAGCTTGCCGGGCTGGGCGGTGATGCGGCCGCAGGCGTTGCCGAACGTGTCGACGTAGGGCGTCATCGGAACCCACGGCTCGACCCGGAGGGCCTCGGCCGCCCGCAGCGAGCCGAAGCGCGACGGGTGGACGCTGAGCATCAGGATCATCGGCGTGGGAGCGGGAAGATCGAAAACGACGTCGTAACCGATTCGAATGAGCATGCGCTCCGGGAGTGGTGGGCGGGCGGGTTACGGCTCACATTATCCGCCCGGCGACCTGGCCACAACCCGGGATCATCCGGCGCAAACGCAAAAACCCACGGACGAGTCCGTGGGTTTCGCTTTGATCGTGATTGGTGGAGTCAGTTACTGGGCCGCGCCGTCCGTCTTTTCCGCGACCATCGTCTCCTTGGCGACGACGGCGGCGCGGACGGCCTTGGTCCAGATCTCGTACCCCTTGGGGTTCATGTGGAGCTTGTCGGTCTTGTAGATGTCCTCGCGGGGCTTGCCGTCGGCCGTCAGCATGCCTTCCCAGATCGGGACAAAGGTCAGGCGCTTGGCGTCCGCGGCGCAGGTGGCTTGGATCAGCTTGTTGGCCTCGACGGCCTTGGGCCAGAGCGACCACCGCTTGATGCTCGGCTTGATCGACAGGACGTAGATGCGCGTATCGGGCAGCGACTTGTGGACGGTGGCGCAGAAGCGCTGGAACGAATCGTGGACTTGGGCGGGGGTCATGCCGGCGCCGATGTCGTTGTCGCCCTCGTACAGGACGACGGCCTTCGGGCGGTAGCGGACGACGACGCGCTCCGCGTAGTGGGCGGCGTCGTTCATGTTGCTCCCGCCGAACCCGCGGGGGATGACCGGGAGCGGGGCGAGGTCTTTGACGATCGTGGGGTGCCAGCCGACCATGCTGGACGAGCCGATGCAGACGACGCCGCCAGGGGGGGGCGTGCCGGCGGTCTTGTCCTTGGCCTCGAAGGCGAGGATCGACTTTTCGAAGCGGGCGGGGTCGGCGTACTTCTTGAGGCCGCTGGCGTCAGTCCCGCCGAGCTTGCTGACCGCCTGGATCGCGCCCGCCGCGGGAGAGGACGGCTTGTCCTGGGCCCACGCCGAGACCGAAGCGCACAACCCGACCGCCGCCACCAGCTTCGTCAACCGATTCATCACAGAGGGGATCTCCGAGGGATGCAAGGGACGTGATTGGTACGGCCTTTTGTACTGCGGGTTCCAAATAGTGTTGATTTCAGCGGTTTTACGGGACGCGAGGCGCATCCGGGTCACCAGCCAGCCAGTCGCACCAGGTGCCCAAGTCCAGCCGCCATCGCGAGTTCCGCGTACGCCCGCGTCGCCTGCAGCGCCATGGCCCCTTCAGGCCAATGGGGATTCACCCAACACGCCGTGGCAATGGCTTCGCCCGAACTGCCTTCGTGAGAGTAGCTGGCGCCGTCGTACGTCCGTCGCGTGCAATCGCCGAGCGGTGAGACCAGACGGGCGAACATTTCCCACGACTCGAACAGCATCGGGGCGACCGAATACGGGACCGCACCGCGTTCACGGACGAGATGATCCCCATCGTCCCCACCGAGGTTGACGCCCTCGTCGTGATACCACCGTTTGGGTCCAGCGACCTCGACCGAAAGGTGCGAGGGAAGGAAGAGCGCGGTGATGAAACGCACCGGCTCAAAGGTGACTCGCGCCTCGAGACGACCACCGCCGATGGCTCGGGCCGCGCGCACTTCCTGATCGAGCGGCGGTGGACGCCACAGGCGGCGTTTATGATGGAATGCTCAGCCTCCACGCGCTCTCCTATCCGCGGCGGCGCCCGCCCCGCACCGGCCGCTCTTCGAACGTCACCGACATCCGCAGCTCGCGCGCCAGGCGCTTGGCGAGCGTCGTGGAGAGTTGGTCGGCGTTGTCGAAGTCGGCGGCGCGCTCCAGGCGGGACCAGAACGCCACCGCGTAGCTGGTGAACTGCTCGGCGGCGAAGGCGCCGCCGGCCATCGGGGTCGCCAGGCGCGACACGTCGCCGGCGAAGCCGATCGGCAGGTTGGCGCACGCGTCGGAGTAGGCCGCGACGTCGCGGACGATCAGGGCGGCCAGCGGGGCGTAGCGCGCCCGCACGCGCTCCCACCGCGCCAGCGCGTCGTCGTTGTCGGTCGGGTAACCGGCGACGGCGCCGGCGGTGGCATCCCGGTACGCCGTCAGCAGCGACGAGAGGACGGCCGGCTCGATCGCCCAGTCGGCCCACCGCGCCAGGGCGCCGACCCGCGTCAGCGCGCCTTCCAGTAGTGCGGCGTCCCTGAGCGCGGCCCAGAGCGCCAGCGCGGTGTCGAGCTTTGCGGTCCGGGCCTTGTCCAGCTCGATGCTGCCGCCGATCAGCGTGCCGGCCAGGTCGACGACGGTCGCCTTCCACTTGGCGTCCAGCGCGTCGAGCTTCCCGCCGCCCCACGTCGCGAGCACGCCCGCGGGGACGTCTGCCGGGTTGCGGGCGGTGAGCTTCCGCGCGTAATCGGCCAGCTCGCGGACGGCGCTCAGGTACTTGTCGGCGTCGTTGCGGGTGGGTGATTTTATCGTCTGGGCGCTGGCCAGCGCGGACGTCGCGATCTTCCGCTCGATCGCGCCGGCGGGGCGCACCTTGAAGGCGTTGATCACGTCCATCGACGGCCCGGCGGAGGCGACGTCGGCCGACACCTTGGCGAGGCGCTCCAAATCGGTGACCTGCTGGTCGAGGTCCGCCGGGCTGGTGCCCGAACCGACCTTGCCGGCGCTAACGAGGAATGCGGCGCGGGCGGTGTTGAACTGCCCGACGAGGTCGTCGTAAGCGCGCTTGGTCGTCGGCATGACGGCGGCGGCATCCCGCGGGGTCGTGTCCCACCGGGCGCAGATTTCGAAGTAGCGCTCGATCGTCGAGAGCAGCTTCATGCCGGGCTCGCCGCTGGCCTGGGCCCACGCGAGCGCGGGGGCGAGCTGCCGCATCTGCTGGGGCGAGAGCGGCATCCGGCCGATGCGCCCGAGGACGTCGCGGTACTGGGCCAGCGCGTCGACCCGGGCCTTGCCCGCGTCGCGCGTCCGCGGGTCCTGGTAAAGCACCAGGCCCTCGGCGAGCTGCGCCTCGATCTGCTGGCGGGCCTCGACGCCGACGGCCGTGTTCGCCTGCAGACCCTTGGCGAGCGACACGGACTGGGCCAGCAGATTCGCGAGCGGCCCGCCCTCCTTCTCCTGCGCCGCGGCCTGTGCCAGCGCGAGCAGCTGCGCGCGGAGCGGGATCGAGACCGCCGCGAGCCGCTGCACCTGGCCGGTCAGCTCGGCGACGGTGCCGGGGCCGTCCTTCGGGCCCGCGCCTTCGACCACGCGCGGCGGGCGCATGTGGACCAGCGAGCGCTCGGCGACCGGCGTCGCGTTCACGACGTTCACTACCGCGATCGCGAGTTGCCGGCAGAAATCGTCGAGCTCTTTGCCGGCGGACTTGATACCGCCGACGGCGTAGCTCAGCTTCGTGATCGCCGCCATCGCGTCCTTCTGCGACGGGCCGGGCGTCCAGGCGCCCTCCTGGCCCAGCGCGTCCTCCAGCCCCCGGAGCGCGGCCTCGATTTGCCCGGCGCGGAGCCACGCGAGCGCCTGCTCGGGCGTTTCCGGCTTCGCGTCGGCGGCGACGTTCAGGACGGCCCGGAGGACGATGCGCAAGTCGATCTCGAGCTCGGCCCGCAGGCGGCGGTCGCCGGCCAGGTCGCCGCGGCGCATCATGCGGGCGGCGATCTCGGTCTCGACGGCCGTCGCGCGCTCGGCGATCGCGGCCTTGATGACGACGGCCAGCGCCGGGCCGCGCGGCTCATCGAGGCCCCTCCCAGCCGGCGGCGGCGGCGGCGCGGCGCCACCGCACAGGGCCAACACGATCACCGCCGCGCGCTTCGTCCAACCACCCATGTCCGCCTCCGCTCGTGGCACGGGCCGCTCGCCCGTGATTCCGTCCTGCTCCGTTACGTCGACCGACGCGCTCCCATTGTACAGCGGGGCGATCTGGTGACACGCGACCGGGCGTCCGGCACTCGCGATTCGCCAGCCGCCCGTGCGCGCCACCCCCGACTTTCTTCCGCCGGCGGGGCGCGTACGATCCGGCACTCCGATGCCATCCTCAACCACTCGTCCGTCCGTGCGCCGTTCGATCATTATCGCCTGCCTCACCGTCGTCTCCTGCGCCGGGACGCTGTCGGCGGACGACCGCGCCGCCGACCGCTGGCCCGGCTTCCGCGGCGCCGGCGACAGCCGCTCGCCCGCCCGCGATTTACCCCTGACATGGTCCGACCAGGAAAACGTCGCCTGGCGCGTCGAGCTGCCGGGCGTCGGCCAATCCAGCCCCGTCGTCTGGCAGGATCGTCTCTACGCCCTGAGCACCGAGGGCCCGCAGAAGGAACGCTACCACGTCACGTGCCTCGACCTGGCGACCGGCGCCAAACGGTGGGCCAAGGCCCTCCCCGCCGCGCACCCGCTCAAGCTCGACGACACGCACTCCCGGGCCCCGGCGACGCCCGCGGTCGACCCGGCGGGCGTCTACGTCCTGCTCGACACCGGCGACGTCGTCGCGCTCGCCCACGACGGCGCGGAACGCTGGCGCCGCAGTCTGACCGCCGACTACGGCCCGATCAAGAACGTCCACGGCGTCGGCACGTCGCCCGTGCTGCACGACGGGCGCTTGTTACTCATGGTCGCCCACGGCGACGGCTCGTACGTGCTCTCGCTCGACCCGGCCACGGGCAAGACCCAGTGGAAGGCCGACCGAAAGCTGGAGTCCGGGTGGACCACGCCGGCCGTCTGGGCGACGGGGGGCGCCCGCGGGGCGGTCGTCGCGAGCGCGTCCGGGACGGTCGAGGCGTTCGACCTGGCGACCGGCAAGCACCTCTGGACAATCGACGGGTTCAAGGGCAACTCCGTCCCGTCGCCCACGATCGACGGCGACGTCGCGTACATCGGCGCCAACGAGTCCGGCACGCAGGCGGCGCTCGGGCTGGTGCAAGGCTCCGCGCCCAAGGTGCTTTGGCGCACGGGCGAGGCGGCGTGCTCGTTCGGCTCGCCGCTGGCGCACGATGGGCGGCTCTACTTCACCAGCCGAGCCGGCATCGCCCAGGCGCTGGACGCCGCGACCGGCCGGGTGATCTGGAAGGAGCGGCTGCCCGCGTCCTGCTGGGCGTCGCCGGTGGGCAACGCCGACCGCGTCTACTTCTTCGGCACCGACGGCACGTGCACGGTTTACGCCACCGGCGGCGACGCGCCGCGACGGCTCGCGCAGAACAAGCTCACGATCCGCGGCAAATTGTACGGCGTCGCGGTCGTCAGCCGGGGATCGCCGTGCGGACCGAGAACGAGATCATTCTGTTGGGCCCCAAGCAATAGCGGTCGATCGTTCGTCAGGCCGGCGTCGCCCTCACGCGCGCCACCGCCGCCGCGTAGACGCGCTCCAGCCCGTCGACCATCACGCGCGTGTCGAACCGTGCCAGCGCGAATTGCCGCCCGGCCTCGCCCATGCGCTTCCGCTTCTCGCGGTCGCCCAGGAGTTCCGCCAATCGCCGCTCCAACTGGGGCACGTCGAACGCCCGCACCGCCCGCCCGCTGACGCCTTCCAACAGCCCCTCGCGGTTGCCGTCGACGTCGTACGTGACGACCGGGATGCCCGCCAACCCGCCCTGCGGGATCGCCCGGGCCAGGCCCTCGCGCCGCGACGGGTGCACCAGGACGTCCATTGCCCCCACGAGCTGCGGGATCTCCGCCGGCGGCACCAGGCCCGTCAGCACGAAGCGGTCGGACAACTGCATCTCGGCGATGCGCCGTTCGAACGCCGGCCGCAGCAGGCCGTCACCCACCCACATGAACTTGAGCCGCGGGAATTGCCCGCACAGCCGCGGGGCCATGTCGAGCAGATCGTCGTGGCCCTTCAGGTGGAACAACCGGGCGATCGTGCCGACGACGACGTCGTCGTGCGCGATCCCCAGCGCCCGCCGCACGTCCCCGCGGCCGACCGGCGGGTTCAGGAACGCCCGCGTCTCCATGCCGCTGTAAACCGTCACGTACTGTTCGGGCCGCCCGATCCGCGCGGCCAAGCTCTGCTCGGCCATCGCCGTCGCGACGCACACGATCGCGTCCGAGATCGGCGCCGCCCGCCGCTCGAGCCACTCGTACACCTTGTTCACCGCCCGCCTCGTCGACGCCGTGAACGCCAGCCCATGAATCGTATGAACGATCGCCCCCCCTTG
>DASPKW010000097.1:0-16753 GCA_035627895.1 Tepidisphaeraceae bacterium | reverse complement strand
GCGCGTCCGGACGGCGGCGGTGCGGGCGCTGGTGCGGGTGACGCAGGAGTTCGTCCCGCCCGACCCGCGAGCCGTCGCCGCCCTGGCCGACGTCGCGTGCCGGGAACCGGACCCGCACGTCCGTGCCGACGCGCTCCGCCGCCTACCCGAGCTCCAGCGGGACGCCGACCGGGCCGCCGGGCGCAAGGTGCTGCTCGTCCCGGCGGGCCCGATCGGCGCCCGGGCCGGGGGGATCGAGGGGCTGATGGTCACGGTCGCCGACGCCGGCGGGCCACTCCCCGTCGCGGCGCTGCTGGCCGACTGGCGGGCGTCGGTGCGCGCCGCCGCGCTCGACGCGCTGGGCCCGGCGGAGCTGGCCCGGGCGGGCGCGCCGGCGACGGTGGCGGCCATGCTCGACGACGCCGAGGACCCGGTCGCCGACGCCGCCGCCCGCGCGCTCGCGCGGGCCGGCGCGCCCGCCGCGACCGGCCCGATCCTCACCGCGCTGGCCGCCCGCGCGTGGCGCATGGTGGCCGACGACGTGCCGCGGCCGTCCGACACGGCTGCCGCGCTCGCGTCGCTCGGCGCGCTGGCTCCGCCGGCCGTGGCCGCCACGGTCGCGCTCCCGCCCGAGGTCGCCGAACACGTGTCCCGCGGCGCGGGCGGCGCGTTCCGCCGCGCGCTCTGGTTCGCAAACTCGATCGGGCCGGCGGCCGAGCCGCTGCTCGCGCGCGTCGTCGATGCCGTCGTCGCGCGCGACCCCGAGTGGGAGGGCAACTCGTTCGAGGCCGCGCTGCGGGCGGCCCGGCCCGCGGCGGCGGTCGCCCTCGTCCCCGAGTTGCTCCGCCTCAGTCGCGCCCCCCAGCCGGTCGTCCGCGCGAACGCCGTGCGCGGCTTGGCTGCCGTCGCGCGGCACGCGCCGGAGGCGGGCGCGCGACTGACGGAGATGAAGGGCGACCCCCACATCGAGGTCCGCTGGGCCGTCGACAGGGCGGCGCAGTCGATGCCGGCCGCGACGCCCGATCGCTAACGGCCGTGGGGCGGGGCCGCAACGATTGCCACGGGCGCCGCCCCCCTCTAGGATCGCGTCTGATGCCCGGCGACCCTCTAAAGCACCGCCTCGACCTCTGGCTCCGGAGCGAGCGCGCCATGGGCCTGCCGGCGGTGCCGCTGGTCGACATGGGCTACGTCGACGAGGCGGCGGCGTCCGCGGTCGCCGGTCCTCCCGCGCCCGTGCCGCCGTCGCGCGCCGCCCAATTCTTCGCCGCCGGCCCCGCCGCCAAACAGCCCACCGCGGCCCCGCCCGGCCCGCCCGCCGTCACCGGCGCCCGGCCCAACCTCTACGGAAACGCCGAGCCCCCGATGGCCAAGCCGTCCGCCAACCCCCTCCCGCTCCTCGACCAGCCGTTCGCCGCGCCCGTCCTCACGCGCGACGAGAAGATCCGCGCGCTGCGCGACCTCGATGACACCCAGGTCAAGGGGTGCACCAAGTGCCGCCTCCACCAGACGCGCACGAACACCGTCTTCGGCGAGGGAGACCCCGACGCGCGCATCTTCTTCATCGGCGAAGGCCCCGGCGAGAACGAAGACCTCTCCGGCCGCCCGTTCGTCGGCCGCGCCGGGCAACTGCTCGACAAGATGATCGCCGGCATGGGCTTCCGCCGCGACCAGGTCTTCATCGCCAACATCGTCAAGTGCCGCCCCCCGCAGAACCGCGCGCCCGCCGCCGACGAGACCGACACGTGCACGCCGTACCTCGTGCGGCAACTCGAAGTGGTGCGGCCCGAAGTGATCGTCACGCTCGGCCTGCCGTCGACCCAGTACATGCTCCAGACGAAACAATCGATGTCGAAAATGCGGGGCGAGTGGCAAACGTGGCGGGGCATCAAGGTGATGCCGACTTTTCACCCCGCCTACGTGCTGCGAGCGCCGACGCCGGAGAACAAAGGCAAGGTGTGGAGCGATCTGAAAAAAGTTTTGGAGGCGCTCGGCTTGCCCGTCCCCAAGCGATCGGGCAAACAGGAGTAGAACGACACCGCCCGTGGGAGCGCGCCGCGCGCGCCGCACGACCCGGGTAAAAATTCGGCGCGCGACCGGCTTCAACCGCCGCCCCGGATGTGTAAGATGTCGCCCGCACCAGACCACCGCCGCGGAGACCGGGAGAACACGATGTTTCGAACAAGAAATCGCGGTGGGCGGGCGGTGAATTTACTGTTGTGAAAAGAGAAAGTTGTTGGTCGCGGCGTGCCGAATGACTACGGTGCCCGCCGCTCACGTCGGGATCGGACCGGCCTCACCACGGGCCGGGCCGCGATAGGAAACGGATCGACAAACGTGCGGGACCGCCCGCCCGTCGCAGTGGGTTGTCATTCGCTCGATCCGGGGCCGTATTTTAGTATTCAGTCCGTGCCGTAACGCCGAGTTTTCGTCGGGTGTCTTCGCCGTCACCCTCGGGAAGTCACGTACGTCAGTCAGAACACAGTCCGTAGGCTCTCGCGGGCCGCCGGCGGGGTTTGCGCGTCATGTCCGGACGCCCCTACCCCGCGCCGGCCCGCCTCACGAAGTGCGCCGCCATGCTAACGACCCACACGCCTCTGCGCGAGGCCCCCCGCCGCGCGCAGGAAGCCGCCGCATTCGCCCCGCTCGACCACGCGTCCTGGAGCAAGATCCTCCAGATCGTCCGCGTCCAGCACCCGAGCCTCAACCGCTCCTGGTTCGAGCACCTCGCCCCCCGGCAACTCACCAACGGGGTCATCCAGGTCCTCGTCCAGACCCCCGCCCAGCTCAACTTCTGCCAGAGCCAGTGTCAGCAGCCGTTCACCGGCGCCGCACAGATCGCCCTCGGCCGCCTCGTCGCCGTCAGCTTCCACTGCGAAAACCTGCCGACCGGCGGCGTCTTCAACGAGGGCGACCAGCCCCTCCTCCTCTCCCCCGACTACACCTTCGACAACTTCGTCGTCGGCCCCTGCAACCGCCTCCCCCACGCCGCCTCCGTCGCCGTCGCCGACGCCCCCGGCAAGGCATACAACCCGCTCTTCGTCCACGGCGGCGTCGGCCTCGGCAAGACCCACCTCCTCCAGGCGATCTGCCAGCAGGTCCTCGCCCGCGCCCCCGAGTCGCGCATCCTCTACCTCTCCTGCGACTCGTTCATCAACCAGTTCATCGCCGCCGTCCAGCACGGCGACATGAGCACCTTCCGCTACCGCTACCGCCACGTCGACGTCCTCGTCATCGACGACATCCACTTCCTCCGCGGCCACGAGCGCACCCAGGAGGAGTTCTTCCACACGTTCAACACGCTCTACCAGGGCAACAAGCAGATCATCCTCAGCGCCGACGCCCCGCCGAGCGAGATCCCCGAGCTCGAGGAACGCCTCGTCTCCCGCTTCAACTGGGGCCTCGTCGCCCGCATCGAAAAGCCCTGCTTCGAGACGCGCATGGCCATTCTTAAGAAGAAGGCCATCCTCCGCGGCATGGAGATCCCCGACGACGTCATCTGCTACGTCGCCACCAAGGTCGAGAACAACACCCGCGAGCTCGAGGGCGCGATCACCAAACTCCAGGGCATGGCCATGCTCCAGGAGGGCCGCATCGACATGGAGCTCGCCAAGGCCGCCCTCGGCGAGACCGGCACCCCCGAGCAGAAGCGCATCACGATCCAGCAGATCATCGACGCCGTCACCGCCTACTACAACGTCAAGACGAGCGACCTCCAGTCCAAAAAGCGGCACAAGTCGATCGCCTTCCCCCGCCAGGTCTGCATGTTCTTCGCCCGCAAGTTCACCCGCTACTCGCTCGAGGAGATCGGCGGGTACTTCGGCGGCCGCGACCACACGACCGTCCTCCACGCCGTCCGCACGATCACCCGCGACGTCGCCGCCGAAAAGGACATCGCCGAGCAGGTCCAGCACATCGAAAACCAGCTGTCGTAAGCGCACCGTACTCGCGCCCCGCGCTCAAAGTCGAAGGACGTACTTAGCGGTCGCACCGAAGGTGCACGTGGGTGCTCGATCACCGACGGGTTCGATACTCGATCGCGCGCGTGGTGGATGGAGCCCGCCCTACGTGGGGGATCCCCGCAAGCCGCGCGAGGCGTCGCGCCGATAAACCCTGCATGACCCGACCCGCCTTCCGCGCCCTCGCCGCGCTCTGCTGCCTCGCGTTCCTGACCAGCTGCACCGCCCCCACCCGCCTCCCCTCCACGTTCGCCGAAGCCGCCCGCACCCCCGTCCCCGACCGCGCCCCCGTCGTCATCGTCGGCGCCGGCCTCACCGGCCTCACCACCGCCTACAAGCTCAAGGCCGCCGGCGTCCCGTTCGTCCTCCTCGAATCCTCCAACCGCGTCGGCGGCCGCGTCCAGACCGTCTACTTCAAGAACGGCACCTACGCCGAAGCCCACATGGAGGAGTACTTCGAGCGCAGCCCGGCCGTCGCGCTGCTCCGCGAGCTCAAGCTCGAACTCGCCGACGACGTCGCCCACTCCAGCGTACGCATCGACGGAAAAATCTACCCCTACCAGGGCGACGGCGATCGCGAGACCTACCTGAACGGCCTGTTCTCCGCCGACGAGAAGGCCGCCCTTATGAAGTGGAACGCGGCCACGTGGAAGCTGTACCAATCGCTCCACGAGACCGCCTACCACGACAAGCCCCTCCCGCCCGACCTCGACCGCCTCCGCGAGATCTCGTTCGCCGACCACGTGAAGTCCGCCAACCTCCCCCGCAAGGTCTCCGAGTGGATCCGCGTGCTCGTCGAGGCCGAGACCGCCATCGAGTGGGACCAGATCGCCGCCCTCGACGGCATCGACGAGGTCCGCCTCTTCCTCGACACCCCCGACGGCTTCGGCGAGAAGAACTACCACGTCGTCGGCGGCAACAGCCGCTTCACCGCCGCCCTCGCCCAGCGCATCGGCGTCCACCACATCGCCACCAACGCCCACGTCACCACGATCGAGCAAACCACCGACGGCGTCCGCGTCCGCTACCTCCGCGACGGCCAGCGCTACGCCGACGTCCTCGCCAAGGCCGTCGTCCTCACCCCGCCCGTCTACGCGCTCCCCGGCATCCAGTTCATCCCGCCCCTCAGCGACGCCAAGCAGCGCGCGATCAAGACCACGAAGTTCGGCGCCTACGTGAAGGTCCACCTCGTCGTCGACGACGCCGCCGGCAAGCTCTGGCGCGACGACAAGGGCGAGACCGTCCTCACCCTCCTCTCCGATTCCCCCGCCGGCTCGGTCTACGAAGCCTCCGACTTCCAGGAAGGCCTCCCCGCCACCGAGCGGACCACCGACCGCATCCTCACCCTCCTCATGCACGCCAACCACGCCCGCGCCATGCTGAACATGACCGCCGACGAGCAGCGCGCCCACGCCGTCAAGAGTCTCGACGCCCTGTTCCCAGGCGTCGCCAAACACGTCAAACGCGCCGAGGTCTTCGCCTACCCCACCGCCGTCGCCTACTGGCCCCTCTCCCTCAAACGCTCCCGCTTCGACGCCGACGCCCGAGCCCTCCGCCAGCCCGAGAACGGCATCCACATCGGCGGCGACACCACCGAAGACAGCCACTCCGAAGGCGCCGTCCAGGCCGGCATCCGCATGGCCAACCAACTCATCGCGAAAAAGCGAGAACTCCTCGCGCGCTAGCCCCCCAATCCCACCGTCCGAAGTCGAAGGCCCTACTTAGCGGTCACACCGAAGGTGTACGTGGACGCTCGACCAGCGCGTTCGCCGGTAGGGTGCGCTCCGCCCACCGCCGCGCACAATCGCGCGATCAATCCAAGATTAGCCTTGACGCAAGTTCGCATTATGTTAGGGTTGGCCCGTCTGCTGTATTGAACCTCTCAATCCAACAGGTGGTGCCTCATGCCGTCCAAGCGCCCGATCGTCCTGATCCACGGCTACTCCGACAAGGGCACCTCCTTCCACGCCTGGCGCGACGCGCTCGTGGCGTCCGGCGACCACGCCCCCGACGACGTCCGCGTCTGCAACTACCAGACGCTGACCAACGAGGTCACGATCAAGGACCTCGCCGAGGGGCTCGACTGGGCCCTCCGCCGCTGCTCCGGGCTCACCGGCGACGAGCCGTTCGACGCGATCGTCCACTCGACCGGCATGCTCGTCGTCCGCGCGTGGCTCGCGACCTACGGCCGCCGCCGCCACCGGCTCAAGCACCTGATCGGCCTCGCGCCGGCGACCTGGGGCTCCCCGCTCGCCCACAAGGGCCGCAGTTGGCTCGGCGCGCTCGTCAAGGGCAACGACCAGTGGGGCCCCGACTTCATGGAGGCCGGCGACCTCGTCCTCGACGGGCTCGAGCTCGCCAGCCGCTTCACCTGGGACCTGGCCCACCTCGACTTCTTCGCCCCCGAGCCCGCGGGCGACGACGCCGCCGCCCCCGCCTCCCCCGCCCCCGTCTTCTTCGGCCCCGACGGCGACACGCCCCACGCCTTCATCTTCTGCGGCACCGCCGGCTACCCCGGCCTCCTCGCCCTGATCAACGAGCCCGGCACCGACGGCACCGTCCGCCTCGCCGGCGTCTCCCTCGACAGCCGAAAGATCATCCTCGACCTCGCCCGCGACCCCGCCCACCACCCGGGCGACCGGATCCGCAAGATCGGCCCGCGCGGCGGCGTCGACTTCCCCATGTACCCCGTCCGCGGCGCCGACCACTCGTCGATCCTCGCCGCGCCGCCGCCCGAGCTCGTCGACCTCGTCCGCCGCGCCCTCGCCGTCGAATCCGCCGCCGACTTCGACGCCTGGACCGCCCACGCCCGCGCCGCCACCCGCCCCGCCTTCGACGGCCTCGACCAGTGGCAGCACTTCGTCGTCCGCGCCGTCGACGAGCGCGGCGACCCGATCACCGACTACCACGTCCAGCTCACCAGCCACGACGCCCGCGGCGGCATCTTCGGCCTCGGCAAGGGCGACAAGGCCGTCGACCTCGACGTCCACAAGTACGCCGCCGACCCCAGCCTCCGCTCGTTCCACCTCAACCTGACCAAGCTCTACGCGCTCGGCCCCGACCGCCTCAAGACGCTCCGGCTCCGCGTCATCGCCTCGTCCGGCTCCGCCCTCGTCGCCTACCACGGGGTCAACAGTGACAAGGTCCGCGCCGACCTGTCGAAGTTCGACTCCGCCGGCAAGTGGGACGCCACCCTCGACATCGCCTCGCTCGTCGACGACCCCGAGGTCAAGCTCTTCCACCCCTGGACGACCACCCTCATCGAGCTCCGCCTCAACCGCGACCCGCTCCCGATCGACCGCCTGACCCCCAAGCCCCTCTTCCGGTTCGAACACGAACGCTAGCGCGATCATGAAGGTCCGCCTTGCAGACGCCCGCCCAGCAGTCGCTTGGCGTCGTCGCGGCGGCGCCCCAAAGGGCCTCGTGGACGCGCTGCCCCATGACCCCGCGCCTCACGCCGCCGTCGAAGATCTTTGAAAGCCGGACCTCCCTTTCTTCTTTCTCGCTTCGCGCCCTTGCGACCCCCACTCCGCACGCGCGCAAAAAAAACGCCGGGGGGGCAAACCCGGCGTGAGGAGGGAAGGGAGAGTGATTTGTCTAAGCCCCGGTGGGTCGTCGACCTTTCGATCGCAAATCCATTCGAGGCTTAAAGCCAATTTAAAGTCCGTCGCGGCCGTCGATTCTTTCGTCTCGTCGTTCGCTTCGGACGCCCTACTAGTGCAACGAGGGTGCCACCTCGAAAATAAATTCCGCGACGAGGGCGCCGCGCGCCGCCCACCCATTCGTAAGTCTCGGCCGACGCAAATCCTGTAGCGCGAACTCAATATCCGAACGCGCCCTACGCCGGTAATACGATCGCAATGTTCTCCAATCCCGCTCGTGTGACGAGTGACACCGTGACACGCACGCCGTGCCAAACGAGAGACACGCGCCCGCGCACGGCCCGTGCCGAATCGTTACAGGCCGAACCATCACCGCGCCGAGCCGGATGAGCCCGCCATCCCACCCGCCTTCGAGCGTGACAGATTTGCCGACGAGGATCCGATTCTCCCCCAACCCGTCGCGTGAACTTCAGATTCTCGCCGGCGTCCGCAATCGCGGGCAACCGCGTTGCGCAGTCCGCCGCGTCAATCGCACGTACGCGCGCCCGCTCTCGACAGCACCGCTCCGCTACTGTGCCGGCCGCGTCGCCGGCGCCGGCACGATCATCACCGGCCCCCGGATCACGATCCGCTGGCGGATGTTCGACCCCTCGTTCTGGTGCGCCCGCCGGTACTCGTTCTCGATCACGTCCACCCCCGGCGCGACCACGATCGGCTCGGCCCGCCCGCCCAGCGCCGACTGGTCGTTCACGATTTCCACCACCGCCGTCCCCGACCGGTCGGCGCAACCGGCGACCGAAAGGAAAAGCCCGAACAAGCCGGGGCAGAGCGATCGGGCTTTGCCCGGAGCGCCGCCCCGGATCGGTGCCCCACAGTCCGACGTCGAGCCAACTCCACGTTTCACAGTGCGGTCCCTTCGAATGATCGCGCCAGCCCCCTTCACTTCGATCGCTCCGGCGCCGCCCCGCCCGGCGTCTCGGGCGCCGCGCTCGCCGCCTCCGCCTCCGTCCCGCTCAGCCGGAAGATCCGCCCCGTCCCGCCCTTCACGTCCGCCCGGCCGTTCTTCATCTGCAACTGACCGAAGTCCAGGATGTACATCGCCCCGTCCGGGCCGAACTTCACGTCCACCGGCCGCTCCAGTCCCGCGGCGTCCCGGCCCCGCCGGCTCGCCGGGCCCTCCTGCGTGTTCCGCACGAAGTCCTCGACGTTCCGCCCGTCGATGTTCACCAGCACCACCTTGTACCCCGTCGGGCCCTTCATCGGGTACCCGCTGGTCGCGAACGGCGCCCGGTCGCCCGACAGCGCCACCATCGCGTCGCCCCGGAACTTCCGGAACGGCCCCGACGACGGCGCGAAGTCGAACTTGCTCGCCCCGCTCAGCGGCCGGAACGTCCCGAACACGAACGCGCCGGGCGTCGGCGGGATCAGCCGGCTCGCCGCGTGGTCGATCAAAAACCGCACGTCCGGGTACCCGCTCCGCAGCACCAACTCGCGCGGCGGCTGGAACGTCCCGCGCTCCGCACCGGCCGCGCGCTCCGTGATCGGCCGCAGGTCCGCCGAGAAGTCCGGCCACCCGTACCACGTCTCGCCCCCCGCCATCTTCAAAAACGCGTCGTTGTCGTCCATCACCGGCCGGCTGCCGCGCAGCTCCATCCCCTGGTTCGTCATGTACAGCGTGCCGTACTCGTTGAACGTCAGCCCGACCGGGTTCCGCACCCCGTGCGCCTCGACCTTCAAATCCCCGCCCGCCTGGTCCACGCTGTACACCGCCGCCGTCGGCTTCCCGTCCGGCCGCGGGATGCCCGTCTGGTCGCTCGCCCCGAACTTCTGGAACGGCCCGGTCACCGCCACGTCCTTCCCCCCGAAGATCGACGCGAACGGGTTCGTCGTGTCGAACCGGAACCCGTTCAGCTTCACGTCCGCGTACGGCACGTCGCAGAAGTCGGGGAACTGCTTGGCCCACCCCGCCTGCAAATTGTCCAGCCCCACCACGCCCGAGTTGGTCGCCGCCCCCACGCCGAAGTACAGCCGCCCGTTCGGGTGCAGCGCGACGTCGGTCATCCCGTAGTCCCCGCGCGTCGGCAGGTCCGCGACGATCGTCTTCGGGTCCACTTTGCCGTCGTACGAGATCGCCGTGACCCGCCCCTTGCCCGCCGCGTCACGGTGCGTGACGTACACCCGCCCGCCCGTCGCCACCATCCCCCCGACCGGCCCCTCCATCCGGAACGCCCGGCTCAGGAACGCCGGCAGGCGCGTCCCCCGCGGGTAGACGTCGAAGTACGTCCCGTCCTTCTTGAACCCGAAGATCCGCGGCTCGTCGCCGCCCATGCCCGACTCGGCGATCAGCAGCGACCCCTCCGCGTCGAACGCGATCGCCGTCGGCGCCGTCAACCCCGCCACGTACGGCCGCAGCTCGAACCCCGGCGGGTACTCCACCACCGCCCGGTCGATCGGCTTCTGCCCCGTCAGGATCTGCGGCTTCGTCTGGCACCCGCCGACCGCGACCAGCAGCGCGAAGCTAAAGGTCATCGCGACCGTAAGCGCGAAACGAGGCTTGGTCACTTCAGTGACCGAGTACTCCTGCCGCGGCTTCCCACCACGAGGCGCAACCGCACCGAGATCCGTCACATGCTTATGCATCAAACGCGTTTACTCCCGTTCGGATGAACCGCGGTACCTTAATGCGGACCCCGCAATGCGACAAGGAACGCCCCCGCGCATGATCCCAGCAGACGGCGGCCGCGCCGGTCGACCCGGAACCCTCCCACACCCACCCCAGGAGCCGTCATGTCCGCCACCCGCGCCGCCCTCTTCGCGTTGTTGGCTCTCGCCACTGCCGCCCGTGCCGACGACTGGCCCGCCTTCCGCGGTCCCGCGCGCGACGGCGTCTCGCGCGAGGCCGGCCTGCCCAAGGCCTGGCCCAAGGACGGCCCGCCCCTCCGCTGGTCGATCGACACGCTCGGCCACGGCTACAGCGGCCCGGCCGTCGTCGGCGACCGCCTCTACGTCAGCGCCGCGCGCCGCGACGACGAATTCCTGATCGCCCTCGACCTCACGGCCAACCCCCCCAAGGAACTCTGGGCCACGAAGATCGGCCCGACCTTCACCTGGAAGGGCAACTCCTGGAACCGCGGGCCGAGCGCCACGCCCACCGTCCACGACGGCGCCGTCTACGCGCTCGGCGGCTTCGGCGACCTCGTCTCCGCCGACGCCGCCACCGGCAAGGAGCGGTGGCGCACCAACCTCCCCAAAGACCTCGGCGGCGAGGTCAACCCGATCGGCGGCGGCCTCGAAGAACCCACCGCCCTCGGCTGGGGCTACGCCCACGCCCCCCTCGTCGACGGCGACCACGTCATCTGCGTCCCCGGCGGCCCGCGCGGCCTGCTCGCCGCCCTCGACCGCAAGACCGGCAAACCCGCCTGGCGCTCCGCCGACGCCAACGACCGCGCGCCGTACGCGTCGCCCGTACTCGCCACGCTCGCCGGCGTCCGCCAAATCGTGCAGGTGACCAACGCCGGCCTCGCCGGTTTCGACCCCGCGACCGGCAAGCGCCTCTGGGCCTACGCGCGCCAGCCCGCGTACGACGACGTCGTCGTCGCCGCGCCCGTCATCTGGGGCGACCTCGTCTTCTCGTCTGTCGGCTTCGGCCAAGGCTGCGACTGCGTGCGCGTCACCGCCGCCGCGGCCGGCGGCGCGCTGAAGGCCGAAAAGGTCTACTCGAACAAGGCCGTCCAAAACCGCGACGGCGGACTCGTCGTGATCGACGGCAACGCCTACGGCCACTCCGAGAACCGCGGCTGGGTCTGCGTCGAACTCGCCACCGGCACCGTGAAGTGGTCCGACAAGGACGAGTTGGGCCGCGGGTCCGTCACCGCCGCGGGCGGCGTGCTCTACTGCGCCGCCGAGAAGGGCGGCGCCATCGCGCTCGTTGAGGCGACCCCCGCCGGCCGCAAGGAGACCGGCCGCCTCACCCTCCCGCGCGAGTCGAACCAGCGGCCGTCCAGCGGCGGGCTGTGGACGCACCCGGTCGTCGCCAACGGCCGCCTGTACATTCGCGACCAGGAGTCGCTGTACTGCTATGACTTGAAGTGACGCCGCGGACTAGCGCCGCCGGCGACGCGCGCACAGCCCGACCGCGGCGACGCCGAGCAGGGCCGCGGTCGTCGGCTCGGGCACGCCGGTCGTCACCCACACGAACCCGTCGGCGTCGTTGCTGACGCGCAGCGCGTCGAGCGTGCTGGCCGTGTCCCGGAAGGTCAGGCCGACCCCGTCGAAGGTGTTGCCGTACGCGTCGACGGTGCTCTTGACGTACTTCGGGCCGTTGGGGTTCCCGACGGCCATGCCCAGCCCGGCCTCGCCCCCGGACAGGTCGGGGTCGACCCAGTAGGTGATCCGGTCGAGCAGGGCGCTGTGGTTCAGGTCGATCTTCAGCAGGATCAGGTGCGGCGTGTTGATGGCGAAGTCGGTGGTGTCCCCGCCGTCGTCGGCCCCGTCGTAGGCGATCAGCGCCTCGGGCGGGCTGCTGGTGCCGGTCGTCCCGGTCGAGCCGCGCAGCGCGGCGAAGTCGCGGTCGACGCCGTTGGCGTTCGTGTTGGTCTTGTCGAGCCAGAGCAGCACGTCGCTGTTGATGGCCGTCTGGTTGACGACGGCGGAGATCCAGACCGTGCCGGTCATCGCCCCGGTCGAGCGGTAGACGATGTTGCCGGTGTTGCTCCCGCTCGCCGCGCCGTCGTTCGCGTCGGACTCGTTGCCCGCCGCGCTGTAACCGGGGGCGGTGTAGATCACCTGCGTCCCGGCCACGTACGTCGTGCTGTTGGTCGTGCCCTGCCAACCGGAGAACCCGAACAGGGGCGCGCCGGTCGTCCCGATGTTGTTGAAGTACTCGGCGACGAACGCCGCGCGCGCGGGGGAAGCGGCCCCCCCGGCGACGGTCAAAGCGAGAACGGCAGCCCCGGCACGAATCGAGCGCATGAACACGGCCCTCCGCCGAAAACATACCCCGGCCGGAATCGCCGTGCAACGAAAATGTGCGGGCCGCCGGGCCCGCGGTCCTCGGGTTTTCCGACGCAAGACCCGCGGGGTATCGAGGTTGCACTCCCATCGCCTGAATGCCCGGACACCCCCGAGTTCTCTTCAGGAGCCCCTTTCATGTCGACCGGCCAAACTCCCCAGAATAACCCCGACCGCCCCGACGACTCCGCCAAGCGCCACCCCGACATGAAGGGCGGCGACGGCCCCGGGACGGGCGCCAAGGCCGTCGGCGGCGTGAACACGGCCTCCGGCGCCGGCTCCCCCGACCAGCCCTCCGGCGGCACGACCGGCGTCGAGACCGAAAAGGTCGCCCACCCCGGCGAGGGCGTCGCCAGCGGCGGCTCGCTCAAGGCCGCGCTCGACGACGCGGGCGTCACGCCGGCAGGGGGCGGCGGCGGCCAGCAGCCGGCTCAGTCGGACACGCCGAACCCGACATAATCGAAGTGAACGCCAAGACGCCAAGGCCGCCAAGGTCGGAAGAGAGAGGAGGGGTGCGGAGGGGCATGGAGAACACGGTTAGCGCGCCAGCCGGACCCACCCCAAGTCGTCCACCCTCCATCCTCTTCCTCCTCCGGCCTTGGCGTCCTTGGCGTCTTGGCGTTCATTTCAAGCGCAAACGAGAACCGCGAGCCCGCGCCATCGCGCGGACCCGCGGCTGTTTTTCTACTGCCTACTGCCTACTGCCCCCTACAGCATCCCCTTCACCATCTCCCGCTCATCGACGAGCTCCTTGTTCGTCGCCGCGATCTTCTGCTTCGCGAACTCGTCCATCGGCAGCCCGTCGATCACCTCGTAGCTGCCCGGCGTCGTCGTCCGCACCGGCATGCCGGCCCACACGTTCGTGTCGAACCCGTACCGCCCGTCGGACTTGACCGCCACGCTGTGCACCTTCCCCGGCGTCACCAAATCGCGCACGTGGTCGACCAGCGCGTTGGCGGCGCTGGCGGCCGACGACGCGCCCCGCGCCGCGATGATCGCGGCCCCGCGCTTGCCGACGGTCTCCTGGAACTCGCCGCGGAGCCACTCCTGGTGGCCGATCTTGTCGGTCGCGGGCTTGCCGTTGATCTTGGCGAGGTGGAACGCGCTGAACATCGTCGGGCTGTGGTTGCCGAAGATGAACACGTCGCCGACGGCCGTCAGCGGCACGCCGGCCTTCTTGGCCAGCTGCGTCGCGGCGCGGTTCTGGTCGAGGCGGACCATGGCCGTCACGTTCTCGGGCTTGAGGCGCTTGAACTGGCTGGCGGCGATCATCGCGTTGGTGTTGGCCGGGTTGCCGACGACGGCGACGCGGCAGTCGTGGGCGGCGACGCGGTCGATCGTCTGGCCCTGGCCGATGAAGATCTTGCCGTTGTCCTTGAGCAAATCGGCCCGCTCCATCCCCGGCCCGCGCGGCTTGGCCCCGACGAGCAGGCACCAGTTCGCGTCCTTGAACCCGACGTTCGGATCGTCGGTCAGCACGATGTCGTGGAGCAGGGGGAACGCGCAGTCGTCGAGCTCCATCGCCACGCCCTTCAATGCCGCCTGCACCTTCTCGACCGGCACCTCCAGCAACTGCAGGATGACCGGCTGGTCCGGCCCGAACATCTGCCCGCTCGCGATGCGGAACAGCAGGGCGTACCCGATCTGACCGGCGGGTCCCGTGACGGCGACGCGAATGGGAGCTTTCATGACGGGGGAGTCCTCGTGAGTGTTGGGAGATGTTGGCCGCAAAGACGCGAAGGCGCAATGCAGAGGCGGACGGATCGCGATTATGGGGAATCGCCGCGTCGATTCAACGGCGGGCGGATGGGACTCGGGCGGGCGCGCCTCCGGTCCCCTCTCCCGGACGCGCCCGCGCCCGTCGTCCGCGTGAGGGCGTGGCCGCGTCTGGGAGAGGGTTAGGGTGAGGGCATGCAGCGACCTCCCGCGCACCCACGCCGACGGTTCGCGAGCGCCCGTGTCATGCCCTCACCCCCGCCCTCTCCCAGACGCGGCCGCGCACCGCCGCGGATCACGCTCACCCTCGCGTCCGGGAGAGGGAGCCGGTGCCGCCCCACGCCGAAGGTTCATGAGATAGGACTGTCGAGCGCGGGACGGACGGCCGCCCCCGCCGCACGCGGGACGCCGGCTTGACGTTCGACCGCCCCTCCCCGGCGTGCGGCGGGGTCGTTCCGGTGGCCGATGAAGCGCCCTAGCGCGTACGACAGCGCCTACAGCGGCCGCTTGGAGATCTCTTGAATGTGCGGGAGCTCGGCGCGGTTGTAGTCGATCATCGCCAGGAAGAACTCCGAAAAGCTCGGGAAGGAGTCGACTTCCTCCCCCGCCAGCCAGACCACCTGTCCAGCCTGCGCGCCTTGGTTGACGAGCACGAACACGTCCAGGCTGTTCTGCCCGAACGCGATCGGCATCAGGTCCCGCTTGTCGAGCCCGTGCAGTGCGGGCGAAGGGACCGCGGCGTCGATCAACTCCCACGCCCGGAGCAACGAACCTTCGGCGCGGAGTTCGGGCGTGCCGAACAGGTCGATCCGCTGGAAGAAGTGCGGCCAGCCGTCCGCATGGAGCAGGAACTCCCGATACTCGCCGTCCAGCCGCCGCCCGAGGTGGCGCTCCGCGCCCTCGACCGCGTCCGACGTCGCCGCGACCCGCGGGAGCGAGAAGGGGTAGATCTCGTGGACGTCCGCCGCGCGAAGGGCCTGCTTCACGAGCACCGCCACGGCCAACTCGGTCTTCCAGTCCGCCATCGGTCTCCTATTGGGAGCGAAGCGGGACCGGGAGCAGCCGATCGCCCCGTCCGCGCTTCGTGAAGTGCGCATCATACCAATCTTTCGGCCCACGCGGCCGACCGTCGCCCCCCCTCGGGCGGAAGCGGGCTGCCCCCCCTTCGCCCGGCGGGCGGGTCGTGCTCCCCTCCGACCGCGGCCACCCCCCCTTGGGGGGGCGGAAGACCCGGCCCGCCATTCCGCGGTGACCGCATGCGTCACGGCCGCGTCGTGTCGCGGCCGTGCATGCTGAAGAAGAGCTTGAAGTGCGGGCTTCCGGGCGTCACGCACGCGTGGCCGGCCGTACCCTGCAGCACGAGACACTGCCCGCCATCCTCCTCCGGCTCATCGTTGATGACGATTCGCGCGCACTGGACGTAAGCGGAGAGGAATTCGTTGTCGTCAGCGGCGACGAACTGGCAATGGTCGAGCGAGGGGCGAACGATGAAATGAACCGGCCCGCCCGGCGTCGGAAGTGCGAAAACGAACTCGCTGTGCGTGCCGATCGGCGTCGTCGAGTCGCGCCGCACGGGTGCCAGGCCCAAGAACCGCTCAACGGCGTTTTGATCCCACGTGATCATAAGTGGTTAATTACCATTCACCCTCGCGCCGCGTGAAGGGCGCGATCGGCCGCCCGTCGGCCCTGGCGCTCGGCGCGCTCGCTGCTGATACGCAGGATCGTACCATACCTCGGCCCACGCGGCTGACCGGCGGCGCGACCGCCCCGGCCAGAAGAACGCCGGTCAGCTTATGCAAGGCGGTCTTCCGGGGGGGAGAGCCCTTCACCGCCGGGCGCAGCCCGTCCGGGGTCCTCTGCGCCGGCGCGGGGCCGGAGGAGGGGCGTGCGCCGCGCCGGGGCGGGCGTGCATCCGAGTAGTGCGGGGCTGCGCCGGACCGGGGCACGGCAGCGCCGGGCCGGTGCACGGCAGCGCCAGGCTGGCGCACGGCAGCGCCAGAGCAGTGCACGGCAGCGCCAGGCTGGTGCAGGGCAGCGCCAGAGCAGTGCACGGCAGCGCCGGCCTGGCGCACGGCAGCGCCAGAGCATTGCACGGCAGCGCCAGAGCAGTGCAGGGCAGCGCCGGAGTGCGGACGGGCATCGATCCGCCGCGGACGGGCGGAATTTCGAGGAAAACGCGGAAATTCGCAGCGGGTCGTTAAGTGGCCCGCGCGGTGCGCCGAAACAGGGGGTGTGTGGCGTTCGAAGACGTCGCCCGCAGGATCGGTCGAGCGACCGGCGCGGGCGGGGCGTGGGTGAATACGCCCTTCAACCGCCGCGCGGATCGCAAGCCGACCGCGCCGCAGAACGGAGCCCGCCGCGATGAGTTTCCTGCCCCGCAAGTACGAAGATTTGATCAACCTCCTCAAGTCCAAGGCCGTCCCGTGGGCCGCGAACCACGCGGCGATCGGGACGACGAGCGCCGCCGTCACCGCGATGCTCGCCAAGGCG
>DASPKW010000096.1:0-6361 GCA_035627895.1 Tepidisphaeraceae bacterium | reverse complement strand
GGTCGCCGGCGGGAACACCGGCCACGGCAGCGCGTCCCCCGCGACGCCCGCCCACGGCGCGTCGCCGTCCTGCGCGACCACGCCGTTCGCCGCGCCGACGATTAGCGTCGCGCCCAGCCCCTCGTACGCCCCCGTGCTCGCCAGCGAGACCTCGATCGCCGACCCCGACACGAGCCCGACCGGCCCGCTCCCGACGTAGCTCGCGTGCGTGTCCCGCCCGTCGTGCACGACGAACGCCGCGACGTCCGCCGACGACGAATCGACGTTCCGGTCGAACCACAGCGTCAGGCGCAACAGCATCGAATCGAACCGCGCGGAGAGGAGCGAAGGCGGCGAAGGGGGGGGCGGCGGGACGTACGGCCCGGGCACGTCCGCGCACGTCCCGTGCCCCGCGTTGGGCGCGTGCCCGGTGACCGCGTCCACGAGCTGCGCGGCGCCGCCCGCCCACTGCCACGCCGCCCCCGCGGGCACGGCGTCCGACAGCGTCACCTGAAACTTGGTCGGGAGCACCATCGCCGCCGCGACGATCGCGAGCGTCTCCCCGCCCGAACCGTGCACGATGAGCGGCAACCCGATGCCCGTCAGCACGCACGGGCGGTCGACGATGACGTACAGATTCTCGCCCGCGAGCGTGTCGTGCGCGACGGACAGGATCGACGGCCACGACGGGTTGTAGTCGTAGCCGTAGTACGGGTTGGCGGCGGCGCGGGACGACTTGTGCCGGGCGCGCAGCGCCGGGCTCGACGTGTAGGCCATGGGGGGCTCGGGGTTGGGGATGCGGAGACAATGGGACAAGGAGAAAAGGGGACAAGGAGACCGGCAGGCCGGGTGCGCGGCCGCGCGCCTCCGGCCCCGTGTCTCCTTGTCCCCCCCTCCCCTTGTCTCCGATCTCGGACGACTCACGCCGCCAGCGGCAGGCCGAAGCCCATGGGGGCGGCGACGGTCAGGGTCAGGACGGGGCTGACCGGGCCGGGCTGGCCCCGCTCATTTATCCAGCGGCCGATCAGGTACGCCGTCTGGTTGGCGTCCGCGGGCGCGAACGTCAGGGTCGTCCGGTTGCGCGTGGCGAGCATGAGGTAGCGGCACTGCTCGACCGACTCGGGCGCGGGGCCGCCGATCTTGACCCAGACCTCGCACCCGATCGTGCCGGCCGGCTTGGCCCGGCGGGTCGGGGTGGCGACGTCGACGGTCCGCAAATCGGCCGTCAGCGGGCCGACGCCGCCGAGCGA
The DNA here is from genome assembly GCA_035627895.1 of Tepidisphaeraceae bacterium. Lineage (GTDB taxonomy): Bacteria > Planctomycetota > Phycisphaerae > Tepidisphaerales > Tepidisphaeraceae > DASPKW01. The sequence continues at coordinate 5,132 of DASPKW010000096.1, read as the reverse complement.
CAGGACCGGGTACGTCGTGGGCGGCCCGATCGGCGACGGGGTGACGTCCCGCGGGTTGAGGTCCAAATCCGCCCGCTGGGCCGCGGTGAGCGCCGGGTACGCGTTGATTTTTCGGACCAGCTCGCGGGCCTTGGCCAGCGCGGCTTTTTTTGACACCTGCTTGCCGGCGACGGTCGCCCGGGTCCTGGTCGTCGGCTCGGTCGCGGTGACGAGCCGGTCGTGGTAGTCGGTGGCCAGGCCGGTCATCGACGTGACGTCGCCGACCACAAGGCCCATGCTCGTGGGGGCCGGGGTGATGACGGTCACCAGATTTTGAAGCCAGAAATCCAAGGGCTGGTCGCCCAGGGGGGGTTTGGAGGACATGCCGCCGTCTCCGATCAGAGGAAGGGGCACGGCCGTCGCAGCGAACACCGCGTCGGAAGCCCCGGACAATTAACCTATCGATCCGTTGCGGGGACGACTTGACCACACATTCGACAAATCTTTTCGGAATTTCGCGCGGCGCACCGCGACTCCCGCCAAAGCCGGCGGCGTTTTGGCGGGAATCCGAAGTACGCCCGGCAGAATCGGCCGTGCGCCCGGGGCGATTTGCCGCGGGTCCGACGGAATCCGCGGCGCGCACGGGGGAGCGCGCGGCGCGCACGGGGCGATGCGCGGCGCACGCCGGGGAATGCGCGGCGCGCACGGGGGAGCGCGCGGCGCGCACGGGGGAGCGCGCGGCGCGCACGGGGGAGCGCGCGGCGCACACGGGGGATCACACCGAGCGCACGGGGCGATGCGCGGCGGGCTCGGGGGCAGACGCGCGTCCGCCGCCCCGGCAACCCCGCGCCTCGGCCGCGCCGCGCGCGGATCTGGAAGGACGGCGTACCGGCGGCGGTGGGCTCTCCCCCCCGGAAGACCGCGAAGCGTCAACGTGCCGGCGTTCTTCTGGTCGCGCGGGCGGGCGCGGGTGTGCTAGGATGCGGCCCCCCTTCCGCCGGCCGTGGACGACGGGCGAACGACTCAGCGGAGCGTCGATGCGGCACTGGTTTTCAGCGTTTCTCGCCGTCGTCGCCGTGACGATGATCGTGGCCGGCAGCCGCGGCGTGGGGTTCGCGTTCCGCGACAACCCGCGCGGGCCGGCACTCACCCTCGGGACCGGCGTCGCGATCCTGCCGTTCGCGCTCTGGCAGTACGCGATCGAGCGGCGCTCCCGCCCGAAGTGACGCGGCCGCCGACCCGCGCGCCGCACGCCCAACCGCGGGCCGGCGGCGAGCGGCCGTCTCCGGACCCGCGGTCGGAGGGGAGCACCGCACGCCCGCCGGGCGCAGCCCGTCCGCCTAGTCGCGCAGCGACGATCGGCCGCGTAGGCCGAGGCTCGCGAAATGGGTAATGAACGCCGAGACGCCGAGGCCGCCGAGGCGGTGAGAGAGGACGGCCGCCGAGCGGCGCGTGCTCGCAGTCCTGTCGCGCGGGGGGACGAATGGGGAAGGAAGGTGGGTGGGGAGAGGGTGCGGGAGAGGGGCGGGCGGAAAACTTGGGGCCGGATGGTTTCCGCCCGCCCCTCTCCTGCGTGAGCGTTCGACGTTCCTCAGATGCTCCGAAGCACGCCGGAGATAAGGCTCTCGCCTGCCGCGGTGAGGTAAAGGGGCTTTTTGCGGGCGTCGTCCGCGTCCTCTTCCTGACGGATCAACCCGAGCCCGCCGCCCTTATCGAGGAACTTCCGGATGTTCCGGCTCGTCGCCGTGTTCGACAGCCCGACGCGGTCCGCCAATTCGAGCATCGTGATACCCGGACGCATCGCGATGTCGATCAGCACGGAGATCGCCTGTGACGTCATCTCCGCGTCTGGCTTCCGGAAGAGTTGGACGGCCTCGTATAGGCCTCGTAGCCGTTCCGCCTCGCGCGTCGTGAACCGAGCTTCGCCCGCTGTCATCGCTGTCTCCCGTTGCCGCTCAACCGCGGACGCTGTCACTTAAAACAACCCCGGCTGATCCGCCTTCCTCCCCTTCGCCTTCGGGGCCTGCTTGAAGCTCCGAATGTCCTGCGCCGCGGGCACGTCGATCCGCCGGCCGGCGAGCAGGTCCTCGATCGTCAGGATTTGCAGGCGCGGGTGCTTGGTGCCGGCGATGGACTTGGTGGTAAAGAAGCCCGCGTCGGCGGCCTCGGCGAGCATCGGCTGCGTCCCGTCCTTCTCGGCCGGCACCCCGTCGTCCTCGGCCCCCGGGTTGAACGGCAGGCCTGAGTAGATCAAATCGACGGACTCGTCCGCCGCGTACCGGCGCAAAATGTCGAGGTTGTCGCCGTAGTACGGCGTGTTCGGTGCGGCGGCTTTGAGCTCGGACATGGGCGGCGGCGCTCCCTTGGCGTGGCGAAGCCGCATTGATACCGGACGCGGGGGTCCGCGACAAACGGGGCGGGGGTCAGAGGCGCGGGCCCGCGGGCCCGCGGCGGCCGCGCCGCGCCTTACCGGCGGCTACGCGCGGGCGGGCAGGGTCAGGCGGAACGTCGAGCCCCGCCCCGGCGCCGACTCCACCGACAGCTCGCCCCCGAGCAGCTTGGCCGCCTGCGCGACGATCGTCAGTCCCAGCCCCACGCCGTCCTGCCCGTGCGAGTCGCCCCGGCGGAACGCCTCGAACACGTGGTCGAGGTACTGCGGCGCGATGCCCGGCCCGTCGTCGGAGACCGACAGCACGCACCCGCCGTCCGCGGCCGGGCCGCCGCGCACCCGGACGCAACCCCGGGCCGAGTACTTGACCGCGTTGCCCACTAGGTTCTGCAGGACCAGGGCGATCAGGTCCCCGTCGCTCGCGCACGCGGCGGGCTCGACCTCCACCGCGATCGCCACGCCCTTCTGCCCGGCCTGCGCCCGGAACGGGTCGGCGACGGCCGCCGCCAGCGCGGGAAGGTCCACCGGCCCGGCCTTCGTCGCCACCCCCTGCTTCCGCAGCCGCTCGGCCTGCAACAGCCGCTCCATGCCGCGGACCGTCCCGGCGATGGCCCGGTCGATCTGGTCCAGCGCCGCCACGTCGTCGGCGAACTGCGGGGCGCCCGCGAGACGGTCCCGGTGCAGCCGCAGCCAGAGCGTGGCCGCGCCCAGGTTGTTGTTCAGGTCGTGCGACAGGAACGCGAGGTACTTCAGCTCGGCCTCGGCCGCGGCCCGCAATTTGTCCTCCTGCTTGTCGAAGTACGCGACGACCGCGCCGTGCAGCATCACGTCGACCGCGAGGTTGAGCGCCACGCCCTCCCGCACCGAGAGCGAGCGCCCCAGCTCGTCCGACACGTGCTCGATCACGACCCGCCTGAGCAGGCGGTCCTCGGTCATCAACTCGCGGATGTCGTAGTGCTGGTGGAAGCGGGTGACGCCCTGCTCGGGCGCGACCCCGGCCAGCTCGAGCGTCCCCTCCGGGTCGTCGGACGCCAGCGCTGCGGCGATCGCCGCCAGGATCTGCGTCAGGTGGTCCCGGAGCTGGATCGCGTCCAGCGTGGCGGCCCGCGGCACCGCCCGCCGCACCAGGGACTCCCAGCTGTCGACGGCGCCCTCCGCGCGGGTGAGCAGGGCGGCGGCGAGCTCGGGACAGGAGCGGAGTTCGAGGGGTTCGTGGCCCGGCGTGGTCATGCGTGGTCTTTCCCGGACGAAAAAGCGTCAGGCGGACCGAATCGCAGGATGAGCGGCGAGCGGGTCGGCGGGGTGGGTCTACCCCTATGGTACCGACCCGTCGGCCGGTCCGTTCATTAATTCTTTCGGCCTCCCCGAGGCGTGGCGGCGCGGGACGTCGTTACCGGATTTCCGCTAAGAGATGACCGGAAAGGCCGGGTGGAACGCGCTTCGCCCGGCGCTAGACTGACCCGCGATGACCGACTGGTGGAACCGCCCGGACGCCGACCGCCTCTGCCCCACCTCGGCCGAGTGGCTGCGGGTCAAGCGGCAGCTGCGCCCGCCCGTCCCGGCGGCCGCAGAGGTCGGCGAGCACGCGGAGCAGCCCGGCGTCGGGGCCGAGGGCGAGCCCGGCGGAGCGGACGAGGTTGGCCGGCCTTCCCCCCCCGTCCCAGGCGAGCGGCGACAGCAGCGCTAAGGGCGGCGGCACGGAGGGAATGCGCGGCGTTGGAGCGTTCATGGCGACCTCCGCCGTGTAACAAAGGCTGTGCCGCGGACGGGCCCGCTCCCGCCACCGGGCCGGCCCGCTCACGCGAGTTCGGCGATCGCCGCGTGCAGTTCGCGAAAATCGTTCGGCTTGACCAGCACCCGGTGCGCCCCTGCCGCCGTCGCCCGGTCGATTTCGTCCGCCATCCCGAACCCGCTCAGCACGATCGCCCCGCCCGCCGGACACGCGGCCCGGAACGCGCGGACGACGTCGCACCCGTCCCCGTCGGGCAGCCCGACGTCGCACACGAGCAGATCGAACGGCTCGCCCCCCGCCGCCAGCGCCGCGGCCGCCGTCAGGCGAGCGAGCGCCGCCGCGCGCGTCGCGGCCGGCGTCACGTCGTGCCCGCGGCCGCGCAGCACGCGCTCCATCATGCGCAGCGTGTCCGAGTGGTCCTCGACCAGCAGGATGCGGCGGCCCCGTTTTTCCGATTGTTCGGTCATGCGGCCCAGCATACCACGGGCGGCGAACGAGACGTGGAGCAATCCGACGGGGGACACCCATTTCGCGCCGCGGATACAGGGTCTCCGGGTTCGCCGGTGGCCCCGGCCTCCCGCGCGGTATACTGCCCCCGCCATGTCGAACGACGAAGCGCCGCCCCCGGACCCCCCGCGACCGACGTCGGCCGAGCTGCGCGAGGCGTCCGACCGGCTCGCGGCCGAGGCGCGGGCGCTGGCCCTGCGGGCGCTGGAATTCCGGTCGGCCGTCCAGGAGGCGCGGGCGATCCGGGCCGACGCGGCGGCGCGGCGGGCGCTCGAGAAGCGGACGCCCGACTGAGCGCGGCGCGCGGGCCGGCGTCAGCACGCCTCGGGCGGGATCGGCCCGGGGATCGTCCCGAGGAAGCACTCGAGCCGCTGGCGCAGCAGGGGGAACGGCGTCCCCTTGACGATCCACTCGCTCGCCCCCATCGCCACCGCCCGGGCCTGCTCGCGCGGGTCCGACACGGCCGTGTACATGGCGACCGGGATGCGGGCGACGGCCGGGTCGGCGTGCCCGCGGATCGCCGCC
>DASPKW010000095.1:0-9059 GCA_035627895.1 Tepidisphaeraceae bacterium | reverse complement strand
TGTGACCGTCGGCGTCGAGCGCGACGGCATGCGCCTGGTCCTGCGTGCCGCCCAGGTCGAGCACGACCAGCCCGCCGGCGCCGAAGCCCGCGTCGAGCGCGCCGTCCGCCAGCAGCCGAGCGGCGGCGAAATCGGACGCGTCAGCGCCGGGGTCGCGGGCGTAACCGGCGAGCACGATCCGCCCGAGCGCGTCGACGGCGACGGCCCGCCCCGCGTCGTCCATCGTGCCGAAGTCGACCAGCACTTTGCCGCCGACCCCGAACGAGCCGTCGAGCACGCCGTCGGCGGTATAGCGGACTAGGGCCGCGTCGCCCGCGCCGGTCGCGAAGTCGCTCGCGTACCCGGCGAGAACGATCGCGCCGTCGGCCTGGACGGCCATCGCGGCGGCGCCGGCGTACGCGTCGTCGAACCCCGCGACGGCCTTGCCGCCCGTGCCGAACGACGAGTCGAGCGAGCCGTCGGCGTTCAAGCGCGCCACCGCGAACACGGAGACGAACGACTCGGTCGCGCTGCCGGCGACGAGGATCTTGCCTTCCGGCGTGACCGCGACGGCCGTCGCCTGGTCGAAGTCGTTGCCGAACGCGACGACGGCCTTCCCGCCGGCGCCGAAGGAGTCGTCGAGCGTCCCGTCGGGGTTGTACCGGGCGACGGCGAAGTCGTAGAAGTTGGCGGCGGTGCGCGTTTGACCCGCGAGCACGATGCGGCCGTCGGGCTGGACGGCGATCGCGTAGGCCTCGTCCGCGTCGGACCCGAAATCGGTCCGGACGACGCCGCCCACGCCGAAGGACGCGTCGAGCGAGCCGTCGGCGTTGTACCTCGCCAGCGCGAAGTCGCCCCCCGACGACCCGGCCACGAGCGTCTTGCCCCCCGCCAGCGCGACGGCGAACGCCGAATCGGCGCGGGCCTCGAAGTCGGTGAACACGTGCCCGCCCGCGCCGAAACTCAAGTCCGGGGCAAAGGCGGCGAACAAACGGCGCGGCTCGAGGAGGTCGAAGCGGGTGGGCGACAACATGGCGAGGATCTCCCCGCGCGGCCTGGTCTAAAGGCCCGCGGCTATGACTCGCCTTCTCACGGCTGGCTAGTGGGACTTACGATACGGCGGGGCGAGAGGCAAACCCGCGCCGGGCGGGAAGTCCGTCATCCTGAGCGCAGCGAAGGATCTGGCCCCGAACGTTGATGGATTCGCTCGCGAGAGGTGCGTCCCCACCTGTCATCCCGAGTGTACTCACGAGGGATCTGGCCTCGAACTCAACGGCCCGGCCGACGTTGAGAATCAGCCCTCGAATGCCGCCGCCGAAATCGAACGGCCCCGTGCGCCCCGGCCAGATCCCTCGGAGTACCTCGGGATGACACTGGGGACACCGTTATCCTCCTACTTCCGGTTCAGCAATTCCCGCCACGCCGTCGGGTGGACTTCGACGTAGTGCCGCCCCTCGTTCACCCGCACCCTCACCCGGCACTTATAGACGCGCGACAGGACTGCGTCCGTCAGCACCTCGGCGGGCGAGCCCTGCGCCGCGGCCCGGCCCTCGTCCAGCAGAAGCACGTGCGACGTCGCCGGCGGCAGTTCCTCGACGTGGTGGGTGATCATCATGACCGTGGGCCGCGACGCCGACGCGCCCGGCTCGAAGAGCGCCTGCACCGTCGCCAGGACCTGTTCGCGCGCCAGCAAGTCCAAGCCCGCCGTCGGCTCGTCGAGCAGCAGGAGGCGCGGCTCGCGCACGAGCGCCCGCGCGATGAGCGTGCGGACCTTTTCGCCGTTCGAGAGCGTGCCGTAGGTGTGGTCGCGGACGTGGGTCAGGCCGACCTGGTCCAGCAGCCGGTCGGCCTCGGCGTCCATGGCGGCGTCGGTCGGGTCGTACAGGCCGATCGTGCCGAAGAAGCCGGTCAGCACGGCCTGGCGCGCGGTCAGCTCGCCGTCGATGTCGTACGGGCCGGCCGGCTGCACAAGGCGGATCGACTTGCGCAGCTCCAGCAAATTCGCGTCGCCGAAGACGGCCCCGAGCACGCTCGACTCGCCCTCGGTCGGCCAGTAGTGGCAGGCGAGGATGCGCGTGAGGGTTGACTTCCCGGACCCGTTGGGCCCGAGGATGGCGGCGCACGCGCCGGCCGGGACGGTCCACGAGACGTCGCGCAGGATCCACGTCTGCCCGCGGCGCAGGCCGACGTTCGACAGGGCGATGGCCGGCGGCGCGATGGGTGGTTGTCGGTCGGGCATGGGCGATCTAAGCTTGGGCCTGTAGTCCCGCCCAACGTTACGAGGAACCCCCCATGCCCGCAATCGGCGCCTCGCCCGTCGCCCGCCGCTTCGTCCCCGCCGACCTCGACTGCGCCGACTGGTCGCAGGGCGAGCCGCTCTACCAGGAGTTGCTCAAGCGCCCGATCGCGTCGGCGGCGGAGTTGCAGCGGTGGATCGAGGACTTCGCCGAGCTCGACGCCGCGTTCGACGAGTTCGGCAGCCGCCGGTTCATCGACCACTCGTGCCACACCGACGACATCGAGGTCAAGAAGAAGTACCTCCACTGGGTGGAGGTGATCGAGCCGCGGATCAAGCCGCTCTACTTCGAGCTGCAGCAGAAGCTCCTGGCGTCGCCGTTCCTCGCCGAACTGGAGGCGCAGGACCGCAAGTACGCGCTGCTCGCCCGCCAGTGGCGCGCCGACGTCGAGATCTTCCGCCCGGCCAACGTCCCGCTCGAGACCGAGGTGACCAAGCTGGTCACGAAGTACGAAGAGCTGTGCGGCGACATGACCGTCGTCATCAACGGCGAGGAGCTCACGCTCCAGCAGGCCGCCCGCTTCCTCGAGGAGCCCGACCGGGCCACGCGCCAGACGGCGTGGGAGGCGCGCGAGGCCCGACGGTTCAAAGATAAGGACGCGGTCGATGCCCTGTTCGACGCCGTCGTCAAAACGCGCCACCAGATCGCGACCAACGCCGGCCTGCCGAGCTTCACGGCGCTGATCTGGAAGGAATACAAGCGGTTCGACTACACGCCCGAGCAGTGCGCCCAGTTTGCCGAGGCGATCGAGCGCACCGTCGTCCCGCTCGCGGCCGCCCTCGACCGACAGCGCCAGGCCGACCTGAAATTGCCCGCCCTGCGCCCGTGGGACACCCTGGTCGACCCGCACGGCCGCCCGCCGCTGCGCCCGTACGCGCGCGACGACACCGACGCGCTCGTCTCGCGCTCGCGCGCGATCTTCGACCGGTTGTCGCCCGCGCTGGGCGAGGAGTTCGAATCGCTCCGCACCAACGGCGACCTGGACCTGGCCAGCCGGAAGGGCAAGCAGCCCGGCGGGTACCAGTGCTCGCTCGAGGAGTCGCGCCGGCCGTTCATCTTCATGAACGCCGCGGGGCTGCACGACGACGTCGTCACCCTGCTGCACGAGGGCGGGCACGCGTTCCACATGCTGGCGGCGCGGGACGAGCTGCTGTTCACGCGGAACGCGCCGATCGAGTTCTGCGAGGTCGCGAGCATGGCGATGGAGCTGCTCGGGGCCGACCACTTCGGCGCGTTCTACGGCGACCCCGCCGACGTCGCCCGCGCCCAGCGCCACCAGCTCGAGCGGGCGATCCGCCTGCTCCCGTGGGTCGCGACGATCGACCAGTTCCAGCACTGGCTGTACGCCAACCCCGGCCACACGCGCGAGCAGCGCACGGCCGCGTGGCTCGGCACGTGGGGCCGGTTCGCCCCTGCGCTCGACTGGACCGGCCTCGAGCCCTACCGCGCCAACTGGTGGCAGCGCCAGCCGCATTTGTTCGGCTCGCCGCTATACTACGTCGAGTACGGCATCGCCCAGCTCGGCGCGCTGCAACTCTGGGTCAAGTCGCGCCACGACACGCACCGCGCGATCACCAATTACCGTTCGGCCCTCAAGCTCGGCGGGACGCGCCCGCTGCCCGAGCTCTTCGCCGCCGCGGGAATCGTGTTCGACTTCTCCGAGAAGACGCTGCGGCCGCTCATGGAGGCAGTGGGCGAGGAACTCGAGCGCCTCCCGTGCTAACGAACGCCCGCTCCGATATCCCTCTCCCACTCGCGCCGACACGGACCGTTCGCGCACCCACGCGTTCGCGACGGGGAGAGGGGGGGGTGGGGGGCGAGCGCCGGCGCGCGTTTCTCTCGCACACCTCGGCGTGTTTCCGCTCCAAAAGCGCCTCGAATTCTGAGGCGCAGATGAGAGCGCATTTCAGCGGTCGCACCTCGCTTTTTGCCTTGTCGTTTTCCAACCCCCCTGCTTACGATGCGAACGGGAAGGCCGCGCTGGCGCAGGACGCGCCCGGAGGTCGGCATGGCAGGTCGTGAGTCGGAGTCGCCGGACGCCGCGCCGGGAATCGGCGCCCCGCTCGTCCTCAAATCGCCCCCCAACTGGACGGCCGTCGCGTTTTTCGGCGGCCTCGGGGCGCTTCACCTCACCATGGCCACCTGGTCCGCCGCCCAGGGCCGGGGCGGGTACCACATGAGCACGGCGTTCGGCGTGATGTTCGTCTCCGCCGCCGCCCTGTTCGCCGTCATCCGCTACGAAGTCGCGATCTACCCCGGCTGCCGCCTGCTGGTCGTCCGCACGGGCGTCGGGCGGCTGGCGCTGAGCCGCACAATCCCGTTCGACGCGATCCGGTACGTCCGCGTGACGCTCCTGAACTGGGGCCAGCGACACGAGTCGACCGTGACGATCGTCGCCGAAGACGACGACCTCGAGGTGCCCGCCCACCGCACGCCCCGCCAACTCGCGCTGCTCCTGGCCATGACCCTCGGCGTCCGCCTGGTCAAGATCTACGGCGACGAGACGCCGTCCGAGCCGGCCCAGCGCATAGCGAAGCTGATGGAGAGCGATCAGGGGAACGGGAACTGAATTCTTATTCACCTCTCCCGCGGCCCGTACTTCGGCATCTCTTCCCCCGCCTCATACGCCCCAATATCCGGCCCCTTCCCGCCGAACCCGTCATTGAACCCCGGCAACACCTCCCCCGCGTCCACCACGCCCGCCCCCGCCGCCGGCCGCAGGTCCGTTACCTTCTGCTCGACCTTCTCGTCCGACGGCGGCACCGCCCCACTTGCGAACAACCCCGCCGCCTTGAGCCTCAGCGCATTCCGCTCGATCGGCGACTTCGCCCGCATCGCCTCGAACGTCGGGTACCGCGTCCCGTTCCACTTCAGGTAGACCGGATACCCCTCGCCGACGAACGCGCTATAGTCGAAGTCGCAATACGTCATCCGCGGCAAACACTCCCACGCGCACGCCGACATCTTCACGCCCGCGACGTAATTCGTGCCCACGAACAGGTTGTTCCTCATGACCAGGTTGCTCGCCGGCTCCGGTGTAAGCACGAGCATCGGCGGGCCCTTCTTCACGACCGTGTTGTGGTAGAACAGCGCGCCGCTCGGGCCGTTGTGGATCTTGAACGGCTCCATCGGCACGTTGTACAGCGCGTTGCGGAACACGTAGGTCGGCCCGCCGAATACCGGCTGCACGCTGATCCCCTGGAAGACGTTGGTGAACCGATTCGCGAAGCACCGCGTGTTCCGCTGCGAGTAATCGAGTTCGCACCCGTCGTCGGTCATCTCCGTGCAGTCGTTGTGGTGGAAGTCGATCGCCTCGACGCGCGGCGAGGGGTACGTGTCCATCGCGTCGGCGAACGCGCGGATGCGGTTGTACGCGACCACGTGCCCGGCCCCAGTGACCTGCACGCCGCGCGCGTTCTCGATCCCCTTGCCCCGCGGCCAGGCGCTCGGGCCCTCGATCACGTTGTCGACGATGAGGTGGTCCTCGCACCGCCGGCCGTCCGTGTCGCGCGTCGCGCTGAAGCCGTAGTCGACGTTCGTGATCTTGCACCGCCGCACGACGACGCGGGCCGAGTCGTTGGCGGAGATCCCGTAGGTCGCGTTGCGGATCGTCAGGCCTTCGAACCACACATCGTGCACGTTAGCCGCGGTGATCACGCGCGGCGTCCGCTTCTCGGGCGTCGACGCGCCGTCGAGCACGACCTCGCCGTCACCCGCGGCACGGAAGACGATCGGCCGACCCGGTTCGCCCGACTTGTCGACCGCGAGTTCGCCGGGATACACGCCGGCGTGCATCAGGAACACCGTGCCGGGTTTGGCCTTGCCCCGCGCCGCGTGGATGCCGCGATACGGCCGCCCCGCCGACCCGTCACCCGCCGGCTCGCCCGGCGGGGCGACGTGCACGACGTTCATCCCCGGCGGCTCGACCGGCTCGCCGCGCGTGCGCGCGGCGAGCGTGTGCGTTGCGGCGCCGCCGTCCGGGTCGGTCAGCGTGAGTCGGAGCTCGTACGCCGTATCCGGCTTGAGCATGACGACGCTGCCGGCGAACAGCCGCCCGTCCTTCGGCACGTCGACCCGCGCCGGGTACTTGTCCGGCACGTGCCGGCCCTTCTCGACGCGAAACAGGTTCGGGCCGCGGCGCCAATCCGATTCGCCCTGAATGCGGTAATCCACGGTCACGACGGCGTTCCCATTGTCGTCGCCGCGGATCACCCAGTACGCGCCCAGGCACAGCAGCGTCGGCCGCTCGAGCACGGGCGCGCCGACGGGCGCCGCCGCGTTCTCCGCGCGCACGGCAAAGGTCGAGACGAGCAGGAATACGAGTATCGAGCGCTGGAGCATCGCGGCGGGCCCTCCGGGTCAGAGGAGTACCGTCGGCGGGTCGCGGCGTTCGCGGGCGGGCATTGACGCGCATTCCAGTCACTCCCTCTCCCAGCGGCGCCAACGGCCCTCGTCCGCCGGCACGTGTCACTCGCCGCGGGGAGAGGGCGGGGGTGAGGGGCGAACGCCGCGCGGCGACCGCTTGCGCGTCAGCACCCCTCGGCATCCGCCCCTCACCCTACCCTCTCCCCGCCGCGAACGCCCGGCATTGCGAACGTGCGCCACCGGCGCGGCCGGGAGAGGGACCGCGCACCACGCCGTCTCTCGCGAGTGGTTCCCAACCCCGCCCTCAGATCGCACAATACCCCCATGCCCACCGCCCCGCGCTTCGTCGCCGCGATCGACCAGGGGACGACCTCCACGCGGTGCATCCTGTTCGACCGCGCCGGGACGCCGTGCGCCAGCGCCCAGAAGGAGCACCGGCAGATCATGCCCCGCCCCGGGTGGGTCGAGCACGACCCGGCCGAGATCCGCGACCGCACGGATGAAGTGATCCGCGCCGCCATGGCCAGCGCCGGCGCGACCGTCGCCGACGTCGCCGCCGTCGGCGTCGCCAACCAGCGCGAGACGACCGTCGCCTGGGACAAACACACCGGCGAGCCGCTCACCACCGCGATCGTCTGGCAGGACACGCGTACGGACGCCATGTGTCGCACGCTCGACGCCGACGGGTTCGCCGCTCGCTCGCGCGCCATTACCGGCCTGCCGCCCAGCACCTACTTCTCCGGCCCCAAGATGCGCTGGCTGCTCGACCACGTCCCCGCCGTCGCCGAGGCGGCGCGCGAGAGCCGCCTCGCCTTCGGCACGATCGATTCCTGGGTCATCTGGAACCTCACCGGCGGCCCGCGCGGCGGGGGGCACGTCACCGACGTCACCAACGCCAGCCGGACGATGCTCCTCGACCTGCACACGCTCGACTACTCGCCCGAGATGCTCGCCGCCCTGGGGGTCCCGCGCGAGGCGCTGCCCGCCGTCACGCCAAGTTCGTCGCGCGAGCCGTTCGGTATGACGACGGTCGACGGTCCCTTCGCAGGCAGCATCCCCGTCTGTGGCAACCTCGGCGACCAACAGGCGGCCCTCGTCGGCCAGACATGCTTCGCGCCCGGGCAGTCCAAGAACACCTACGGCACCGGGTGCTTCATGCTCCTCAACACCGGCACGTTCCCCGTGCCGTCGCGGTCGGGGCTGCTCACGACCGTCGGCTACAAGTTCGGCGACCAGCCGGCCGTGTACGCGCTCGAAGGCTCGATCGCGATCGCCGGGGCGCTCGTCCAGTGGCTCCGCGACCAGCTCGGCATCATCGCCAAATCCGCCGACGTCGAACCGCTCGCGGCCAGCGTTGCGGACACGGGCGGCGTCTATTTCGTGCCCGCATTTTCCGGCCTCTTCGCCCCCCACTGGCGCTCCGACGCCCGCGGCACGCTCGTCGGCATGACCCGCCAGACGACCAAGGCCCACATCGCCCGCGCCGCCCTCGAGGCGACCGCGTACCAGACGCGCGACGTCCTGGCCGCCATGAACGCCGACTCCGGCGTCCCCCTGACCGCGCTGAAGGTCGACGGCGGGATGACGGGCAACGAGCTGCTCATGCAGTTCCAGGCCGACATCCTCGGCGCCCCCGTCATCCGCCCGACCGTCACCGAGACCACCGCGCTGGGCGCGGCCTACGCGGCGGGCTTGGCCGTCGGGTTCTGGCGCGACCTTTCGGAAGTGCAGGCCAACTGGCGCGTCGACCGCACGTTCGAGCCGCGCATGCCCGTGGGGCGTCGCGAGGAGCTCTACACGGATTGGAAGCGCGCGATCGAACGGTCGCTCGGGTGGGTGTGACGGCTCGCGAACGCGCGCCGATCCCTCTTGTAGCCGCCCCGCTTACGGGGCGCGTCTAGCGGTGCACCTGTTCGCGATGACGTTGGGAAAGGCCCGCCTCTGGACGCGTCCCGCAAGCGGGCCGGCTACAAGAGGCCATCGAGCACTCCCCTGCCACTTACGCCTCCTGGCGTTCCCAATGCTCCTGCACTTTGACCCAGCAGGTCGACGTGATCGGGCGGAACGCGCCGTCGATGTGGGCGCGCACCTGGATCTCCACCTGCGGCGGGATCAGTGTGATCAGGTTGTACGCGTTGGGCTCGTTGTTCCGCCGGCGGACGCTGATCGCCGTCCCCGCCTGTGCAACCAGGATCGTCCGCCGGGTCCGCACGTAATGCGTCTTCGCGTCGGCCTGGTAATGCCGGTGCAGATGCCCGGCCAGCAGCAAATCCGCCCCGCACTCGTCCAGCGTGTTCATGGCGAGTTTGCCGCGACCCACGAGCGCCGGTGACGGGTCGTCCGGCGGCGGGACGAACGGGTGGTGCGTCACCAGCACCTTGAACAGCGGCCGGGGGAGCGCGCAGAACGACGCCCGGA
>DASPKW010000094.1:0-9616 GCA_035627895.1 Tepidisphaeraceae bacterium | reverse complement strand
GCGACGCGCGCACGATGGCGTGGTGGAGCGAGAACCCCGAGGCGTGGGCCGCGTGCCGGGCGCACCCGCGGCCGCCCGACGAGGCGATGCGCGCGTACGCCGAGTGGCTCGGAAAACTCCCGGGAAAACCGGTCTTCGTCGCCTACCCCGCCGGGTTCGACTTCACGTTCGTCTACTGGTACCTCGTGCGGTTCACCGGCGCCAGCCCGTTCTCGCACAGCGCGCTGGACGTCAAGACGCTGGCGATGGCGGCGCTGGGCTGCGGGTACCGCGACGCGACGAAGCGGAACATGCCGCGAGAGTGGTTCCCGCCGGACGCGCCGCACACGCACGTGGCGCTGGACGACGCGATCGAGCAGGGGAAACTGTTCGTGAACGTGCTGAGGGAGGTCGGGAAAATGACGAAGGTCGAAACTTGAAGAACGAATCAATGAGGAATGACGAGGGGGGGAATGACGAAACGGGCGCCTCGCGAAGAGGCGCCCGTTTCGTTTATTGAAATTCGAAGCCCTCGAATCTCGCGGCGGGTTTTTATCCCAGCAGGTTGATCAGCCACAGCTTGGTCAGCACCAGGAGCGTGGCGAGTCCGAGGACGAACAGGCCCCAGAGGACGGTGCCTTCGTACCGGAAGTACGTGTGGGACGCCGGCCGAAGCTTCTGGCCGAAATTGGCCGGGGCGTCGGGGGTGTGGGGCTCGGTTTGGATCGTCGGGGCGGTCATGGCGTGATGGTTTTCGTGGGTGATTCTAGGGCGTTGCGTAATCGGGGCCAGTGCCCGGAAGGGGGCAGTGGTCCGTTGGCGCTAGGAGAGGAACGCCGCGGTCAGGTGTGCGTTTCGTGAAAAAGACCTTCGGCAATCAGGGCGGCGCGAAGCGCGAGCAGGTCCGAGTGATTGATCTGAAACAACCGGACCGTCGTGCGGCCGACGTCGGTCAACCCGATCAGTTCCGCACCGGACCAGATGAAATGGTCGCCCCATGCCTGTGTGCGGGGATTGAACAGGCGGACCACCCGACCCGATAGCGGATCGATTCCCGTCAGGTCCGTACCCTTGTGAATGTTGCAATGCACGCAAGCCAAGGCGAGGTTTGCAGGCTCGGTCGGCCCCCCGTGCTTTCGCGCAACGACGTGCTCGAATGTGAAAGGTCAGGTCGGACATCGACTCGGGCCAGTGGCAGTACTCGCACCGGTGCTTGGCGCGATGCCGGACAAGGCTGTCGAGATCCTCCGCCATCCCCGCTACTCCCCGCGTTGGCGTAGCACCTGGCGGGCTCGAGACTTCATGACGCCGAGGAGGAGATTAATGCGATTGTAATTCTCGAGTTCCTCGCGCTCGTCAGACGAGATCGCATCATCCTTGAGCTTGGCGATCAGTTCGCTCACGCGGGCCTGATCGGCGGCGGAAAAGCGAACACCGAGAAGGTAGCTGGCGACCGTCGGCGTAAGAGCCGGGTCGGCCGGCTCGATCACGCGTTCGAGAATTGCAGCTTGTGAGTTTGCGGTCACGGCAGAACAAGTATAGCACGTTCCGCCGTCAGCGAAGCCGTTTGGCCTCGTAATCGGCAGCGGGACGTTGTCCGGCAGCTACCATTCCTACCGCGGGTCCGTCGCGCCGATGGCGGGCGCGGGTGCCGGGGCGGGCGAGGGCTTGCGGGGCGGCCAGGTGTGCTCACCGGCGGTGGTGGGTTGGATGCGGAGGTAGTATGTGGCGTCGCCGGCGTCGGGGGCGACGATGCCGCGCCAGGTTTGGGCGAGGCCGGGCTCGGAGGGGAAGTCGACGGTGACGTCGTGTCGCCCGGGGGGGAGTCTGAGCGGGATCAGAAACGTCGTGCGGGGGAGCATTTCCCACGTGCGGACATCGGCTTGGCTGGAGGCCTTGAGGAGGGCGCCGGCGGCGATGAGGGCGGCGGCGTAGGTGGCGTCGCGGCGCTGGTCCTTGCCGTGCGAGTGGTGGGCGGCGCGGTGGGCCATGTAGGCGCCGCCGGCAATCATGCCGGTGCCGACGACGTCCTTGACGGCGCGGATCGTGTCGATGTCCTGCCAGCGTTTTTCCTGTGCGAGGGCGAGGAGGTCGACGGGCGGGGCGACGAAGAAGTCGCCGCGCGGTCCGGCCGAGCCGATCGTCTGGCCGTCGACCGCAATTCTCGGGAGCGGGATCGGGCCGACCTGTTCGGGGCGCGGGCCGAAGCCGACGAACGCGTTGTCGTACGGGTGGGTGACGCGGCGCGGGCCCTGGCCGAAGTCGACGACGAGCAGGACGTTGGAGCGGTCGTGCTGGCCGTAGTCGGTCAGGCCGCGGAGGCGCGGGCGGAGCTCGGCGGCGCGGGCGAAGTACTTGCGGGCGTTGTCCGCGTCGCCCAGGCGCTGGTAGCAGCGGGCGAGCATGACGTAGCCGATGACGAAGTCGGACTCGACCCGGCGGTACTCGTCGTCGCGGTCGCCACGCTCCTCGCCGTACTCGCGGAGCTTGAACAGCGAGTTTTCGAAGGCGGCGCGGGCGTTGTCGTAGTCGTGGCGGACGTAGTAGACCAGGCCGAGGTAGAAGTTGACCATGGCCTTCTCGAACGGCTCGCCCTTCCACACTTTCATCCGCTCGGAAATGATGGCGGCGGCCGCGCCGCGCCCGCCGGAGTTCGTGCCGGTCGAGTTGATCACCTCGTAGGCGTTGAGGAACGCGTTCTCGGCGGTGTCGAGGTCGTAGTCGGCCAGGGCGGCGGAGCCGAGGCGCGCGTTATTCAGGACGAAGTTCTCGTCGGGCTTCTCGGCGATCGGACGGAGGGTGTGGACGGCGCGGCCGTAGTCGCCGACGTGGTAGTCGTCGACGGCGCGGTGGGCCCGGCGCTCGGCGGCGGTGGGGCCGCAGCCTGCGAGGAGGCAGAGGGGCAAGAGGCAGGAGAGGATGGAGCGGGTGACGGTCATGCTCGCGGGGTACAGCTTAGATTCGGGGCAGTGATCCTTCTATACCACTGTGGTGAATCTTTTAACTCGCGGGCTGGTAGCCCACGCCACGGGGTCAGTCCAAAAAGCCTTTGACGGCGGACTTCTTGATGTCGTAGGCGGCGGTCCAGATTGTTTGGCCCGAGTTGAGGTCGGTCAGGGAGTAGGCGCAGAGGTAGTACGCCGAGCGGCGGCGGCTGGACTCGTCGGTGATGGAGGAGAAGCGGGCGGTGAGGGCGAATTCGGGCTGGACGCGGTCGGGGTCGGGGCCGGGGTCGAGCTCGGCGGCGCGGACGGCGTGCCAGGTGTCGCGGTTGACGACCCAGGCGAAGTGGTCGGCGGCGCGCTCCTGCAGGTTGGTACGCAGGCGGTTGATGAACGAGTGCCGTGCGCCGTTCGGCAGCACCTCGCCGGTCATGCGGTTCTCGACCGGTTTGATCACGACCTTCAGCCGGCCCCGGGCGGCCATCGCCGAGCGGACCTCCGGGTCGGCCAGGAGCTTGGCGGTCATGTCGTCGGTGACCTCGACGAGGTTCTGGGCGTCGAGGGCGGTGGAGCGGCCGTGAGAGACTGCGGTGTTCTCCTGGCAGCCGGCGAGGAGGAGTAGGCAGTAGGCAGTGGGCAGTAGGCGGTGAAGTGCGCGTGCGGCACGCGCCGGGCGACGTTCGGGGGCGAGATTGGCGGCGGTGTTCGTCATCGCAACAGCGTTCTTTTAGTGACAGACGTTGGGGCTGTCGTCCCGAGGAACGAGGGATCTGGCTGGCAGGCCTGGGCCCGTTCGACCTCGCGATCGGTCATCGAACAGGATTCGCTCACTTCGGACAGGCCCTGACGTTCCAGGCCAGATCCCTCGGAGTACCTCGGGATGACAGTTGGGACGGTGCGGGGGAAATCAGCGGCGAACTTTGACTTCATACCCGAGCGGGATCTCGGTGCCGCCGCCGTCGCTGCGGATGTCGCGGAGGGCGAAGGTGAAGTGGTAGTAGATCGTCCCGCGGTTGCGGAGGTCGGTGACGGTGCCGGTGAGGTTGAAGTCGGGCTGGATGCGGTTGGCGGCGGGCGGGCCGCCGACGGGGGCTCGGCCGGCGCCCTGGCCGAAGTCGTCGCGCTCGCGGGCGCCGACGGCGTCGAGCTCGGCGGCGCGCACGCCGTAAAACTTGTCGCGGTTGGTGACGATCGCGATCCGGTCACCCCCCTGCTCGGCGAGCTTCACCTTCAGGCGTTCGAGGAAGATGTTGTAGTTGAAGAACCGCGAGCGCGTCTGGTCTTCCATGTTGGTGAAGACGACGGTCAGGCGGCGCGAGGACTGGTTGACCTGCGGCAGCGCGAGCAGCTTCATGGCGAGCAGGTCCGACGCCTCGACGACCTCGGACGACTGCAGGCCGCGGTCTTCGGGGTCCAGGTCGGTCACGGTCGGGCGCTGGTAGCGGTAGTTCGCCGGGGCGTCGTGGGAGCACCCGGTGAGGGTTGCGCCGGCGACGAGGGTCAGGGCGAGGGCGGCGGTGCGGATCGTCTTGGTCATCGGGGGGCTCCTTCTCTGTCTCGTATTGTGTATCGATCGGTGCGGTGCGGGGGTTTGTTGGATCGGGAAAGTTGGGCAGCAAGCCGCAAAGATCGCGTCCGGCGTCACTAAGGCCGCAATTCGCGTCTAACGGGCTACCCGGGACCGGGTCAGTTCAATGGTAGACACCGCTGGTCGTCGGAGGATGGTTTGCGCGCCCGATGCGTGCGGCGGCCACAAAAGGAGTATCTCCGAGGGGGAAACTCGTTCCATCGACCTTTACAGGCCCATCCTTTCACGACCGATCAGTGTCATACGATCAGGGGGAATCAGCCGGGCTGTGGGTGCGCCACCGACGTGGGCCGTTTCTGAGCCCCTGCGACGGCGCGGCGCCGATAGCCGATAACGATATGCGGACCGATCAAGGAGTGTGAACCGTGCGGACGACGAAACCGGTGGCGATGGGATTTGCAGCGTCGGTGGCTCTTTTTGCCGCGGGCGCGTGCTCGCCCCCGCCACACCAAGGCGTGGAGCGGGTGGTCATCCCCGCGCCGGGCGTGCAGGACGGCCGACGGTACGAGCCGGTCGGGCCGCGACCCCTGCCGGACGACGCGACGTTTTCGTCGCGCGTGGTGCGGGAATTGCCGCCGCCGCCGTTCGATGATGCGCCGCTGGTCGGACAGCGGGCGCCGGAACAGGGGCGGTTCGAGCAGTTGTACCGGTCGGTGGGGCGGCCGCGGATCGCGGTGTTCGTGAACCGGACGCCCGACGGCGCGGCGGGGCCCACGGGCGCCGGGTACGTCGAGCGCTCGACTGTGGGCAGGCGCGGGGACGGCTACTCGACCGAGACCGAGCGGACCCACGTCCGCGGCGACGGGTACGACGAGGCCTACGCCCGGGCGCTGGATTACGAGGCGATCGAAAACATCCTGACCGACTTCATGGCTTGCGGGGGCGCGGTCGAGATCATCTCGCCGGGCATGGTGCGGCAGCGACTGACGGCGGAGCAGTTGCGAGACCTGCAGGCCGGGCAGCCGCGGGCGCTGCGCGACGTGGCGGCGGCGCTGGAGGCGGACGTGCTCATTCAGGTCAGCGCGCGGCCGACGCGGCAGACGACGACCGGGCAGGAACTGCGGATGGTCGGCGAGGCGGTGAACATCAAGGGCGGGCAGCAGATCGGACGGGCGATGGTCGACATGCCGCTGCCGATGGAGAAGACGACCGTCAACCGGTACGCCCGGTGGGTCGGTCGGAAGCTGATGGCGGACATGGCGGCGACGTGGTCGTCGACGGAACCGGCGCGGCCGGACGGCGGGCGATCCGAGCCGGCCAGGCCGGAAGCACCGCGGACCGAACCGGCGAAGCCGGAAGCGCCGAAGACGGAGCCGGGCACGTTGGAGGGCCCGAAGGTGGAACTCCCTCGGGGGTGAGCAAGTTGGAGAAAGCGCCGTCAAACGCGCTGGGCAAGCCCAGCGGCTAAAAGGGAAAATTGATTTCACCGAGTGAATGACGATGAAGATGCGAACTTTCGTGAAGTGTACCGCGGCCGCCGCGCTGGTTTCGACCGCCCTGCTCGCGGGCGGGTGTTACGAGCCCGGGAGCAACCTGCCGTACGGGCAGACGCCGCGCTACGTCGAGGGGCGGGCGGAGGTGTATTCGGCGCCGCAGATCTTCCTGGTCGGCCCCAACGCCGTGGATTTGCGCGAGAACACGTTGTTCGAGCCCCCGATGGTCACGCGCGACCCCGGCGACCTGCTCCGCGTGACCGTCCCGGTGCGCGTCACGGGCGACAAGCGGCTGCACGTGCAATACCGGGCGACGTTCGTCGACCGCAACGGCCAGCCGCTGCCCGGCATGACCGGGTGGGCCCGGCAGACGCTCACGCCCGGCGCCCGCGACCTGATCTCATTCAACAGCACGAGCCCGCGGGCGGACGGGTTCCACGTGGAGATCCGGTACGCGGAATAGCGTGACCCGCGGTCGGGCCGGATAAGCTGGTTGCCCATGCGCCGGATCCCGAACGTGATGATGGCGGCGACGACCTGGGTCTCGGGCTTGCTCTGCGCGCTCGCGACCGGGCTGTGGGTCACCGGGTACGCACGACCCATCGGGTCGAGCGGCGCGTGGGCCCCACGACCGTGAGCGCGTGCCTGGCCAGCCGCGGGAGGTTGGTGGTCGGCGGCATTGATGTGCCGCCCGAGATCGCGGCGCAGGTCCGGGCGGAGGGGAACTGGCAGGCGCTGGACATGGCGCGCGTGGGCTTTCGCGAGTTTACGCCGGACGAACTGCAGTGCGACCGGGTCGACTGGCGTGTCCTCGGCTCCCGGGCGGGCGGCAGCAACGGGGGCGGCGGGCGGTATTGGTACGTCGTGATCGCGCTGTGGGTCCCTGCGCTCGTCACGGCCGTGCTGCCGGCGGTCGCGGTCGGCCGCGTCGTCCGAAGGCGCTGGCGGCACCCCGGCGAGCCGCACGCGTGCCGGGTCTGCGGGTACGGCTTGCGCGCCACGCCGGGGCGATGCCCCGAGTGCGGAACGATGGTCACGGCGGCCGCCCGATGAGGCCGGTCTACCCGCGCCGCGCGATGCCGGCCCGGCGGTGTTGAAAATCGAATCCGAATCGGCATACTGTCAGCCCCTCAGTCGGCCAACCGTTTCAACGGCGGGCCGGCCGGGAAACGAGGAGCCGATCGTCCACAGCGATCATCCCCCGCCGGGCGTGTACCGAAGCGGCCAAACGGGTCAGACTGTAAATCTGATGGCTTATGCCTTCGGTGGTTCGAATCCACCCGCGCCCACTTGAATGAGACCCCCGCGAGTCGCGGGGGTTTCTTCGTTCTGGGGGGGCAACTCTCGCGACCGCCGACGGTAAACGGGGTGACCGCCGATCTGGGCGGTGTTCGAACGTAACGCCATTCCGGGACGGCTATGAAACCAGCCATTCTTCCCTTGCTGCTGATCACGTTCGCCGTCGTTCCGGTGGGTGCCGCCGACGCGCCGCTCGCCTTCAAGGACCCCGCCCCGAAGCGGTATGAATTGACCGCGCGGGCGAGCAAGATCGACCCGCAGGCCAGGGCCCACCCGGAGATCGACTTCGTCTTCGATAAGGACGGCAAGCCGCAGGACGTGCAACACGCGTCCGTCGACACGCGGGTGGTGCCGCGGGGCAAACTCGTCATCTGGCTGATGGGTAACAGCCCGCAGTTGTTCGAGCGGATCAACGGGTACGGCGTGCACGCGATCCGCGTGCACTACGCGAACGGGTGGTTCGGGAAGTTCGGGAAGGAGCCCGCGCCGGCCGACACGCTGTTCCTCGGGAAGATCCGCCTCGAGGCCGCGACCGGCGAGGACGTGAGCGACCAGGTGTCGATCCCCAAGCCGGACGGGATCGCGGGCCGGGCCCTCGTGTTTGTGAAGCACCTGGCGAAGGAGAACCCGCAGGGCGGGTGGGACTATTTCCTCGCCGACGGCGGGAACGCACTGCGGTGGGACCGGGTGATCCTGGCGGGCGCATCGCACGGCGCGACGACGGCGGCGCGGTTCGCGCTGCACCAGAAGGTCGATCGGGTCGTCATGTTCTGCGGCCCGCGCGACCAGTACGAGACGTGGCAGGGACTGCCGTCGGCGACGCCGAAGAACCGGTTCTTCGGATTCACGCACGTCCTGGACGGCGGGTGGTCGGGCGGGCACTACTGCCGGAGTTGGGAGTTGCTCGGGCTGCAAGAGTTCGGGCCGGTCGTCAACGTCGACAAAGACCCTGCCCCGTGGGGCAACACGCGGCGGCTGATCACCGACGCCGACGTGAAGAAGGACGCCAAGCGTGCCCACAGTTGCGTGACGCCGGGCGGGGCGGCGGTGAAGGGGCCGGACGGAAAGTTCGTGCACGAGGCGGTGTGGAAGTACCTGTTCACCCACCCGGTCGAGCAGGTCGGGCAGCCAGTGCCGGCGGACCCGAGCTGCCTCAAGGACTTGCGGAAGAAGTGACCCGTCGGAGGTCGAGTTTTTGCAATCCCCGTTTAGCCGCGACCCGTTAGGGCAAGCGCGGTGCCGCCCGGAGGGGAGCACGTTAGGAGCGCCCGACACGGGCGACACCGGTCGGGACGAAAACGTGCGCTTCGGAATCGCGAAGTGCGAAGCCGCAAGCGGCGCGGGACGGCGCGTCCTGCTCATTTCGCGGCGTTCGCCGCCCGCAGGATGGCGTCGACGCGCTCCATGTCTGCCCGGAACTTTTCCTCGAACTCGGCGTGCTGGCGGGCCATGTACTGGCGCGTGAAGTCGGCGACGGCCGCGTCGGTGTTGACGTTGACCTGTGGCCGGGGCGTCATGACCCGGTGAAGCTTGACCGCGAGCGAGACGCACGTGAGTGCCAAGCAGACGACGAGAAGGACGCTCTGCCACGCGCCGGGCTTGGCGGTCTTGGGACGCGGGGTTGACTGTTCGCCACCGGCCGCGGGCTGCGCGACGACCGGCGATTCGGCGACGCCGAGGCACTTCACCGAGACCACGGTCAGCCCGTACGCCGCGGCCCGCTCGCGAGCCTCCGCTGCTTCGGCGACGGTCGTGACGAGCGTGCGAGCTTTCCGAGTCTTGGCATCCACGGTCTTCACCTCAAACTCGTATAGCACGACCGGCCGCGGCAGGGGTGGCGGCATCGGGCGGGTCGAGCGGGTGGTGTCCGAGGTGACGACGTGATTCGTGGTCGCGAACATGGCGGACTCCGGGGTGAGAGGTCAGTCTTCACCGGGAGTTACGCGGCGCGCGGCGCGATCTGGCACGCCCTGCCAGAACTTTCCACAACCCCCAGTCGCACCGAGCGTTGCGAAACGTCCTTCATGGCGCCGGATACCGCGGTTTCTGTCCGTTGATCACCCCCATCACGTCGCGCACGACCCACGACATGTTCTCGAGCGCCGAGTGCGTCCGGGCGGCCAGGTGAGGCGTGAGCAGGACGTTGTCCAGTCCGAGCAGCGGGAAGTCGGGCGGGGGCGGTTCCGGGTGGTACACGTCCAGCGCGGCGCCGGCCAGGCGCGTGTTGCGGATCGCGTCGGCCAGGGCGGCGGCGGCGAGCACTTCGCCCCGGCTCGTGTTGATGACGATCGCGTCGGGCTTCATGAGCGCGAGCTGCGCCGCGCCGACGAGGTTCTCGTTGCCGGGCAGCATCGTCACGTGGATCGAGAGCACGT
>DASPKW010000093.1:0-7342 GCA_035627895.1 Tepidisphaeraceae bacterium | reverse complement strand
TCAGCAGGCGGCGCGGCTCGAGCATCTCAACCGGCAAGCGGGCGGCGGGCGTGGACATGGGCTCTATCTCCGAAAATGGCAAGCGCGACAGATGTGACTGACGTATCTTTGGCGCGCCGGGGCGCGGATTACAACGGCTTTTTCACCGACTTCCTACCGCCCGAGCAACTCGCGTGCGAATCACTCGTGTCGATCCTTGGGGAGCTTGATGCCGGTCGGTGTCAGCCAGACCGCCCCACCCACTTTTCCCCCCCGCCTCCGCCCCCTATGATCACCTCCCTATGAAGCCCCGCACGCTCGTCCTCCGCACCGCCGGCGTCAACTGCGACCGCGAGACCGCCCACGCCTTCGACCTCGCCGGCGCACAGCCCGTCTTCCGCCACGTCAACGAGTTGCTCGAAAACCCCGCCCTCATGGACGAGTTCCAGATCCTCGCCGTCCCCGGCGGCTTCTCCTACGGCGACGACATCGCCGCCGGCCGCATCTTCGCCAACCAGATCCGCC
Source organism: Tepidisphaeraceae bacterium (assembly GCA_035627895.1). Taxonomy (GTDB): domain Bacteria; phylum Planctomycetota; class Phycisphaerae; order Tepidisphaerales; family Tepidisphaeraceae; genus DASPKW01. The sequence continues at coordinate 6,838 of DASPKW010000093.1, read as the reverse complement.
ACCACCTCGCCGAGGCCTTCGACCGCTTCATCGCCGCCCAGAAGCCCATCATCGGCGTCTGCAACGGCTTCCAGGTCCTCGTCAAGACCGACCTGCTCCCCGGCAACCTGGCCGGCCGCACCGGCCAAACCTGCACGCTCGCCCACAACGACTCAGGCCGCTTCATCGACCGCTGGGTCCACCTGGCCGGCAAATCGCAACGGTGCATCTGGACCCAGGGCATCGACCGCATCGAGCTCCCGATCGCCCACGGCGAAGGCAAGTTCGTCCCCGCCGACGACGCCGTCCGCCGGGCGCTGTGGGACAACGACCAGGTCGCCCTCGTCTACACCAAGCCCGACGGCGCCCCCGCCGCCGGCCAATCCCCCGACAACCCCAACGGCTCCACCGACGACATCGCCGGCGTCTGCGACGCCTCCGGCCTGGTCTTCGGCCTCATGCCCCACCCCGAACGCTTCGTCGACGCCATCCAACACCCCGCCTGGACCCGCCGCAACAAGCAAGGCGAAGGCGACGGCCTTCAAGTCTTCCGCAACGCCGTCAAACACGTCACCAGCGCCGTCGGCGCCGGCGTCTGAGCGCCGCCATGAGGCCTGTGTCACTTCAGTGACCGGGCTCAAACCGCGCGGATTCCCCTGCTCCCGAAGAACTCCCGCACGATCGCCTCCACCGCCCCCCGAATCCCCTCGTTCGCATACCCCGCCCACGCGACCCCGCTCGTCACGTCCATCGGCCCGTCCAGCGCCCCGCCCAGCCCGTCCGTCAGCACCACCCCCGCCTCCGTCGCGATCAGCGCCGCCGCACAATCGTACGGGTGGCAGCACAACCCCTCCGCCTGCCCCTGCACCGCGTAAAACAGCGGCCGCAGGTCCGCGATGAACCGGTCGTGCCCCACGATCAGCTCGTAGAACTGCCCGCCCGTCGAGATGTACTGGTCGTCGAACACCGCCGCCGCCTTTACGTCCGCCGGCCCGAGCAGCCGCGCGCAGATCGTCTCCATCAACTCCGCCGCGAGCCGCTTCGTCCCCGGAAAGAAACTCGCCACGCTCGCAAACCCGTGCGCGATCGTCGTCGCGCGCGACGGCGCAATTTGTAGCGCGATACCACCGGACGCCTCTTGTAGCCGCCCCGCTTGCGGGGCGCGTCCGGGTGCGCTCTCCCGCTCGACGCGCTCGCGCACGCCCTGCGCGCCCCCACCCTTCACCGCCCACAGCACGTCCGACCACCCCATTTTACTCGTCGGCAATTCCGTCATCACAGCGACTTCAATATCCGCCAGCCGGGTCCCCGCCCCCTTGTTCGCCGCCACCCCCGCCAGCGACCACGCGCTCCGCTTGTCGTACATCAGCCCCCTCGTCCCGTCGATCGGATCCAAAATCACCCGCGCGACCGCGTCCCCCTCCGCCCTCCCCGCCGGAAACACCCGCCCCGTCTCCGGCTCCAACCCCTCCGCCACCACCACCATCGGCAGCTCGCGCCCCCACTCTTCGCAGAACGCCTCGACCACCGGCTCGATCGCCGCGTCGATCCCGTAAATCGTATCCGCCGCCGAAGTCCGCGCGACGTCCGCGGAGGTGTCGCCGCGCGACCCGATCACGGCATCGCGGATGCGCCGCTGGAGGTCCCGCAAGCGCGTGACGGCCGACTCGCGGTCAAACGGCATCGGACTGCGCTCCGCCCCCGGCGTGACCCCACGCGGCGACCTCAAAGTGTAATTTCGACGGGTTCGGGTCGGCCGGCAGATTGCCCGCAAACCGGCGCACGACCACCCCGGCCCGCCCGTCATCGGTCACCACGCCGATCCCGGATTTGCTGATCGGGTAGAGCCCCTCGAGCGCCGCCCGCGCCCACCCGAACTCGACCCGGTACATCGCCCACGACTGCATCGGGTACATGACCGCGGACGCCCGGTCGTCGGCGTCGTCGAACCGCAGCCCCGCCACGTCCGCGAACGCCTTTTCCGGAAACCCGAACTGCTCAAACCGATAGCCCGGCGGGACGACCGGCGCGCTCAGCCCCACGCCACCCGCGCCGAAGAAGAACCACCGCTGGGCCAGTGCCGTCCGCTCCGGCTCCAGCACCAGCGGCCGCCCGGTCAGGTACGCCGCGAGCGCCTTCGGGACTTTCCGCAGGTACTTCGTGTGGCCGTCGACAAGCAGTGTGTTGATCGAGGCGTTCGGGTCGGTGCTCATCGGGTTCCGGATGATCATACATCGTCGCGTACCCCGTGAAACGTCGGAAACCGCGGCACCCCCCCGTCGCTCAGCTCCTGGTACCGAAACACCACCGTCGCCCCCACCGCCGGCGGGTCCTCGCGCTGCTTGTCCGACAACCCCGTCCCGATCGCGAACTCCGTCCCGTCCGCCAGCCGCACCAGCAGCGCCCCCAGCCGCCCCTTGTGCCGCCCCGCCCCCGGCTGGTGCCCGATCACAATCGCCTCATCATCCTTGAACGACTTCACCTTCAGCAGCGTCGACGACCGCCCCGCCACGTACACCGACCCCGCCTGCCGCAGCATCAACCCCTCACCCCCCAGCGCCTCGACCCGCGCCAACTCTGCCTTCAGATGCTCCACCCCCGTGCACCGCGCATGCGCGTGAACCTCGGCGAACGGCGTCGCCGCCAACTTCGCCAACATCTCCAACCGCGCCTCGAATGCCCCCCCGTGCCCCGGCGCGTCAAAGATCAGAAACCTGATCTGCTTCCAATGCTCCGACTTGTCCTGCCGCCGAACGATCGCCGTCGTCTTCTGAAACGCCTTGCGCGCCAAAAACAACTCCCCGTCCAGCGGATGTTTCGGCAGCCCCTCGACGAACCACTCCGGCACGTGAAACTCGTTCCCTAATCGCGACCACATCCGCGCGCCGTCCCAGTACGCCCGGATTCCGTCCAGCTTCTCGCTCATCCACCACCCCGCCGGGTCGAGCACGCCGTCCCACGACTCCGCGAGCAGCACCGGCGCCGCCTTCGCCAGCGCCGCCGCCCGCGCGACCGATTTGGGCGCCGGCGGCGGTGGCGGCGTCCCCCCGCCCGCCGCCGTCACCCGCGCCACCTCTGCCGCCTCCCCACGCAGCTTTTTGAGGTGCTTGCACGTCCGCCGCTCGATCGCGATCGACTGGTTCCGCCACGCCGGGCACGAGCACGAGTACACCCCGCCCGTGTTCTTCAGCTCGTAAGGCTTAGAACCGGACCCCTGCATCTGGGCAGATTCGCCGTCGGCTAAGTCGGGCATAATGAAGAATCGAATGTGACACTCGCACCCCGCGCACGACCACCAAGGCCGTACTTAGCGGTCGCACCGAAGGTGCACGTGAGCGCTCGAATAGCAACCAGCACCCGGACGCGCGACCCACCCGCAATCGAACCGGGTCACTTCGACTCGTCCGGAAAACTCCGGCGATACCATTGCGCCAGGTCGAAGCTGACGCGCACGAGGAACTCCGCCTCGTCCCACGCGTAACGCGAATCCGGCCGGGCGCTCACACCGGCGAGCGCGCGGACCGCGTCCCGGCAGATCCGTTCGCGCGCCGCGCCCTTGTCGCGCGGGTCGATCCGGCCCGTCGCGCACCACCACGCCGTGTACGTCCCGTCCGAATTTGGCGCTGTCCATCTCGGCTTTTCAGCACCGACCGCGAGCGTGAAGCAAAGCAAGGTTCCCGTGAGCAATCTCCGCACCGCGATCCCTCCACGCGTCAATCACTCCGCCCCCGCCCCCAGCTCCTTCGCCACGTCCGCCGCCTTCTTCCCCGTCGGCGTGTTCGGGTACTTTTTCGCGATCGACGCCGCGAACTCCGCCACCGCCGGCTTCTGCTCCGCCCGCGCCCGCGACGCCCCGTTGTTCAACTGCTCGTACATCTTCCGCGCCGCCAGCTCGTCCTTCATCGCCGGGGTCGCCGCCAGCTTCTTCAGCGGGTCGGCCGCCTTCTTCCCCAGCTCCTCGCCCGCGAACACGGTCGACACCTTCGTGTACAAGTCGAACGCCCCCGCGTGGTCCTCCGCCGCGTACCGCTTGTCCGCCTCGGCCAGCCACGCCTCGCCCTCGGCCTTCACCGCGTCGTACAGCTGCTTCGCCGAGTCCGCCACCTCCTTCTTCGTGTTCTTCAGCCACGGCTTGAGCAGCCGCACGCCGTCCGCGTACTGGCCCCACTCCAGCATATCGATCGCCGGCATCAGCTTCGCGTCGTACCCCCCGTCCTTGTACTTCCACTTCGCCTGCGCCACGGCCCGCTTGATGTCCGCCGGGTCCATCGAGTACCCCAGGATCCGCCCGTCCGGCGCGATCAGCCGGAACTGCCAGATGTTCCGCAGCGAGATCTCCGTCCCGTACCGCTTCTCCATCAGCGATAAATTGTCCGCGAAGATCGGCATCGCCAGCTTCGTCGACGACGAGTACACCTTGGCGTCCTGGATCGAGTCCCCCGCCGCCACCGCGATGAACCGCACCGGCTGGCCCTTGAACTCCTCCACCACCTTGTTCCGCGCCGGGATCTCCCCCCGGCACCGCGGGCAGTCCTGCTCGTAGAAGAACAGCACGACCGCCTTCCCCTCCAAATCCTTCAGCGAGTACGCCCGCCCGTCGATGAAATACCCCGGCGGGAAATCCGGCGCGTCCGCCGCCGACACCGACGACGCACAACCGACCAACACGACCAGCGCGGCAATCCAACGAGACATGCACGCCTCCTTCGAAAGGGGTGGGGGCCCGCAAGTGTAAGCGATCCCACCCGCCCGATACAGCAAATTCCGCCCGCGCGCCGCGCCCCACACGTGTTATCCGCCCACGCCGACTCCTGCGCAGTCGGAATCCCGCGGAACGCGGGATCGAGCCCCCGACAAACGCGAGCGGGCCGCCCCCCACAAAGGGAGGCGGCCCACTGCACGATCACGAACCGACGCTCAACCCGCCGGCCGGACCGCCGGCGCGTCCGCCGCCACGACCGTCCCGCATTCCGGGCAGCGGGCGCCGACTGCGTGGCTTCGGAGGTCGTAGCCGCAGGTGCTACAAAAGTCTGGTGACCATCGCTTTCTCCTCCTCCGCCACCAACGAATCCCCGGCCACAGCACGCACGGGAGCGCGACACACCAGTGGGGCACTCTGACCTGCCGACGCCTCGCCGGAACGGGCACGGGCTCGCGCTCGTTCTCGATACTGAACGTGACCAGATTACGCCAACCTCGCGACGTACCCGGGAGTTCGGACTGCCACTGGCGCTCCCAACGCCAGCGGACACGCTCCGGGGGCAATTTCCAAGTCGCCACCTCCTCCGCCGATGGGAGCGGACCCTGAACGAGGTGGAAGTCCGACCACCGTAGTCCGCCGGTCCAAGATTCAAAGCGCGTGTTCCGAATCTCCGCTTGGCCAGCCAATTCGTGGCTTCGCTCGACCCGGTCGCGGACCATGTAGCTCCGCACCCATAGTGAGGCGAATGTCACACCTACGAAGAAGACGAGCGCCGACAGAGCGTCGACCAACGAGCGCCCCGCGCGGCGGTGCCGCCGCGCGGGGCGCTGAATGCCGGGGTTTGGGATGGTCATGGATTAACAACGGGAACGGCAACTACTCGACTGGTCACGTTGCTGTCGAGCGCTGTCACAGTGAAGGTCCCATTCCCGACCGCGGTGCCATCGAGCAGGATGGGGGCGGAAAAAGGGCCACAGGATCCGCTCTCGTTCCCGCGCACGTCCGAACGGCGTCGCTCACGTCCGCGTCGCATGTGGACGGGCTCATCGCGAACCCGTTCTACCCCGAGCCTGCGCGGGATTGACGAGGGAAACGCCGGGAGCGCCTCCAATCCGCGTTCGCGGGTCCGCCCTCGCAATGGCCACGGCAGCGGCTTCGCCTCTTCGCGAGAATCATCCCAAACGTCCTGCAAACCGCTCCGGTAGCCGTGCGCGAACGTGATCATCGCCGCGCTGCCCGCGCCGCCCCTCATTCCGCCGAATTCTTCCGACTTATCCCCACCGCCACCCCACACCCGTGCGCCACCGTCCCCACCGGCGCCTGACACCCCACGTAATGTGGACGCTCTTTGACATCTCGGCCGCGCCCCGCCGCCCTGATTCACCCGCCGCAATGGAACTAGGCCGGTACCGAAAAGTACCGAAAGGTACCGAAAATGCCCGGTTTTGCCCGAAAAGGCCCGCTTTTCCTTCCAAGCAAAACTCGAACAACTCACGTTCCCACCGAGACTTATCACCAAAGCCACAAGACATGACCCCCATGGCGTTCAAAAAATCGCACGCAGGCCGACCACGCGACCTTCACCCCACTATCGAAAAACAGCTTTCCCGTACCGATCGCCATCCCTGCGCCGACTATCTTCCCGCGTTTGACACCGCTCAGGTGTTTTCGGCCGCCCGGAAACTTGGACCGGGCGGCGTCGGCGGATTAAAGTGGCACACTCCCCCGGGGGCGGCGGTTCACCACGGAAATCCGCGCGAGAAGATCGGGTCCGATGCCCGCGTCCGTCCGAGACGGCAGGGCCGCTTCAGCGGCCCTGTGTCCGAGCGCACGAAGAACCCCGGTCCCTATGAGCGGGTCCAATCGGGGCGGACGCGCGGGGGAGCTCGCGCGTGCGTTTCCATCCCCGGGGGCGGTCGTCGGAGTGCAGTTATGGCGCAGCAGGGTCGTAAAATGGTCGTCGGTTCGTCCGAGTTTCGTCGCGCGCGGCGCACGGTCGCCTCCGCGATCCGCCCCGTCGTCGACGCGCTCGAGTCGCGCCGCCTGCTCACGTCCGCCGTCGACGGCAGCAACGTCCTGATCGTCGACGCGACCGCCGGCGACGACGTGATCTCCTTCGCCGTCGACGCCGCCGACCTCGTCGTCACTCTCAACGGC
>DASPKW010000092.1:0-6804 GCA_035627895.1 Tepidisphaeraceae bacterium | reverse complement strand
TTACCGCCAGGCGGCATTTCTGCCGAGCCTGTACCAGGGGTCGAACGTCAACTACTCGACGAAGATGCCGCTCGAGCAGGTGCTGCTCAACATCCATAACCAGTTCACGCCCGCGGACGGACAACGCCGCCAGCTCGACCTCGCGCGCAAGCTCAACACGCTGCACAGCGAGAAGCTCCACAAGGAAGAGCAGCTCGAGGCGCGGATCGAATCGTTCGAGATGGCGTTCCGCATGCAGACCGAGGCGACCGACGCGTTCGACATCACCAAGGAGCCGCAGGCCGTCCGCGAGCAGTACGGGGCGACCGAGTTCGGCGCCAGGATGCTCGTCGCCCGCCGCCTGGTCGAGCGCGGCGTCCGGTTCGTCCAGGTGTTCAACGGCGGGTGGGACATGCACTCGAACATCGAGACGTCGATGCGCCGCAAGGCGGGCGAGATCGACGGGCCGATCGCGGCGCTGCTGAAGGACCTGAAGAAGAGCGGACTGCTCGAGGAGACGCTGATCGTCTGGGGCGGGGAGTTCGGGCGGACCGTGACCCGCGACCGCGGCGGGAACGGCGCGACGCCGGGCCGGGACCACAACGGCAAGGCGATGTGCGCCTGGATGGCGGGCGGCGGCGTCAAGGGCGGGACGGTGTACGGGGCGACCGACGAGTTCGGCGCCCGCGCGACCGAGAACCGCATGCACATCCACGACCTGCACGCGACGATCCTGGCCTTGCTCGGGTTCGACCACACCAAGCTCACGTACCGCTACAACGGCCGAGACTTCCGGCTGACGGACAACTTCGGGAACGTGGTGCGGGACGTGATCGCGTAGGCGCGTGCGGGTCGAAGTGGGATTCGGGGATTCTCGGGAACGGATTGTTCCGGGGCACGAGCGCTCAACATGATCAACAAGCTTCTCTATACGGCGGCCGGACTGGTGACGGCGACGGCGTGCGGGCTGGCGATGGCCGACGCGCCGGTGGCGAAGGCGAAGGCGCCGGTCGTTGCGGCGGCGCCGGCTGCGGAGCAAAAGACGGTCCTGGCGGCGGCGAACGTGCCGGCGGCGGCGGCGGCGGGCGCGCCCGGCGCGGTCAAGCTGTCGCCAGCGGAGAGCGCGTTCTTCGAGACGAAGGTCCGTCCGATCCTGGTCGCCAACTGCTACAGCTGCCACAGCATCGAAGAGAAGAAAGCCAAGGGCGGCCTGACCCTCGACACGCGCGAGGGCACGCTCAAGGGCGGGTCGCACGGGCCGATCCTCGCGCCGGGGCACCCGGAGGCGAGCCCGCTGATCAAGGCGATCGCGTACACGGACAAGGACCTGCAGATGCCCCCGGACGGCGATAAGCTGTCCGACAAGGACATCGCCACCCTCACCGAGTGGGTGAAGATGGGCGCGCCCGACCCGCGGGTGTCGTCGGCCGGTTCGGCGCTGACGGGGATGACGGACACGGCCCGGTCGCACTGGGCGTTTCAGCCGGTGAAGAACCCGGACGTTCCGGCCGTGCAGAACAAGGCGTGGGTCAAGACGCCGGTCGACAACTTCATCCTGGCCAAGCTCGAGGCGAACGGGATGAAGCCGAACCCGCCGGCGGCGAAGGAGACGCTGCTCCGCCGGGCGACGTACGACCTGACGGGCCTCCCGCCGACGCCGGAGGAGGTGCAGGCGTTCAAGAACGACAATTCGCCGAACGCGTTCGAGAAGGTCGTGGACCGGCTGATGGCGTCGCCGCGATATGGCGAGCGCTGGGGCCGGTTCTGGCTGGATTCGGCCCGGTATTCGGATACGTCGGGCCAGGAGAACAACAACCTCCGCACCGACTACCGCTACTCGCACGCATGGACGTACCGCGACTACGTCATCAAGTCCTTCAACGAGGACAAGCCGTACGACCAGTTCCTGATGGAGCAGATCGCGGCGGACCAACTCCCGATCTCGAAGGAGAAGCCCGAGACGCTTGCCGCGCTGGGGTTCCTCACGGTCGGCAAGCGGTTCGCGAACAACAACGACACGATCGACGAGCGGATCGATTCGCTGACCAAGTCGACGATGGCCCTGACCGTCGCCTGCGCGCGGTGCCACGACCACAAGTTCGACCCGGTACCGACGGCCGACTACTACTCGCTGCACGGCGTGTTCACGAGCATCGTCGAGCCGGCCGAGCGGCCGCTGATCGGCAAGCTCCCGTCGGGCAAGGACTACGAGGATTACAAGGCCAAGCTGGCCATGCTCGAGGCCAAGAACCGCGAGATGTACTACGAGACGGTCCGGTCGCAGGGCCGCGAGTTCCGCAAGAAGGCCCAGTGGTACCTGTTGGTGAACATGTACGCCCGTCGGGCGACCGATGTCGAGGCCGTCAACCTGCGCACCAAGGCGATCCAAGAGCACAAGCTCGAGCGCGACCTGCAGCAGGGCATCCGGATCGGCGGGCGGTTCAGTGACGGCGTGTGGGCCCCGCTCGTCCGGTTCAGCCAGCTCGGCAAGGACGAGTTCACGCCCGCGAAGGTCGCGCCGGTGCTGGCCGACATCCGCAGTGGGAAGTTCCTGCGCCGCCCGCTCAACCCGCTGGTCGTCGCGGCGTTCAAGGACGTGATGCCCGAGTCGATCAAGGGCATGAACGAGGTCTTCGAGATTTACGGGAAGCTGTTCGGCGACCTCGAGGAGAAGGCCCAGGCCTACTGGCGTGCCAATAAGGAAGCGGTCAAGCCGGACACCAAGATCACGGGGTATGACGAGGCGCTGGTCGAGCTGCTGAACATCCCGGCCAAGGTCCTCCCGGCCCACGAGCTCGACACCGACACGCTCAAGGAAGTCATCGTCTCGCTGCCGCAGCAGAACGGCCGGCTGTACGGCGTGTTCCTGTTCAACAACATCAACGAGCTGGAGCTGACCCACCCGGGCGCCCCGGCCCGCGCGATGGTCGTGCAGGACGGCGTAATCAAGAACTCGCCGATCTTCGTCCGCGGCGAGGCGCAGAACCGTGGCCCGATCGTGCCGCGACAGTTTTTGTCGATCGTGTCGGGTAAGGACCGCAAGCCGTTCAAGCAAGGCTCCGGGCGGCTCGAGCTGGCCCAGGCGATCGCCTCGAAGGACAACCCGCTGACTGCGCGGGTGGCCGTCAACCGCATCTGGATGCGGCACGTCGGCGAAGGGTTCGTGCGGACGGTGGACGACATCGGCGTGCAGTCCGAGGCCCCGAGCCACGCGGAACTGGTCGACTACCTGGCGACGCGGTTCGTCAACGAGGGCTGGTCGTTTAAGAAGATGCACAAGCTGATTATGCTGAGCAGCACGTACCAGCAGAGCAGCGACACGAACCCGGCGTACGCGGTGAAGGACCCGGACAACCGGCTGGTCTGGCGGGCGAACCTCCGTCGGCTCGACTTCGAGGCGGTGCGCGACACGATGCTCCAGTTCACGGGCAAGCTCGACCTGACGGTCGGCGGGCACGCCGTGAACCTGACGGAAGAGCCGTACTCGAACCGCCGGAGCGTGTACGGGTACATCGACCGGGGGAGCGTGCCGGAGCTGATGGAGCAGTTCGACTTCTCCGACCCGGACATGACCAACACGAAGCGGACGAGCACGATCGTGCCGCAGCAGGCGCTGTTCTTCATGAACAGCGCGATGTCGGCGGACGTGGCGCGGAAAGTGGTCAGCCGGCCCGAGTTCGTGACCGCGAAGGACGACTACGCGAAGGTGCGGGCGATCTACCAGGTGATCTTCCAGCGCGCCCCGCGGCCGGAAGAGGTGAAGATGGCGGCCGACTTCTACAACGCGAAGGTCGTCGCGGACAAGGCCAAGGGCGTAGACCCGCTGGCGTCGGCGACGACCGCTGGCAAGCCCGCCGCCGCCGCCGGCCTCGCCGGCAAGGAGGCCCGCCGTGCCGCCGCCGCCGCCGCCCGCAAGGAGGACGCCGCCGCGGCGATGATGATGGCCCCCCGGCGCAACGGCAAGGCCGGCATCAAGAACGAGGGCGAAACCGTCGTCCGCAAGCCGCTGAGCGTGTGGGAGCAGTACACGCAGGCGTTGTTGTTCAGCAACGAGATCGCGTACGTGAACTAGTCACGCGGACGAGCGGATGGGTTCGTTTGGCGTGGGTAAACACCGGCAGGCGCGGAAGCGCCTGCCGGTGTTGTTTTGTGCCGATGCGCTTTTAGCCGCTGGGCTTGCCCGGCATGTCTGACGGGTTTCGCAAGCGAATCGTGGGTGGTACCTTTCAGGCAGCGGTGCCGCGAGAACTGTGGCCGATCGTGGAGACCGGGGATCGGGGGGCGTGGTCCGGGCTCGCGGGGGCGTCGTTCAGAAAGGAATGGGGACGGGTCCTGGACGCGCCCCGCAAGCGGGGCGGCTACAAGAGGTATCGGGCGCGTTTAGAAGGGAGGACGCGTCGGGAACGCGTTGCGTGGGAGCTATCATCCGATTGCCTTCGCGCCTGTGCCACCCTCACTTCGGCACCTTCACTCGATACGGATCAGGCGTGAATCGGGCGCCGGCAAACAGGGCCGCCGAAGCGCCCCTGCCGTCAAGACCGCGCGTACGAAGCGGGCCCGATTCGACTCAGTCGAACGGCTCTTCGCTGCGGTTCCAGCCTGTCTGCTTGGAGATGTCTTCGAGGGCGAAGTCGGCGTCGGCGACGCCGGCGTTGATCTTGAGGTTCGTGAGTTCGGTGGAGCGGGTCGACTGGCTCTTTTCGTTCGCCTCGATCCGCGTGGGGAAGTGGGAGTCGCGGTCGACGTAGACGTGGAGCGTCTTGATCCGCTTGGCGAACTGGGTGCCGGGCTTGGGCGTGAGAACGAGGTGGATCGTGTTCTTGGGGTCGTCGGCGGAGGCGGCGGGCTTGGTCACGTCGAACTGCTTCTTGACCTCTTCCTTCGGCTGGCCGATCGGCAGTGGGAAGGGGCCTTCACCGAGCTTGAGGAGGTTCATCTGTTGGCCGGGTCGGAGGACTTGGCGGCGGACCTCGAGTTTCTTGGTGTAATCGCGGTCGGTCAGCCAGCCGTCCTGGAGCATGTAGTCGAGCGGTTTCTTGACGGTGGTTCCGGCCTTGCCGGCGTCGTTGATTGTGGTCGAGGTCGCGAACGACACGCGGACGCGGGCGGTGGCGTTCTCGCGGTTCTGGTAGACGACTGTGCCGGCCTGCTCGGTGCCCGAGCCGTCCTGGTCGCTGCTGGTGGTGAGTTTGACGTCGGCGGAGAAGTCCTTGAGGCCTTCGCCTCGCTTGTGGAGCGCGTCGAGGACGGTGTCGAGGTCTGCGTCGGGGGCGAGGGGGGCGGCGTGGAGCGGGGTGACGCAGACGAGCGCGAGAAGGATGAGCAGGGGGGTGGATTTCATGGGCGTCCTTGCAGGCATGATAGACACGGTGCGGTCGGGCGCGTTAGCGCGGCAGGCACGTCCGGGGGGCGGTGATTGTAGTGTCGGTCGGATTTCGGAGGTTCACTTGGCGTGCGACTTAGCGAGATTCCCCGCCACGGTTGCTGCATGCCCTAACCCCCGCCCTCTCCCGGACGCGGCCGCGCCGGACCGCGAGCGTCGGGTAAGGGCGCGTCCGGGAGAGGGAGGAGTCAAATCTGGAAATCCACCGTGTCGCGTTGCCCGCGGGGGCGGCGCTCGCGGAACTTGAGTTTTGGGGGCTCGCCGACGACCTGGTTGTGGGGGGGGACGCTGGACGTGATGAACACGTTGCCGCCGATGACCGAGCCGGTGCCGATGGTGGTCTCGCCGCCGAGGATGGTGGCCCCGGCGTAGATGGTGACGCCGTCCTCGATCGTCGGGTGGCGCTTCTGCCCGCGGAGGGCCTGGCCGTACGCGGGGGCGAGGGCGCCGAGGGTGACGCCCTGGTAGATCTTGACGTTCCGCCCGATGGTGGTCGTCTCGCCGATGACGACACCGGTGCCGTGGTCGATGAAGAAGGATTCGCCGAGCTTCGCGCCGGGGTGGATGTCGATGCCGGTGCGCGAGTGGGCGTACTCGGTCATCATGCGGGGGAGCAGCGGGACGTCGAGGCCGTGCAGCTCGTGGGCGAACCGCTGGACGAAAATGGCGAAGAGGCCGGGGTAGCAGAAGATCGTCTCGTCGGTGGACTTGGCGGCGGGGTCGGAGTCGAAGGCGACCTGGACGTCGGCGGCCAGGGTGCGGCGGACGTCGGGGATGCGGTCGACGAAGGTGGCGACGACGCGGACGGCCTCGGCGTCGCAGGTGGCGGGGGTGCAGGCGATCGGCGTTGCGAGTTGCGAGTTGCCGGTTGCGAGTGAAGGCGTGCCGTTGCCGTTGGCCCCCGGCTTGGTGATGGTGGCGGAGCCGTTATCGTCGCCGGTGATGCCCTCGCGGTAGCGGAGGCAGCAGCGGACCTGGTCGTAGAGGATGTCGTGGAGCTCGATGACGAGCTCGCCGACGCGGAAGGGGATGTTTTCGGTCGTCAGGTCGTGGCGGCCGAAATAGCCGGGGAAGACGAGCTGGCGAAGAAGGTCGACGAAGCGGATGACGGCGTCGCGGCTGGGGAGGAGGACGCGGTCTAGGTGGCGCATCGTCGGCTGGCTCGTGATCGACCGGACGAGGTGCTCGACGACCTGGGGCAGGCGCTGATTGAGGAGGTGCTTGGACATGGGAGGGGGGGCAGAGAGGAGAAGTCGGACGGGAAGCCCACGGTACGTGCACCGTGGGTCGCGCGGAGGCGACTAGGCTCTGTCTGACGACTACCCGTTTAACAGCATCATGCACTTGGTGACGAACGCGAGCTTCACCATGGCCAGGTAGTTGTCGGCCAGCTTCTCGAACCGCGTGCACAGCCGCCGCCGCTCCTTCAGCCACCCGACCAG